>NZ_HG916855.1:1566015-1932030 GCF_000577275.2 Rhizobium favelukesii
GCGCGGAACTTTGCCACGCCAAGGCTGACTTCAATGGATCAGGGCTCGACAGGGCAGATTATGGCAAATCTCTGGAAGCGTGTCGGGCGGCAGGTTACCGCGGACCCTATACGCTGATTTACGATTCACCATTTTTTACCGACGAGTGGGATGGCATCCTGCTTCAAAAGGCTTTCATCGAGGAATTTCATCAGCAAAAGCAGCGCGCGGTTGGCTAAACCGCGAAAGGAGCATGGGATGACTGGCGCAACGACGATCGACGGCTTCGCAAAGCGGATCAGAAGCGGTGAAGGCGGATTGATATCCGCCTGGATCGGCATTCCCGATCCGCTCTTCGTCAATCATCTGGCGCAGGAGGCGTTTGATGCCGTCGTGTTGGATATGCAGCATGGCGTTTGGGATATCGGATCGGCTGCCGTTGGAATTGGCCAGGGGAGGCTTGCCGGCAAGCCTGTGCTCGCCCGCATTCCGCTCGGCGATTTCGCATCCGCCTCGCGTCTTCTCGATGCGGGCGCCTCAGGCATCATTGCGCCGATGATCAACTCGGTGTCGGAGGCGAAGGCCTTCGCGAAGGCCACCAAGTATCTACCGCTCGGCGAGCGCAGCTGGGGGCCGACCCTGGCGATGAACCATACGGGGCTTTCGGCCACCAAATATCTTGCGACCGCGAACGAGCAGACCGTGGCGATTGCCATGATCGAGACTCGCGCGGCCCTTGATGCCGCAGATGAAATCATGCGCGTAGACGGCATCGACGGCATTTTCGTCGGCCCGTCCGACTTGTCGATAGCGCTGTCAGATGGAGCGAACGTAGCACCCGATACGGCGCAGGTCGACGGCGTTCTCAAGCATCTGATTGCCCGTTGCCGGGCTCACGGAAAATTCGCCTGCGTCTTTGGCAGCAATGGCGAGCGGGCCGGCGAGCTGTTGAAAATGGGTTTCGATTTCGTCATCGCCGGAGCCGACACGCAGCAGCTCCGTTCTGGAGCCGCAACCGCGATTGCAGCCGCGCGTCGAGTTCAGGCAAGCTGAACTATTTGACGGCGAGCCATATGACGTGACGCGCGCCACCGCGCTTGCCGTTGGCGCGCGTGTTGACCGTCTCGACGTCCAAGCCGCAGTCACCAAGCCGCCGGGTGAAACCGGCATCCGGCCCTGATGACCAGACGGCGAGAACGCCGCCGGGGCGCAGGGCATCGCGTGCAGCCCGCAGGCCTGCAAAATCGTAGAGACGATCGTTGGAGCGTCGCGTCAGGCCATCAGGCCCATTGTCGACGTCAAGCAAGATGGCGTCGAATTGCGTCTTGCTTTGCCGCACCAGTTCGCCAACGTCGCCCTGGTGAATGGCAACGCGTGGATCGTCGAGGCAACCCTGAAATACTTCTGACATCGGGCCACGCGCCCATTGCACCACCGCCGGTACGAGTTCGGCAACGATGATCGATGATTCTTGTGGCAAAACGGAAAGGGCAGCACGCAACGTGAAACCCATTCCGAGACCGCCGATCAGGACATTCGGACGCGCGCGCCCCTTGATCTTTTCATGGGAAAGCGTCGCGAGCGCCTCCTCGGAGCCGCTCAGGCGGTTGTTCATCAGCTCGTTCGAGCCCAGCATGATCGAGAATTCGCTGCCTCGCCGCTTGAGGCGCAATTCGCCGCTTTCTCCGGGAATGGGGGCGGAATCAAGTTGAATCCAGGGGAGCATGTCTGTCGTGCCTCGCGTTGCGCGGTTCCCCTAGCACAGAAATGGCAGACCCGCGAACCTGGAAGCAGGCTCGCGGCGGCTGCAAGGTTTGCTTCAGTTCCTTTCAAGGCAAGCTTGGCTGTTGCCTTGGACCCCACGGCGCTGTGGCGGGCATTGCGTCCATTGTATATTACCGGACCCCGTCGTACTGCCGGTCTGGAACGTGTCGAACGGTATCGCGAATCCACCGCTCGGTGCCTCGTCTTCGCGGGAAGTCCCGAGCGGCGGCGATCCGTCGAAGCGGCCGCTGCTGTCCATGCCCATATTCGCTTGCGCAAAGGCCGAACCAGCGAAACTGAGGACGAGGACTGAAGTCACTGCGATAAGCCTGCGCATGATCGAGATCCCTTCACGTTGATGCAATTGTGAGTATAGTGCGCCGTTTGATTTGCGCCAGCGGCTCGAGGGGGATATGGCGTTGAAATCGCGCGATATCTGGGTGACGCCCAACGATTGTCGTATGCTGCGGGACAGACCGTGCTTGAATTCTCTCCCACTGTTCCAGATTGCCTACAAGGCACGCGAATGGAGGCGAGCATGGGGAAGGATCGGAAGGCAGCGTTGGTGCGGATATCCGGTCGGGTCCAGGGCGTCAGTTTTCGCGTCTGGACACGCGCCCGGGCTGAACAGCTCGGTCTGGTGGGCTGGGTCCGCAACGAAGGTGATGGATCCGTGAAAGCGCTCATTGCCGGCCCGGAGACGGCCGTATCGGCGATGTTGAAGGAATTCTGGAACGGACCGCCCGGCGCGTCGGTCGTTGCTGTCGAAGTGGAAGTGGCATCTCCTGAGGCGATACCCTCCGGGTTCCAGATCACAGCGTAGCTACGCCAACTGAAGGCGAAGAGGGTGTGCCTGCAGATGGCACCACGTGCACCGTGATGAACGAAGAAAGCGGTCAGCGCGCAGGACAGGCGGAAAAACCCGTCGGGTCGACGGACGCACGGATTGAGAATTGTGGATGAAATGTCGACCCATACGCTTCATAATTGCACGTCCAAGAGCCGTTGAGATTGCAAATCTTTGGTAAACAGGGAAGTTTTCGAACTACCGTTGGCCATCGGCTTATTTTTGTTCACGGATTCGCGAAAAATGAGGCCGACAACATCACAAAGAAGGAGAAGGAAGCCCTTCGAATAGCTGTGTGATGTTTACGTGCTCGCCGACGACAAAGAGCTCTCTGAGATGATTAAAAAGACGACGATATTGGAGATTACGTGTCATGAGCCGGATTCTGAAGAACGTACATAAGTCTGCGGCCAGCCTGCATGAGGCAGGCTTCGTCGACGACGTGACGATGAGGGAGTTCGACGCACTTTGCCTTCCTCTTTTACGTGACTATTCTCCCGAGGAAATTAAGAGGATTGGAGCCTCAAACAAAGGCTAGCCAGGCTGTGTTTGCCAGCTTTCTCAATGTTAAGAAAGTTACTGTTGCCGCATGGGAGCAAGGTAATAAAAAACCAAGCAGCACCGCCATCAAGATTCTTGATCTCGTTGAGCGTAAGGGACTGGACGTTCTGCGATAGAAATAAAGTCGACTTGTTTAACATAAATGCCCGCCATGTGACCGCGGTCTTTGCCGTTTCCTTCCATCTGCCACCGAACGGCGCGCCCTACCTTGCCGACCGGTCCACGAACAATTGGCAGTGGAGAACGGGTGGACGCGTGACGCGGGCCGCACATTCGTTGCTACACTCTGTTGCTGGAGACTCAGGAAGGTCTCTAAAAACTGAAGAGTGTGGCCATGTCCTCATTTCGTTTTATCCATGCTGCCGATCTACACCTCGGGAGCCCCATGCTGGGGTTGGCGTCGAAGGATACCGATGTCGCTGCCCAGTTCATTGAAGCGACTAGGAACGCTCTCTCTACGCTCGTCAGCAGGGCGATTGACCTGGCCGTCGACTTCATCGTCATCGCCGGCGACATTTACGACGGCGACTGGAAGGACAACAAAATAGGCTTGTTCTTCAACCGAGAAATGGCACGGCTCCAACGAGCGGGAATTCCCGTTTATCTTCTGCGCGGAAACCATGATGCGGTAAGCGTCGTCACGAAAACGATCACACTTCCCGACAACGTTTTTGAGTTTCCGACAAATCGTCCAGGGACATTCCGGATCGATAGCCTCAAGGTCGCGTTGCATGGACAAGGCTTCGTCGAGCGATCAGCGACCGAGAACCTCGCGATCGGATACCCGCGGCGGGAACAAGGGTGGTTCAATATAGGCGTTCTCCACACCTCTCTTTCGGGACGAGAGCCGCATGCCCCTTATGCTCCCTGTTCTGTCGACGATCTCCGGTCACGTGGTTACGATTACTGGGCGCTCGGGCACGTTCATCAGTTCGAGGAAGTTTCTGCCGATCCGCCGGTCATCTTTCCCGGAAATCTTCAGGGGCGCAGCGTTCGAGAGGTCGGTGCGAAAGGCGCCGTGCTCGTGACTGTCGGAGATAGTCACGTGGAGTACGAGCGGATCATCGTGGATGGTGCGCGCTTCTGTGAAGTGAAGGCAATGCTCGAACCGCACCACAGCATGATTGATATCCTGCAGATGGTGGAGCGAGCCGGTAGAACCTGCGCGGACGAAGGCGAGGGAAGGCCGCTTGCAGTTCGCGTCCGATTGAGTGGTCATTCTGAGCTACAGAGCAATTTCGTCGTCAATCGGCATCAGTGGCGGGACGAGATCCAGGCCTCGCTTCATCGTGCGCACGAAAATATCTGGCTTGAGAAACTAGAAGTCCGGCTTTCGACAGGGTTGCAAGAAAAACCGAGCGGCGATGCACATGCTGGACTGGATCTCAGGCAGCTCGTCAGTCTTGCAGACGACCGGAAGGAACTCCTGCTCGAGGCGCAAGCCCTGATATCCTCGATCGCAATAAAGCTGCCGGGGGGAGCCGCTGCAGATGAATCGCCGTTGGAAGTGAGTGCCGAGGCACTGCTCGAGGAGGCGAAGCAATTGCTTTTCGCCCGCACTGAGATGGGTCTGTGAATGCGATTCGATACGCTCGACATCATCCGATATGGATCCCTGACCAACAAGGTCCTTCCTTTTCGGCAAAACGCGAGGCTGCATCTGATTTATGGACCGAACGAGGCGGGAAAGTCCTCTGCGCTCCGCTCGATGTCGGATTTGCTCTTCGGCTTCCCGCATGTTGCGAGGGACGACCATCTTCATGACGCGACGACCCTTCGTGTTGGGGCTTCGCTCTCGTCTCGCAACGGGAGCGAGCTCGCCTTCCGTCGCCGACGCGGTCGAAAGAACACGCTTCTCGACAACTCCGATGACGAGCGCTCGCTCTCCGAGGATGCACTGCAGCCATTTCTGGGCGCCGTGGACAGAACCGTGTTCGAAAGAGCATTCGGCTTGGACTCGGATCGCCTCCGAGCCGGTGGTGTGGAAATGCTCGAGCATGACGGAGAGATCGGAAGTTTACTGTTCTCGGCTGCTTCCGGGCTGACCGGATTGAGCAGTCTGAGAGTGTCTCTCGATGCTGAAGCCGAAAATATCTTCGCTCAGCGACGGTCCAAGGAACGACTGTTCTACCAGGCGTTGGACAGGCATGATGATGCTCGCAGACTTGAGAAGTTGCATGAGCTTCGCGCGGGCGACTGGAAAAAGCTGATAGAAGAGGCGACCCACCTGGAACGGGAGCTCGCCGAAATTCATGCTCGACGGACACAAGTCAAACTGAATCTGCACGCACTGACACTGCGACGTTCGCTCGAGCCGCTGCTGCGAGAAATTGATCTCGACGTCAATGCCTTGGAAGGTTTTTCTGATCTGGAGCATGTGCCAGCCAGCGTGGAACCGAAGCTGGACGCTGCTCTCGCATCTCATCAGGAGGCTGAGCAAACCGTTTCGTCTCTACAGGAGCAAGTGTCACGGTTGGTGGATACGCTCGCGGCAAGCACGGTGAATGACGAGATCCGTGAAGCTGCCGCGCATATCCGGCAACTTTACGCGGATAAGGGTATCTACCTCAAGGCGAGGGAAGATTTGCCGCGTGTCATCGCTGAGGCTCAAGAATTCGAAGCTAGACTTGGCCAGTTGGGCAAGCGGTTGGGTATCGACACAAACGATAAGTCGTTGGCTGACCAGCAGCCCACAGACGCAAATCTCGCGCTACTGAGAGCGCTCACGATGGAAGGTCGAGAACTGAGCCGATCGCTCACCGCCTTGGACAAACAGCTCAGTGAAGAAACCCAATATCTGAATGAGTTGGAGAGAAACCAACGCCCCGGCTCCTCGATCGACCCGAAATTCTTCACTGAACGCCTGGTGGCAATTCAGCCCACCTTTGCGGAGATCGACAAGATCGATTTGCTGACCGTGAAGCTCGCCCGCACGACGGCGGACCTTTCGGAGGCGACGGCGCGGCTCGTTCCCAGCGTCGACGACCTCGACGCGGTATTAGCCGCCCCATTGCCTGACCTGAATGCATTGTCGGAATTGCGGAAGCTGGAGGATCAAGCTGCGACAGGCATCCGCGATGCCATGTCACGTTTGAATTCGGTCCAGGACGAGCGGCAAAACATCATTCGCGAAATAGACGGGCTGGAGCGAGCGGAGTACTTGGTTACGAGGAGCGACATCCTCAATTCGCGAAGTTCAAGGCAAAATCTCTGGGACAAATACCGGGACGCTCCAACTGCGGCCGCAGGCCTTGCATTGCAAGCTGCAATGAACGAGAGCGACAGGCTCGCCGATCTAGCGTTTGCAGGAGCAGAGCGCGTTGCTCGCCACAGTCAGCTTAAGGCACAGCTGGCCGAGAAGGATCATCTCATGGATGATGCGGTTCAGGCGGAAGCCGTCGCACAAGAGGCACATCGTCAAACCCAATCCGAACTCGCGCAGCTATTTCTCGGTGTGCCCGTCTCACCCTCAACGACTGGGCAGATGATTGAGTGGCGTCGCTCCCTCGCGGAGCTGGAAAGGCAACGCCATGCGGTGCTGGAGTTGCAAGACGACGTCACGAAGCTTCGACTGACGGAGCAGCGGATTTTGCCCGCGCTGGTATCTATTAGCGATGAGGCTGGTTTCGAAGGGGCAGGAAATCTCCCCGCCGTTGCCTTGGGCCGTGCGCTGGATCGGCACCTCAGCAGGCTGGCGGAGCTTTGGCAGCAAGGGCGCACTTCAGAGATCAGACGCTCCGCGGCGATGGACAAGATCAATGACCTGGATGAGCAAAAGCGGAGAGCTAGGCTTTCGATCGAGCAATGGCAAAGCACACTCTCTGACGCAGCCGCCTTGTTAAAGGTGCCGTTTAACGCGACGATTGAAATGATTGAAGCCGCTTTGGAAGTCTGGCGCGAGGTTCCCGAAATCGTTGCGCAGCGGAACAACCGCCAACGGCGGGTCGACGGGATGAAGCGAGACATCGCTGCATTCGAGGCAACCGCGGCTAAGCTCGTAAGGAGTGCCGCTGCGGACCTCTCAGGCCTTTCTGCCGATGCGGCCGTCGACATATTGCAGGAGCGCGCGCAGGACGCGGAGGCTTCCTATAGACATCGACGTGCGACAGAAGAACAGCTCACGCAGGCGAACGCACGTTACGAACGGTGTTTCGCCGCCCTGCAAGACGCGAAGGAAAACCTTCAAGACATTTCCTCAGGGTTGCCTGACGCTGAAAATCCCATCGAGTCGCGCCGGCGTCTAAAGCGACGCAATGAAGCTCTAGAGAGGCTTTCTTCAAGCCGCAGGCGCTTCGCCGAAAACGCGGAGGGGCAATCTGAAGACGCTGTTCGAGCGTCGTTGACAGATTTCGACCGCGCAAAAGCAGGATTGGAAATCGAACGTCTGCAGAAGGCCGATGCCAACCACTTCGAGGAGTACGGTGAGCTCTCCGCGCGGCTGGCCGAAAACCTGCGGCAGCGCCGTGAGCTGGAAACGGGAAAGACCGCTGAGCACGCCGTGTTCGAGCGCCTTTCGGCCGAAGAAGAGGCGAAGGAACTTGCTCGCCAATGGGTCGTGCTGAAGCTCGCGGCACGCGTGTTGGGAAGTTCGATAGAGGCCTTTCGTGAAACGCAAACCGATCCTGTCATGAACAGAGCAAGCCTCGCATTTTCGATGCTCACCGGTGGAGCATTCAGCCGGCTGGTTCAGGAGTATGGCGAAAACGATGTGCTTCATCTCATGGCGGAGCGTCCGACGGGAGAGAGGGTGCCGGTGAAAGGTGGATTGAGCGAGGGTACCGGTGATCAGCTCTATCTCGCGCTTCGCCTGGCTTTTCTTGAGGATTATTGCCTGAAGAACGAGCCAATCCCGCTGATCGCTGACGATATTTTCCAGACCTTCGACGATGACCGCACCGCGGCTGGACTGAAGGCGTTGGCGTCTACCTCCAAAACATTTCAGACGATATTGTTCACGCACCAGCGCAGCGTAGTCGAAATTGCGCGGCGGGAATTGGGCGAGGGTCTTGATCTCATCGCCATGTGAGGGCAGCGTCGTGGCGTCCTACAACTTGAATAAGCGCGACATAGAAAACGCCGTGGCAGGCGCTCATGCTCGACAGCGCCAGATCAGGTAGCTTCTTCTTAGTCGCTACGCAGCGTTCCAGGGCTAGACATCTGCACTGAGGCACCGCGCGCTGGAACACGTTCGCATTGTTCTGTGCCCCGCAAAACCGCGGGGCGCCAGAGGGAAGACGTGAGCGTCCGGTGAGCGGATTTTGGTTCGGTGCGGGATTGGCGCAAGTTACGGCACAGATGATTCATTTGTGACGTAACAGGGTGTGAATGGGCAAGGTTGAGATCCTGACGGGTGCCGAGCGACAACGTCGATGGTCCACTGAACTGAAGCTTTCGATATTGCAGGAAGCGTTCAGCGCGGATGGCAGCGTTTCGGATGTAGCGCGCCGGCACGACGTCCTTCCGCAGCAGATATACGCCTGGCGCAAGAAGTTCGCGCCACCCGAATTGAACCCTCCACAGACCCCATCGTTCATCCCGGTGTCGCTTATCGGAGCATCGGAGAGCGTGAGTGACGGTTCCAAGAGGATTGGTGCCCGGTCGAGATGCAAAGACGTTGAAATCGTCTTGAGGAATGGCCGCTTACTGAGAATTGCAGCGGACATGGATCTCGAAATGCTATCGTCGCTTGTTGCTTGTGTGGAGGCCGCATGATCGGGCCTTCTGGAAATGTGCGGGTTTATCTGGCCTGCGGAGTGACCGACATGCGGCGTGGCATTGATGGACTGTCGGCGCTCGTTGAGACGGCCATTAAGGAGGCGCCGGGCTCCGGCGCAATCTTCGGCTTCCGCGGAAAACGCGCTGATCGGATCAAACTTTTATGGTGGGATGGCCAAGGGTTCTGCCTATTTTACAAAATTTTGGAGCGCGGATACTTTCCCTGGCCGACGGCGAAGGATGGGGTTGCGCATCTGACGCAAGCTCAGTTGTCGATGCTTGTTGAGGGGATCGACTGGCGCCGACCGGCGTGGACTTCCGCGCCCGGTCGAACGGGTTAAAAGCTATATTTTGCAAGGACATCCGGGGCATAACGCTAGCGCTTCCGGCGCAAATCGGCTATGGATGCGGGCATGGAAACAACGCCGCTGAACAGTCAGGACGAGCTATCTATTTTGCGCGCGCTCGTCGCTGAACAGGCGGTGAAACTTGAGAGCCAAGAAGCCGAAGTCATCAAGCGCGACTCTATAATCGGGCTTCTGCGCGCGCAGTTGGAACTGCTCCGCCATCGGCAGCATGGCGCTTCTTCGGAAAAGATTGACCGGAAGATCGAGCAATTTGAGCTGATGCTGGAGGAGATCGAAGCTTCCCGCGCCGAGGCTGAGGTGCGTTCTGGGAAAAACCCCTTACCTGAGTTGGACGACGCTCCGGCTAAGCCCAAACGCAGGCCGCTGCCGGATGGCCTTCCAACAGAAGAGTTGGTCTATGCGGCACCCTGCAATTGTCCGACCTGTGGCGGCACATCTTTCCTCAAGGCGGCTGACAAGGTCGTCCAAGTGATGGAGCATGTACCGGCATCCGTAAAGATTGTCCGTCATGTCGAAAAGCGCATGATCTGCAGGGACTGCGATACGACAGTGTCTGGGGACATGCCGACCTTGCCGATCGAGAAAGGCAAGCCCGGACCGGGATTGCTTGCCCACATCATGGTCGCCAAGTTCGACGATCATATCCCGCTCTACCGTCTATCCGAGATGTACGATCGGCTGGGAGTAGACATCTCTCGCTCTGTCATGGCGGACTGGGTAGGCCGCGTGTCGGTCCTGCTTGCCCCGCTTATCTTGCTGATCAGGGCCCATATCGCGGCGGTCGATCGAATACATACGGACGATACCCCGGTCGATGTCCTTGACCCTGGGCGAGGAAAGACGAAAACCGGGAGGGTCTGGGTTTATGTCTTCGATGGCAGCGGCTATCAAGATCCCACTCCAAGAGCCATTGCCTACTACTATAGCCCCGACCGCAAGGGCGCGCATCCAGCCGACCATCTCGCTGCCTTCAGCGGCGTGATGCACGCGGATGGCTATGGTGGTTATAAGAAGCTTTACGGCAACCAGATCACCGAGGCCGCCTGCATGGCGCATGTACGCCGCAAGTTCCACGATGTGATCAAACTGAAGCCATCTCCGATCGCTGACGAAGCGCTGTCGCGCATCGGTGCGCTCTACGATATCGAGGATCGTATCCGCGGCATGTCGGCTGACGAGCGGCGTACACTGCGCCAGCAACACGCCAGGCCCCTTCTGGCGGATCTCAAGAGCTGGATAGAAGAGACGCTTTCGACGCTGCCACAGAAGCAGAAGCTGGCGGAAGCGATGCGATATGCCCTCTCGCGATGGGCAGCGTTGAGCGTTTACATCGACGATGGCCGTGTTGAAATCGATAACAACATAGCTGAACGAGCCATACGTCCGCTTGGAATCGGAAGAAAAAATTGGCTCTTTGCCGGCTCGGATAAGGGCGGTGAGCGCATCGCCAACATCCTGACCATTATCGAAACGGCCAAACTGCATGGCCACAATCCGGAGGTCTATCTCACAGACGTCCTGACCCGGATACAGAGCCACCCAAAGGATCGGCTCCAGGAATTGCTACCGTGGCAGTGGGCGCCTGCAAAAGACCGATACGAGGCTGCGTGATGGCACGCTCGAGGTTCATCTATACGCTGAAAGAAGTCGCCGGCATGATCGGCGAGAACCTCGAATTAATCGAGGAGGTGACCGCCAACTCAGACAATATCGCCGAGGGCGAACTGGTATATGTCCGCGATGGCAGTGAAGATGGCACAACAGGCCTGACCGAAAATGGAATTGACGACCTTCGAGATCTCCTGGCCGACATACGGACGTGGGATGGTGGAATCCGCCAGTTCCTCGTCGATGAACAATGCGATCCCGAGATGATCGAGCGCGTTATGGCAGATGAGCTAAGCCGCAAGTCCTAAATCGCGTCTCGTAGACGCAAAAAATGCATTCGCCGGACGCTCACGGGAAGACGACGGAAGCGGGTGAACGATTCTTCGTCAGTGCGATGGCGAAGGTGCAACCTCGTCCCCGGACGGGGCAGGTCTTTCGACGACGTCGTCAATCAGCGATGGATTACGGTAGGAGCGAACGCGAGGGGTTGACCTCTCCAGGTCGCGGCGGTTGCGAGCGGCACTCTCGGCAAGCTCGGTTGTTTCGCGATCGGTGTCGGGAGCAGGGGCGAGGGCGTCTTCCGAGAGGGTAGGGTCTCCTCTGCCGCCATCCCAGCCTTCACGACGCCACAGGTCTGCACGCTCGTCCATGTCGATGCTGCCTTCGTCATCAAGGATGTCGTGGGCGCTTTCATAGCACTGATCGTCGACCTGAACCGCGACGAGGAAGCCACCTCGGCGCAGTCCTTCGGCATAAGCGGCGCGATCTTCGTCCGGGAAATACCAGTCGGCGAGGCCGGCCCAAAAGCCGCTATGATCGGATCGGGCGATATCGCCTTCAGCTTCGTATCCGGGCATGAAACGAATGCGCTCGTTCGACAAGCCGATGTCCTCCAATCTTCTGATCGCACTCTCGGCCTTGCTGCGGTCATCGAAGAACGCGCTTAAGGTGCCGAGAGTTTTGCTGGCGAAACTGCCTGATGCTTCATTGTGAATGCTGGTCATGTTTTTTCCTCCGCGAACTAGGGATCGGCGACACGTCATCTGCGTTGAAAACCTCATCGAACGAAAACTGTTCCTCCGCCATGGCCCTGATGATCGATTTAGGAGCATAGGCATGACCCAAGGGCCCACCTGAGCGCGGCGGACGACTTGGCTGCGCGCATGGGAGGGTTGTTCGTTTTAGCCTTCCGCGTTTGCCGCCGATCCAATAACGTAACCTGTCTATCGGTGGCGGCGTCCTTGCCGCGGGAGAGCATCGATGACGTCGATCAAGGACGTTACCGATGACATTCAAATTGCAGAGATCATTCTCAAGACTGCTGAAATCGCAGAAGACGTATCGCAAGCTGGTTGCAAAGGCGCTCCGCACACCAGCCCGCACAGCATCCAGGCAAACAAAAAGGCCGGCCGATACGAAGCCTGCACTCAGTGAAGTGACTGGCTTCGGTAGCAACCCTGGACGGCTGACTATGAAGGTCTTCGTGCCCAGCAAATTGCCCGCGCAGCCGCCGTTGGTCGTCGTGCTGCATGGATGCAGACAGACGCCGGAAAGCTTCGACACCGGAAGCGGCTTTTCCAAACTTGCGACGCAGCGTGGATTTGTTCTCCTGTATCCGGAACAAAGAGAAGCCAACAATTCGCAGCGGTGCTTCAACTGGTTTCGGCCCAGCGCGATCGCGCGAGATCGGGGCGAACTCATGTCCATTCGCCAGATGATCGAACACGCATGTGCTCGGCATCGAATTGGTCGATCCCGGATCTATATTGCGGGCCTTTCTGCCGGCGGCGCGATGACTTCGGCGCTTGTCGCCACCTATCCGGATCTTTTTGCTGGCGCTGCCATCTTTGCCGGGATGCCGTTCGGCGCGGCAAGGGACACAATGGCGGCTATCCGCAGCATGAGGTCCGGCGTCTCACGGCGAGAGCCTCGTGAATGGGGCGATCTGGTGCGCGGTGTCTCGCCTGCTGCAACAGGTTGGCCGTCGATTTCGATATGGCACGGAACTGCCGACGGCGTCGTCAACCCGGTCAACGCGATGGCCTCGATCTCGCAATGGCTAGAGGTAACGGGTCTGGAGGAACCCGCCGGGCGAATAAGGCAGATGTCCTGGGGCACGCTCAAGGAATGGAAGAGCAGAGATCGACTGCAACTGTCGTTCTATTCGGTCCGTGGCCTTGGCCATGGGCTGCCACAGCGGTTCTCGAGTCAAAAGGAGAGGGCGGCTGATGCTTACGTGTTGCAGTCCGAACTTTCCGGTCCGCTGGAGCTCATGCGTTCGTGGGGACTAAAGCTATAGAAACCCGGGCGTAATTGCCGGATCGGGCGTTTTGCCGACGTGGCGGAGGCGATATCGGAAGACGTCGCGGTGCTCGCAATTGGAAAGAGATACGGTCTCGAAACATGCGCTGCGGTATTTGGTTCCTAGTCGGATCTGCGATAACGTCTGGGCGAGGGGATGGCGGATAGCGGCGGTGGTCTTCTTCCTGGGTACGGAGTTGAACGTCGCTAGCCTGTGATGGGTAGCGCGTATATGCACATCTAAATATGCAAGCAGAGCGTTGATCAGGGAGGAACTTATGACGATCTACGAGCGACTTCGCAAAGCGCCGTTCAACCTCGATGACGCTGCGATCGCCTGGGTCCGCGACGTCTATGCCTCGCTCAATCTCGACGACAAGGTTGGCCAACTCTTCACCTTGATCATGATCGGGGCGGATGAGGAGGAGTTCAAGCGCGTTGGCGCATTGAGACCGGGGGGTATCACGCGATTTTTCACGCCTGACCTCGACTTCGAGCGGCGCGTCATTTCGAACCTTGTCGCTAAGAGCAAAGTGCCACCCATTATCAGCGCCGACCTCGAAGGCAGCCGTCATTCCTTCGCTTTCGGCACTCCGGTGCTGGGCCAACTTGGCCTTGCAGCCGTTGACGACATCGAGGCAACCGAAAAAAGTTCGGAGATCCTGGCACGCGAGGGCCGTGCGATGGGTGTTCGTTGGTCGTTCACGCCGGTGATCGACATAAATGCCGCCTTCCGATCGCCAATCGTCGGTACGCGCTCATATGGCTCCGATGTCGATAGGATCGAACGGCACGCGGTCGCCCATGTTCGCGGTCTCCAGCGGAATGGAGTTGCCGCCACCGCCAAGCACTGGCCGGGCGAGGGATACGACGACCGCGATCAACACCTCGTGACGACGACCAATCCGCTTTCCCTGGAGGAGTGGAAGGAAACCTTCGGTCGGCTCTACAAAAAGCTGATCAGCGAAGGTGTGCTGGCAGTCATGAGTGCGCATATTTCGCTTCCTGCCTATATCCGGTCGAAGATGCCAGATGCCGGGCTCGAAGCCTTCCGACCGGCCTCGGTCTCCCGGTTGTTGAACGTTGACCTTCTCCGAGACGAACTCGGTTTCAATGGCATCATCGTCTCTGACGCGACACCGATGGGCGGGCTATCGGCATGGGGCCACCACCTCGATACCATGCCTGATATCATTGCGAACGGCTGCGACATGATCCTCTTCAGCAATGCGCCTGAGGAGGATATGGCTGCGGTCAAGGCTGCCGTCGAAGACGGGCGAATTGCCCCGGAGCGACTTGAGGAAGCGGTTCTTCGTGTGCTGGCGCTCAAGGCGCACCTCAGGCTTTTTCAGCCGTCAGATGTGCTCCCCGATGCGGCGGAAGCGCGCAATCTGCTTGCGCATCCAAATAGCGTCGCCGCGTCCAAGGAATACATCGGCCGCTCTCCTACTCTTGTGAAGGATGTCAACAGCATCTTTCCGCTCGACCCCGCGAAGACGAAGCGCATCCTGCTCGTCGATGGAGGCATCATTCATCCGCTCATCCCGCAGCCTCTGAAATTCGTGCTGCCGGACCTATTGGCGGAGGAGGGTTTCGAAGTCACGATTGACCGGCCGGACATCGTGCCGACCCCGGAGAATTTCGACCTCGTGATTTACGCGCTAGGCGACGAGTCGCTGCTTGTGCGGGGCCGGATATTCGTTGACTGGCACCGGATGGGCGGTGGGGGGCTCTTCAAGGCCATGTACCGGCCCTGGACGAATGTTGCCTCAGTGATGATCTCGTTTGGGCATCCCTATCACCTTTACGATGCACCACGCGTACCGGCCTATATCAACGCGTACTCAACCATGGACAGCGTACAGGAAGCCGTTGTTGATTGCATGCTCGGTCGCAAGCCTTTCCTCGGCACGAACCCGGTAGATCCGTTCTGTGGTCTCGAGGATGCACGCTATTGACGCTTTCTGTCGCGTAACGACGTGATCGGCGAAAGGAGTTGTGGATAGACGATCGGTTATCTGGCCGACAGGATAGGCAGTCGTGGATCCGGACGGCGGGCAGTCCTCGCAGCATCCTTAGGATCAACCCCAAACGCGATGTTCAGGTGGAGTTGGGGTGGATTTTGCTTCCGTCTGACGATCGGTTTATGAGGGGCGAATTCAAGGCTTGTCGTTCCGGGCGGGACAACACAACCAAGCGACAGGCGCATCGCTCCGTCATTTCTGTTCCTCCCAATACCTTTGCCAGAGGTCGAGCCTGGGTTTCAGCGGATCGGCTCCTACCGTCGCGCCGTCATTGCTGAAGTCGATGACCTTGTCGGTGGCTGGGTCGTGTTGAGGCCATTTTGGCCGCGAGCCCCCATTTGGGTCACCCTTCGTTGCAAATTCGACCCAGTAAGCGCTCGCCAAAGCGGCCATGGCCCAGTCGGCGGGGGAAACCTTGTCTTTCACCAGTGCCGCTGGAATGTCGAGCGTATACAGAATTTCGAAGACAGATGGAGTGCCTTTCCATTTCGGATCGTTGCGAAGTGCCTCGGCAACATACGAGAAACGATACCACCACGTCGGCTGACCTGCGCGGAGCATCTCGTCAGCTAGGTGGCGAGATGGTTCGACAAGCGTTTTGTCGGCGAAGACCTGCTGCTTGAGCTCATCAAGTGGCTCTTGGCCGGTGGGATCGTAGAGGGTGCGGGCTTGGGCTGCATACTTCCCGAATAGCTGGAAGAGATCGTCTTTCGTCGCTGCCTGACCGATACCTCGATCACGATTGTTCGTTCCGATAATGACTGGAACTGGAGCTTGGCGGCCTGCCGCGAAAGCCGCTTCCGGCGTTTCGAGCAAAAAACGTCCGTCTATGATCGAGCCTGAGATGCCGATGACGGGCCTGCCTGTCGACATTCCCGCCAGCACCTCTGGTGCCGATGCACCCTCGGTTAGCGTTTCGGCAGGCACCGCCCGAAGCGCCGCGAGAGCGTCGGCACCGCTACCTTCAATTCCAAGAGAAGCCGCATAATCTAACGCGGTTTTCTCTGCTTCTTCCAACGATGACAAAGGCGTGCTGCGCGCTCGCGCGGTAGGGATGCCCGGTGATTGTAGAATAACTCCCCGGAAGAGCCCCCGTGACAAAGGCGATATCATGTGTGCCATCACCGAGCCGCCGCCTGCTGACTCTCCGAAGATGGTCACCTTGTTCGGATCGCCGCCGAAGGCTTTGATGTTTTGCTGAACCCATTTCAGGGCTGCAAGCTGGTCCATGTAACCATAGTTGCCGACGGGTTCGTCAGGGGACTCCTCTATGAGCGCAGGATGGGCAAAGTAACCAAGCCGTCCCATTCGGTAGTTCATACTGACGAACACAACTCTCTGGGCGGCTAGCTGGCCACCGGGATATTGGGGGGTGTTCCCATGGACAAGAGCGCCGCCGTAAATCCAAACCATCACCGGCAGGGGTGTCTTGAAATGCTTCGCCGGTGTCCAGACATTGAGAGTTAAACAGTCCTCGGACTTCGGCAAGTCGTCGGTCTGCATGTACGATGGACCGAAGTTTCGCGCATCCTTGACACCGCTCCATTCGTTCACGGGTCTGGGGTTGCGCCATCTCAGATCGCCAAGAGGTGGTGCCGCGTAAGGGATGCCTTTGAAGCTGATGACCGTGCCTGACCTCTCGCCCCTCAGCATTCCGCTGTCGATTCGAACGGTGTCGTCTGCCGCAGGTAATCGTGATGCAAAAGTCATCCAGGTTGCGGCCGCCAAAAAGAGCAGAAACTTGCGACTGCGGTCCACAAACACGGCCCCCTCCAACCGCTAGGTTCAGACAGTCCGGGACTAAAATACTCCCCTACAGCGGCAACGAAAAGGGTTCGTCCGACGTCGACCAATGTCCGATGTTGACGGCGCATTTCGACCCACAGCTACGCTTGGTGATCGTTGCGCGGTGGACGACGTGTTCGTTTTGCGCTTGATCCGCCAAGCCGACCGCAACGGGTCGAAGCGCGTATTTGCATGAAACATTTCGACCACTAACGCATTCAATGCCGGCGCAAGCAGGGAACACAAAAATGGAAGCACGACAGCACTTCGAGCGCCGTCGGAAATTGCGCGCCCGCCGCCTATACGCTCGACCAGTTTTCAACAAAGGTATCAGTTGGACAAGGCCACGGCATGCTCGTGAAGTAGAACGCGGCACTCGGTGTTACTGCGGTGACTCGACTGAATGATCATGATCCCATCCACCGCCGACAGCTGCGTCGACCTCGCAGATCACGCCGGCTTGGTCGTAGGTGATCTTTACGTTACCCTTCAACTCGGCCGCCAGCAGGCTTTCGATCAGGCGTGAACCGAAGCCCTTGCGCGCAGGCTGAGTAACGCTCGGCCCGCCCGTTTCCTGCCAACGCAGTCTCAGCTTGGCAGGCTTGTCGCCTTCAAGCGCCCATTCAATGGAAACGCGGCCTTCTGGTACGGACAGGGCTCCATACTTGGCGGCATTCGTTGCCAGTTCGTGCAGCGCCAGCGAAATCGACAAGACGGCCCGCGGCGCCAGATGGATGCTCGGGCCCGAAATCGAGAAGCTGTCCTTTTGATAGGGAGACAGTGACTGCTTGACGACTGCTTCGAGCTCTGCCTGCTCCCAGTTGCCGTGCGTCAGGAGATCATGGGCCTTCGACATCGAGGCGAGCCTTGCCTCGAAAGCGTCCACTCCGGCTCGGTTTGCTTCCTCTCGCCCAAGCGTCTGCCGTGCGATGGCCATCACGGTCGCGAGCACGTTCTTCACACGATGGTTCAGTTCGCCAACGAGAACCGTCTGGAGCCGCTCGGCTTCCTTTCGCGCGCTGATGTCGTGCGCTATTTTTGAAGCCCCGACAATCCTGCCATAAGCGTCAAAAATAGGTGAAACGCTGAGTAGAACGTCGACAAGCCCGCCATCCTTGCGGCGGCGCTTGGTCTCATAAGGATCGACCTTCAGACCGGCGCTGACCTGCCTGATGATTGCAGGTTCTTCTTCAATCCTGTCATCGGGAACCAGAAGCACGACCGAGTGGCCGATCGCTTCGTCGGCCGAATAGCCATAGAGCTTCTCGGCTCCGACGTTCCAGCTCGTGATCCTCATGTTCAGGTCGGTGCCGAGAATGGCGTCGTCGGACGAGGCAATGATCGCGGCAAGGCGACGCTCCACTTCCTGAGCGCGCTTGCGTTCCGTGATATCAACGACAACGGCGACTGATTGCCGTATCGCTCCGTTCTTGTCGCGAAGAGGTGAGAGGGAATTCGCCACCCAAACGAGGCTACCGTCCTTGCGCACGTAGCGCTTCTCGATGTCAAAGCTCTGGCCGGTTTCCAGCATTGTCCTGTAGGATCGGACATAATCGTCCAGATCCTTGGGAAACGTGATGTCCTGCACCCGCATCTTCAAAAGCTCGGCTTCCGTGTAGCCGACGATTTCGCAGAAGCGGCTGTTGACCAGGAGGAAACGCCCGGCGAGATCCGACTGACCGATGCCGGCCGCCGTCTGCGAGAAAATTGCCCGAAACCGTTCCTCGCTCTCTCGTAGTGCAGTTTCGAATTTAACGCGTTCGGTGGTCTCGCTGACGATGCAAAAGACGCCGCCGACCTTGCCCTCCTCGTCCCGGACCGGTGAATAGGAAAGGTCGAAGTGGACAGTCTCGGGATAGCCGTGGCGCTCGATATAGAACGGGCGGTCCTTGGCGACCACTGTCTCGCCGTGGTCAAGGACGCGCCGCAGGAGCGGTTCCAGATCGCTCCACAATTCGCTCCAATGCTCGCGGGCCGGGCGGCCGAGGGCCTGTGGATGTTTGCTGCCGATTGTCGGCGCATAGGCGTCGTTATAAAGAGCGATGAAATCCTGGCCCCAGAACATGACGATCTGGGCTTTGGATGGCAGCATGATGTCGACGGCCGATTTCAAGCAGAGCGGCCACGAGGACGGCGGGCCGAGGCCGCTCGCCTCCCAGTCGTGGCCATAAATGCGACCGGCCATCTCGCCTGATCCAGGATATGTATCGCTGCTGCGCAGGGGGTTTTGTCCTCTCTGGATGCCCTTTGTAACTCAAAGGTTTGGCGCGCAAACGTCAAGAGGGAAATTAGCGAGGGGCGATCCGTTACCGCTCGACGTGGCACCAGGCGGCCAGAAGGGGTCGCGCCGTGCACCGCATCGCGACGGTGTGTCCCGCTTCGTTGAAGAAAATCGAGCCAATGGAACCACGCTGCCATCCCTTGTCGTTACAGGAGAATTCGCAGTCTGAAAGCGCCAGAAAAACACGAGAGCGATACTGAATATGGTCTGGGAAGCGGCTGTACGGCGCCATGACGGTCAAACCAAGAGCCACATCGGCTCGTTCTTCGACGCCCGATATGCCGGCCACGACCGCATGTGCGTGGGTGTGCTCAATGTTGATGCTCGCAAAAGGGCCGGTCTTGCTGGCAACCCATTCCAGGCTCTTGGCGACATCGTTGATGGCCGCGGCAGCTTCGGCGAAGGGCTCGCCCTTGGAGGTCAGATTGCGGAGCGCAAACTGCAACTGCGGAGCCAAGGGCACAGGAGTGGCCGGCTTCGTCGCGACGGCGCCCGGCTCCTGCAGCAGGTGGAACACCTTGCCCGCGACGAATTTCTCCATGAAGGGAGCCGCATCGGACAGCATGATGTTTCCCAACGCACCGATCAGGCGTTGCACGGCGACAGGTCTGCGAGCGCGGCTGACGGAATATTCGCCGCTAGCAGTCCTGGTCCCACGATGCAGCAGGAGATCTGCTTCCCTTCTCAACCGCGGTTTCGACATCGATACGGAAAAGCTCCTTGGTCACACTGGGCGATCCTTATCCCGGTGCGATCAAAAAGCAAACTGTTCGAAGCGCGTTTTTCCGAGAATAGCTGGCACCCTGCGCGAGCATTCGTGATCCGGTTGTCGTCGCCAACCTTGAGGCCGTTGGTTGGACGTTGCCTCGGTTTGGCGGTTGGCCGCCAAACGGACGACAAGCCCACACTGAGCTTACAAGACGCGTTTCAAGGCGTCCCGCAAGATGGAAACAATCTTCTCGATTTCGTCTGTCTCAATAATCAGTGGCGGCGAGAGCGCGACGATGTCGCCCGTGACACGGATCAAAAGGCCCTTCTGGAAGCAGTCTACGAAGACGTCATAGGCACGGGTCCCAGGCGCACCATCCCGGGGCGCAAGCTCAACAGCGCCGACGAGACCGAGGTTGCGGATGTCGGTGACATGGGGCAGTCCCTTCAGGGAGTGAAGGGCGTCCTGCCAGGTGTCGGCGATGGAGGCGGCGCGCGTGAGCAGACCTTCCTCCTCGTAGATTTCCAGAGTAGCAATACCTGCCGCACTGGCAACGGGGTGGCCGGAATAGGTGTAACCGTGGAAGAACTCGATCTGGTTTTCAGGGCCGACCATCAATGCGTCATACACCTTTTGGCTAGCAAAGACCGCGCCCATCGGAATGGCACCGTTCGTCAGACCCTTCGCGGTGGTGACCAAGTCTGGTACGACGCCGAAATAGTCGGTGGCGAAGGGCGTTCCCAGACGGCCAAAACCGGTAATGACTTCGTCGAAGATCAGCAGAATGCCATATTTATCCGCAATGGCGCGTAGGCTCTCGAGATATCCCTTCGGCGGCAGAATGACGCCTGCCGATCCCGACATCGGCTCGACAATGACGGCAGCAATTGTCTCCACACCGTGCAGCGCAACCAGACGTTCCAGATCGTCCGCAAGCTCGACACCATGGTGCGGAAGCCCCTTGGAGAAGGCGTTTCTCTCGATATCGAGGGTGTGGCGCATGTGGTCGGCCGGAATCTGCGGGAACACACGACGGTTGTTGACGAGCCCGCCGACTGAGATGCCGCCGAAGCCGACGCCATGATAGCCCTTCTCGCGACCGATGATGCGGGTGCGCGTGCCCTGGCCGATCGCGCGCTGATAGGCGATCGCGATCTTCAACGCCGTATCGACCGATTCCGAGCCCGAGCCGGTGAAGAATACACGATCGAGTTTCGCGGACGGCCCGCCGGGCGAAATCTTTGACAGCTTTTCGGCAAAGTCGAATGCGACAGGATGGCCCATCTGAAACGTTGGAGCAAAGTCCATCGTTTGCAACTGGCGTGCGACAGCGTCTGCGACGCGTTTGCGGCCGTGGCCGGCATTAACGCACCACAGGCCAGCCGTGCCGTCCAGCACCTTGTTGCCGTCGATATCGGTGTAATACATGCCTTCGGCTGAGGCGAGCAGCCGGGGAGCGGCCTTGAATTGTCGGTTGGCCGTAAACGGCATCCAGAAATTATCGAGGCAAGGCCGGTTCGACGTGCTCATCTGGTCCATCACTTATTCTCCGTTGAGTTTTGAAGAATGTTCAGTGATTTACAGCGAGGGACAAGTCCTTTTCTGCGTCTGCATAAGCACTTGAAATTTCTGTGCGTGAGCTGAATATGTTCGATATTCGCAACAGGTGAAACACGTCCTATGTCCGTCGATATCGGCAATCGTCTCCGTCATTTAAGGATGACGCATAATCTCTCGCAGCGCGAGCTCGCCAAGCGCGCCGGCGTCACGAATTCGACGATCTCGTTGATTGAATCGAATTCCTCCAATCCTTCCGTCGGCGCGTTGAAGCGCATCCTTGATGGCATTCCGATCGGCCTGGCGGAATTCTTCGCCTTCGAACCGGAACGACCGCGAAAGGCGTTCTATGCGGCCGAGGAGCTCGTCGAGATCGGGAAGGGGGCAATCTCCTATCGGCAGATTGGCGAAAGTCTGTTCGGGCGCAGCCTGCAGATCCTGAAGGAGTGTTATCAGCCGGGCTCCGACACCGGCAAGGTTCCCCTCGTTCATGAGGGAGAAGAGGGCGGGATTGTCCTCTCCGGGCGACTTGAAGTGACGGTCGACGACGAGCGCCGGATCCTTGGGCCGGGCGACGCTTATTATTTCGAAAGCCGGAGACCGCATCGGTTCCGATGCGTCGGACCGGTCGCATGCGAGGTCATCAGTGCCTGTACGCCCCCGACGTTCTAGGCGCTGGGGTCGCCCTGTATCCTCGCCAGAACGCGATCAAGCGCCAGGATTAGGGCATCATGCCCTCCGTTTTTCTCAAAGTCGGACTGCACCTGTTCGTTCAGGCCGCCGTTTGTTGCGAACTCGCCGCTGAGCTCTTCGAGCGGAATGGTACTGGAGCGCAGCGCCGTCTGTGAAAGGCTGGCAAATAGCGGCGCGATATAGGCGCGCCCCTTGCCTTTGGCGAGGCCGCGCTGTTCCAGCCACGCCGCCGAGACGTCCATGATCCCGAGGACGGTGGACATCAGCGCGCTGGCTGCGGCCAAAAGGTCGTATTCCTCTTTGGTCTCGCATTCGACTGCCATGCCGAGAACGGAAAAGAGCGCCGCGACGTCAGGGTCCGGCGGGAAGACCGCTGTCACCCCTTCGCGATCCGCGACGAAAGGCAGCGGAATGGCCTGCACGAGGTGAACATCTGCGCCGATCCACTCCGAAAGCGTCTTGCTGCTCGTTGCCGCAATGACGCTGATAACGGGTTGCCCCTTTCGGAACGTCAGTCCATTCAGGGCGTCCTGCGCAATCTGTGGGCGCACCGCAAGGACAACCATGTCGCTGGCGTCGATGACAGCCTGATTGTCGGTGGCGATCGAGACCTCGGCAAAGTCAGCGGCCAGGCACTGCGCGATCTCGGCGTTGCGAGGCGAAATCGTCACTTGCGGGACGAACGCAGGTTTGGCTAGCAAGCCTCTGACCATTGCATCGGCAATGGCGCCGGTTCCGATGAAGCCGATCTTATCTACGGGCACCCCGTTTCTCCTCGCTAAGCAGTCAAGCGCGACCTAGGCCGCGCTCGTTCTTCGCATAGTGGATAGCGCTCCGTGATGCGGGTTGCAAGGCGATCTTACCGTCGCTGCAGTATAGGCAGCGGCTACTCCCGAGAGCGCATAGGTGCCAGCGACATGGATTGCGAATAGGCCTGTGGCGAACGGTTCCCGGGCATGTTTTCATCCAGTATGAGCGTCTTGACGTCGTCCGAACGGATGTCCAAGGCAATGATCCGCCTCCGCATATCGATCTGCCAAACGGCGTAACCAAGTTCCGGAGTGTAGCCGCAGTCACAGCCGCAAACGCCACCTACGATTGTTTTCGGCTCTGCTGGCAAATACATGATCTGCGGTTTCGGCAATTTATAACAATGCCCCTCGTAAGCATATCCATAAATCACGCCGATAGTTTTGATGTAAGCCTTATCCCCGGGGGATAGGATGTTGACATCAACGTAGAGTTCAGATCCGCCAGGTGCTGAAAGCGCTATCAACTCGTTCTTGTATCCACTTTTCAACTCTTCATATTTGCCCAGAAGTTTCTTAACCGCTTCGACACCGTTATCAAGATCCCTCAGGTTGGACTCTTCAAGCTCCTTCTGGATCATTGGGACTAGAGCTTCGTCGGGTATAGACACGACAATCTTCCCTAGTGCTGGGCGGCCATACAGCCGCACCTCGCCCGGATTGTAGGTCTCGTAGTCTGGGGCCCCCAACACTAGTCCGATGCCCACGCCTGGATTTCCGCAGCAGTCGCTCATTGTCCTCTCCTTTTAAGATCCTCTTGGATCGATAAATCCACGCCACGTAAAATTTTCTTCCAGCCGAGCGGCGGTCTCCTCCTCGGCCGAATCGAGAATTGCTCGTGTGGCCCGATGGAAGGTCAGGTTGGTTGAATCGAGTTTCTTCAACGATCCAGCGAGTGCCCGCCCGATCTCGTCGCGCGCAGTCATCAGCGCCAGTTTGAAGAACAGCGGCCGGGCGAGGAATGATTGTGTGGTGAGTTCTCGAAACCGGTCGAATTCATCCAGCGTTAGTTCCCGCAGGTCGACGTCGAGAAGGCGGCGGTCAGCGCAACCGTGTTCAACAAGGTTGCGATGATAAAGGTCAATGATACTATCGAAGACTGCCCCTACAAAGGGTAGCGCCCGATCGTGCGGCTCGCGCGTGACTTCTGACATGCGCCTGAAGTTGGTCGCCAGGCGTATCTGCGTCTCGGGGCTGGTTTCGGCGAAGCGGTTGAGTTCGTTGTAGAGCAGCAGATTTCCCCTTGTCCGCCGCAACAGGCGGTCGATGGCGGAATCGAAATGGAGGAAGGAGATCAGGGACACGCAGTCGGAAAAGCCTTCCGAGAAGGGAAAGAAGTCGCTTTCGCGCGACGCGCCAAGGGGAACGCCCATCTCCGAGAAGATGATGAGATGGCCGAGTTCGTGGGCGATCGCGTCGAAATTCAGAGCGTAAGGTCTTGGTGAGCCGCCGGCATGCGAGCAACCAAGCTCCAGAAAGCCATAGCCTGCCTGGGCATTGTCCCATTCGACGAAGGGAACGATCTCCAGTTTGGGAATCGTGCCATCGAAGAACCAGCGGATCGGGTGGCCAATATAGCTCTGCCAGATGTCGAGCACACGATGGATGCAGGCATAGGCGTGCACGCCGAGATAAGGTCGCGATCGCGGGTCGAGGCCGTCGAAATGACGGTCGGGCCCTGCCTGGACCGGCGGACGGCGGATCCCCTCAAAGGGCGGCAGGCGCGACATGCCGTAGGGCTGCTTGCTGTAGAGCGGATCAGCCACATACATCAGGGCATCGCTCGGTCCTTCATTGATCTGATCGGGAAGAATTGAAAGCCAGACGCGATCTGGTTGCTCATAACCCGGGATGAAGGGCGGCTGAGGAAAAATCCAGAACCGTGTCCCTGTGCCGGCCTCCGCAGGGGCCAGCGCAACATCCGGGTGCAAATCCATGTTGGCCTCGCCCTATCGGTCGAAACAACTTTACGTTTTATTAGTATGTATTAATTAATTGTATGTCAATATTGGCTGCTTCGAGATCGCGAATGAAAGTATTCGTTGCAACCCAGGTGTTGATCGGGCGGCGACCGCCAAATTCCGCCGCCAATTGGGGCGCAAGTTTCAGTGCCAGCGATGCGTCAAGGCCCTTCTGTCGAATAAGTTGCTGACGCAATCTACTGATTTCTTCGCGCCGCCAACCTTCCGCGCGAAGTATCCTATCAAAGGATCGGTCTCGAAAATTCATTCGCCGCGCGGTTGTGGATAGACTATCGCGTTGAGCCGCGCTTATGTGGCCGAGCCGCTTCAGATTGGAAAACGTCCTTTGAAGATCGATCAAGGCGTCTGTCACGGGTGGGAAGCCAAGTTCGGCCGGTCCCGATTGGACGGCGACGGCATCGTCCGGGGCCAGTATCCAGCGCCTGTAATACCTAAAGACCAGCCCCACGCCGATCATACCGTATGGACCCAGTTCCGCTGCCCGAAGCGCTCCCATGCTTGCGGCTCCGATCACCACGATCCCCTGCGCCAGCGCCCACAGGATTTCCTTATGCCGGACAGACGGACGATCTTCGAAATGTCCATCGATGATGACCATCGCTTTGGGGCGAAATGCATGAGCGGCAAGCAGTATGTCGCCCTGTGCGACCGGCTGAAGGTAGATTGCGTCGAGCGCAGCTTGGGCTTCCGGCAGTCGCAGCGTCGGGCCTAGAAAAACCAATATCGGACCTGCTTGATCGCTGGCACTCATCCTGGTCTCCTAGCGCACGATCGAAAATGGGCGGCCGCGAGGCATCAAGATCCTGGCGCAGCGAACGGGACCGTCGCAATTCGAACCCAGCGGAACTGCAAGAACAGGACCAAGCGCGGCATCGATGACGCAATCAAGCATCTCCTGGAGCGTGGAAACCGGCCGGATTTCCGCAACTGGCGAGAAAGACGCCGGATTGAGAATGAGTTGGCGCGCCTTTGCAATAACGCGGTCAACACGCTTGTGATAGTGCCCCGCCGTCTGGTCGTCACGGGCGCCTGATATGGCTCCTGCTCGGGTCGCCAACGCCTCAAGCAAGGCATTTTCCGCCGCCTGGTGAAGGTTTTGCCCGGCGCAATAACCTTCTGTCGGCAGTGCAAGAACGGGATGCCTGGCGCCGATTTCGATCGTCTGGCACCAGACGACGGCAATTCCGGTCGGGGAGGGGGCAAGCCAGAACCCGGCCGATATAGCGCGTTCTGCGAGACGTTCGATCCGGCGATTGACAGCCGGGCCAAGGCTCCCGGGAGCAAGTCGGTGTCTGTCGAAGAAGCCGTGTGTGTCGAACGCTCTGGCAATCGCATCGCGCTCTATGCACTCGAAGAGCGCGTGCGCTGCCGCTTGATGCGATGTTGAATGGCACGCGAGGCCGGTGGTGGTACGAAGGAACAGCCCATCGAAGTCCGGTGGCGGATCGGTGTAGCGTGTATGCACGAGTTCGAGAGGAACCATCTGCCTCGATCCGGAGTGAAGGTCATAGGCTGCAATCCAAAGCGTTGGTGTTCGCCGCCAAGCAGCGTTTGTGCTGTTGACAAGCTGAGTGTCGAACAGTCCCTCTGGGATGGCGAGCTCATCCGCACTTGCAAGAACAGCGCTCTTGGCCGGAAGCAGCTCGGCGTAGTAGCGCTCAAGCGCCTCCATGATCGCTCCGATCGCGGCATGTGGGATGGAACGACCTCGGCCAAGGGAGGTCACTTCTGAAAGGGCGCTTGGGCGGATCGTTTGAACCGCGGGAAGCGCCAATCGATCGAGGCCGGTGAGGTCGGCGATGCGTGTTATGCCCGCGTGCCTACAAATTGGCAGGAGCTCGCGCAGGTATATGCCGGGATCGTCCTGCGCCTCCTGGGCAAGCGGTGAACAGAGGTGGACGGTGACCTCTTCCGCAAACGCGCCGAGGAGTTCGTTGTCTGACGTGCCGTAAGTGGGCTCACCGCTCGACGACAAGGCCAAGGTCCTCGATCGACTGGTTGATTTTCTGCTGGAGTGCGACCGCTCCCTGCGTCTGGGCAGTCTCCGCGGCAACCCGCAGATCCTCGACGACAAGATTTCGCATCGCGCCGGTGCGGGCACGCAGCATGGCGCGAACCCGGTACAGCTCGGCCAGCCAATAGGCGTGACCCGTTTCTCGTGCTTTGAGGATCGCCTGGCTGGCGACCTCGATGGCGCGATCGACCTTGCCGAGAAGGCCCAGCATTGCGGCCTGCATCGATAGATAGATCGGCAGGTCGATCACCGCGCCGAGTTCCGCTAGAAGATCAAACCCCTTGCAGAACCTTTCATAGCCCCCTTTAAGGTTTCCAAGATGGGCCTCGGCCCAGCCGCCGAAAAGAAGCGAAAGTCCAGCCAAAGACTGCATTTCGTGTTGTCTCGCAAATTCAGACATCTCTTCCGCAACGCTTCTCAAGCGTTTGTAATCATTGCGATAGAAGGCAGAGACAGCTTCCGTGTCGAGAGAGTGTGCCTTGCTCGGCAGGTGGGAAATCTCGTTTACGAACCGGATCATATCCTGAAGTGCATGGTCCGATTCATGCGTTTGGCCTGTCAGCCACAGCGAGAGAGCCAGTTGGCCCAGTCCACAGACACGTGCATCGTGACCACCGTAAATCGTCCGTGCTTCTGTCGCCCTTGGTGTGTCGTAGAGAGCCAGCCCTTCCCGGATTGCATTCTGCGTTTCTCGGTGACGTCCAAGGTTGAAGTCGATAGCCCAGATGCAATGCTTCATCTGCAAGCGTATTTCGGGGTCCTGTATCCCTGCCAACATGACCTGCACTTCCATCGCGCGCTCATGCATCGTCAGAAAATCGGCTCCCGTCAGCCACCAACCCCAGTAGATCGGAAACCATCGCGACTTCTCTTCCAGCGGCAGGCGATTGGCGATCTCCACTCCGTCTTCGTAGAGCTTTCGCGCCGGCGGGAAATTCAGGCCGACCGCCCCGGTGAGCACTGGTCCCAGCGCGGTTACAGCTGTCAGACGAAGTCGATCAACCCGGTCGACGACCTCCAGACCGTCGCAGATTGAGAGGGCATGTTCGAGATGGTGGCGGGCTTCGACCAAAGCGGAGCGACGCGCAGCCTCCTGGCCGGCCCTGATGAACAGTTGCGCGGCCGTTTCCTTGAGACCGGCACGCTCCGCATGCTCGGCACGGGAACCGACATCGATCCACGGTGCAATTGCGGGGTCTTCGCTGACAGCGTCGAAGAGGCGCCGATGAAGGGCTTGGCTCTGCCGTCGCAGCAACAGCTTGTAGATTGTCTCCTGGATCAATGCGTGGCGAAAACCATAGGTAGTGGTTCCGCCAGCTCGCACATGTGTTACGAAACCCGTATCGCACAGCGTATCCGCCGCGTTCGCCAGCGCCTTCTTGCCATAGTCCGGGAGCAGCCTCTGAAGAAGCGGCAAGGTGAAGCGGGAGCCGGCAACGGCGCCGGCGCGTGCCACATCCCTGATCGGGCCAAGTTGACCGAGCCGCGCTTCGAGAATCTCTTCAAATGCCGAAATATGGGTTGTCGATGCCGTCTCCGGCATCGTGACATTGTCGGCGATCTTGGTGTCGGATACCCACTGGCATATCTGCTCGATAAAGAGCGGCACGCCCCCACATATTCGCTCCGTTACCTCAACCAGCTCTGAAAACTCGGCTTGTCGGTGCTGCGGCCAGTTGCGCTCGATCGCCCGCCTCGTTTCGTCCGGATCGAGCGGTTGCAGAGACAATCGAGATGGATTGGCGTCTTCAGGCCATTCCGTCGTCGGCTCCGGACGTGTGGTCGCGATGAGAAGAAGCCGAAGCCGCGAGATGACGCGGGCCGCCTCCATCAGAAACTCCCGCGAGGTCGGGTCAATCCAGTGAATGTCCTCGACGACCATAAGGACCGGCCCACTCTCGCATAAAGCCTGCAGGGCCCGTGGAATTGCTTGTCGTGCTCTGTCCCGTATGAGTTTGGGATTGCTGCCTGCGAGATTTTCACTACGCCCTTCGGCACCGAGGAGATGGGCAAAGATCTCGATGATGTCGTCTTCCCGTATGCCGTGGCGCCGGAAGCGGGCGGCGACCGTGGCTGCCCTCAATTTCGACTGTCCACCCGTTTCGGGCATGCCGGTGAGGCTGTTGACCAAGGGGTGGAGCGTCGAATGGAAGCCACCAGGCACGCATTGGAAGAAGAAGGATTTCGATCGCTCCGCGCGCGTTTGTCTGCGGAACTCATGCAGGAGACGCGATTTTCCGATCCCAGCCTCTCCCTCGACGACGACCGTCTGCCCATTCCCGGCCACGACGCTTTTCCACGCTTTCGAAAGTGCGTCCAGCTCGGTTGCGCGACCCACAAAGGGGCTGCCGAGCCTTCCGAACGCATAGAATCTGTCCACTTCATTTTTGTGGCCAAGCGCGCGCCATGCTCTTTCAGGCCCCTCGAATCCCTTCAGATTCCAGATGCCCTCGAACGAAAACGCGTGCGAGCGCCCCGCCAGCCTGCAGGTTTCGTCTGACACGAAGACGGTGTTGGGAGCAGCGACCGTCTCAAGCCGCGTGGCCAGAGCAAGCGCCACGCCGACAACGGGCTCATGGCTCCAGCTTTGTTCTTTAAGTCCCTGAATAAGCGCAACAGACGTGGCAATGCCGACGCGCACCTGCAGATCGGCACGACCGGCGGCCTGGCCAACGTGCCTGCAGGTTTCGATGATTTGCAAGCCGGCACGAATAGCGAGGGAAGCGGCATCCCGCGCTCCAAGATCGATCGGAAATAAGGCGAGGCCTCCGTCACCGGCCTCCACCCGAAGCACGCCTGAATGCTCTACGATCGATTTGTTCGCGGCTGCCTGAAACGCCGATATCAGCTCGCGGTAATCTTCCAGGTCCATGCGGTGGAAGAGTTCGGTTGAATCGACCAGATCGTAGCAAAGTGCGGTAACGATCCGGCGCTCGACCGCACTGGTTGCAACTTGGGCTTTCCTCCGGCCGCTCTTAACCGGTGGTTTCGTGGCGCCATTCGGATCGTCGTCCTGCATCGCGCTTCCCCCAGGCCGCTAGCCCAAAGCTGCCATGCCCGTAAGGCTAACACATTCTTAACGCGTTGCGAGGGTATCGTTGTATTGACGCCCCATGCCTTTGGTAGGGGAGCTACGGTGTCGCACGCTAGGGCAGATCTCCTCTCTTGCAGGCGTTGCTGCGAGACCCCAATTCAAGGCAGGTTGCGTGCTCGTCGCCCGCGCGGAGGCTAGCCATTGCTCGAAAAGCTGATCGGTGAATACGGCCTCCTGGCCGTTTTTCTTGGCGCTGCTGTTGAAGGCGAAACGGCAGCATTTCTGGGTGGGATCTTCGCCCATCGGCAGCTCATTCCATACTGGCAGGTCGCGCTGGCTGCATGTCTCGGATCGTTTGCCGCAGACGAGTTCTTCTTCCTGTTGGGTCGCTATGCCACGAAGTGGTCCTATGTTCAGAAACAGCTTGGATCGGAACCGATTGCGCGGGTGACGCGACTGCTCGAAGCGCATCCGACCGGCTTCATTCTGGCCTTTCGCTTCATCTACGGCATCCGAACGATCAGCCCCGTTGCGATCGGCATCTCGAGTGTCTCGGCGCGCAGGTTTGTCATACTCAATGCGTTTGCCGCGCTGATTTGGGGCTTCTTGATAACCGCGATTGGTTTCGTTGCCGGATGTGCGGTTGAAGCATTGCTAGGGCGGCTGCAGCTTCACCTGCATTTGCTGACCGCGCTGGCCTTTGTCGCCATCCTTGTTCCGGTCAGTGCCTATGCTTTCAGGCGAGAAATGGCGAGACGGACCGCTCGCCTGGGCAGGCGAGCAGCATGATGGCATGGGCAACGCCAACGCAACTATCGCGGACACAGGCGAACCTGCGTCACTTTTCAGGTGAGTGGCCGAGGGTCGTGAATCGATCGGATCGGCTTGCTCGGATTCGATTGAATCGATTTGCAAATCGATTTTCTATTTCCTTGGCCGCTTTCCGGTACCGATCTCAACCTCACAAACCGTATAAGGCGCTACCGGCGGTCAAGGAACACGTTCCGACCTTCCGCCGCCCTTATCAGCACTGGGCCGCAGCCGAGATCGAGGTGAAGGGCGGAGCGAGCTCAAACCTCGAATGTGTTCGCAGGCGGGCGAACCAAACACCGGTAATGGCAATCTTGAGAACCCAAAGAAACATCTATTGCGACTAGCTGGTAGCTGGCGTTCTGTGGGAGAATGCCTATGTTTCGGATAGTTTTGAAATAATAAGGTCCTCATTTTTGCTTCTCGAAATTTCAATCGTTGCCATTCTCACGATCTTGAACGGCGTTCTCGCCATGTCCGAGCTCGCGGTCGTATCCTCGCGGCCGGCTCGTCTCAAAGTACTCGCCGATCAGGGAAGCCGCGGGGCCGCTATGGCCATCCGGCTAGGTGAGGACCCCGGACGTCTTCTATCCACCGTTCAGATCGGCATTACCCTCGTTGGCGTCTTGTCCGGCGCATTCTCGGGCGCGACGCTTGGTGCGCGACTGGCCGGCTGGCTAGGCACACACGGCTTGTCACAGACAGCCGCCGATGCGCTCGGGGTCGGCTCGGTCGTCGTTGCGATCACATACTTGTCGTTGATTGTCGGCGAGCTGGTGCCGAAGCAGATCGCTCTTCGCGCACCGGAAGCCGTTGCCAGCAGGGTCGCCCCGGCGATGGTGTTTTTGTCCCGCCTGGCCGCGCCGCTCGTCTGGCTGCTTGACACGTCCGGTCGCACCATCCTTCGACTTCTCGGGCAGTCGGGCAAGTCCGGTGACGTCGTCACCGATGAAGAAATCAAGACTGTGCTCGCCGAAGCGCACAGCGCAGGCGTGATCGAGACGGAAGAGTCGGCGATGATCTCTGGTGTCATGCGCCTGGCAGATCGAAGTGCCAGAGCCTTGATGACGCCGCGCCGCGATGTAGAGGTGATCGATGTGGAGGATGGCTTTGCAGAGATCCGGGACCAGCTCCGTCGGAGCGCGCAGGCACGGTTGCCGGTGCGCAAGAACAGCTCCGACGAGATCATCGGCGTGCTCTTGACCAAGGACTTCTACGATGCGCTTGCGTCGTCCGGTCATGTCGACATTGCCACCCTTGCCCGCGAGGTACCGATCGTATCAGACTTGTCGGGTGCCCTAGACGTCATTCAGGCCATTCGTCGTTCACCCTGCCACATGGTGCTGGTCTATGACGAATACGGCCACTTCGAAGGCGTGATCACCTCCGGCGACATCCTGGAGGCGATCATGGGCGCGGTCCAGGAAGACTCGATTGGAGAGAAGGCGATCGTACGCCGCCACGACGGCAGCTATCTTGTGTCCGGCTGGACGCCGATCGACGAGTTTGCGGATTTCATGGGGTTCCAGGTTGATGACGACAGGGACTACCAGACGGTGGCGGGTCTCGTGCTGGAGGAAATGAAGCACCTGCCGGAGGTTGGCGAGAGTTTTGCGATGAACGGTTGGCGATTCGAGGTCGTCGATCTTGATGGGCGCAGAATCGACAAGCTTCTTTTGACGGCTGACGTGTCTCCTGACGAGGGGGGAAGCCGAACACTGCAGTGAGGTTGGAGGGCAGCTGCCCGTCCTGTTTGCCGGGGAACCTTCACGTGGAAAGGGAGTTCACCCTTTCAGACATATGGAGGTAGCTATGAAAGCTCTCGTAACAGCTGCAACGGCAGCGCTTATGCTAACCGGTACGGCTATGGCCCAGACCACGGTTGTGACCGTGCCTGGCGAGGTGAGAACCTATATAACTGAACAGCAGGTCCCATCCGTTGTTTACGATGGCGATATCGTCGTGGGAAGTGAGCTGCCGTCCTCAGTCGAAATCCACACGATCCCCAGCAATGATGCATACGGTTACACGGTGGTGAACAAGAAGCGCGTAATCGTCGATCCGCATACGCACCGCGTAATCGAAGTGATCAATTAATCAATCGGTTTGCTTTGACAGCTGAGGTTGTGCTTGCATTTGGACACATCGACCTGACGCTACGGAACCTGAGGAGGTCGATGTGACCGTGTGCACGGGCAAATCGCATGCGCGCCTCTGGCCACCGGCACTATGCAGAGGCGCGTGTTTCCTTTCGGCTTAGAATCCACAGAAGATATGGCCCTCCAATCAGGGCGGCGAACAGTCCGACCGGAACCTGATACGGATAAATGATGATCCGTGATAGCCCGTCGGCTAGGACAAGCAGGCAGGCGCCGATCAGCATGGTTGCGAGCAAATGATCGCGGCTACGGTGAAAACCGATCAGCCTGGACAATTGGGGCGCGATCAATCCCGTAAGGCTAAGTGGCCCAATGAGGAAAGAAGAGATCGCCGTCATGAGCGACGCGAGTACGGCAAGCAGCGGACGCGTTGGGGTAACGCTCATTCCGACACTGCGTGCCGCCCCGGCGCCAAGTGGCAAGATGGTCAACCAGTGCGTCATCAGGAAGAGCGGCGCTGTCAGAATAGAATGCGAAGTGATCGCGGTCCAGGCCTCCAAAGCGCCGGCGCGGTTTGTCGAACCGGATAGCCAGGTCAGCAGGATGTAACTGCGCAATGTCGGCCTGCGCGAGCACCATGCCTATGATTGCAAGGAAGCTGATGGCGACGCCTGCAAGCAAGAGCGCCTCAGGCGACATCCCGGCTCGCCGGGCAATGACGATCATGGCCAGAAATGAGGCGAGTGCTCCGAGGGCCATACCGGCGATCATGATCGGCGGCGAAGGGAAGGCGAAAATGAATACCGTCACTGTCAGTCGTCCCGGCGCCAGAGGAGACACCGAGCACTTCAGGGCTTGCCAGCGGATTGCCGGTCACCCGTTGGATGATGAAGCCAGCATCGCAGCAGCTCCGGCTGCAATGACAGTTCGCGGCAGCCTGAACGGCAGAAGATCTGAACGCAGCGATCCAACGGCAATTTACCAGCCGCCATCGGTCGGGCCGACAGGAAGAACGGCCGCGAGCATAGCCAAGAAGAGAGCGCAGAAAAGCAGGAGTGCCAGCGATGGTCGCGATACGCGTCGCAGAGCTCCAGGCGATTTTGCGGTGATAGCCGAGGGGCCATGGACGCGTGGCAGCAGGAACAAAAGGAGCGGGCCGCCAATGAGCGCGGTGGCTGCTCCTGTCGGCGCAAGGTCGGAAAAGCCGGGGACAACAGTTGCGTCAGGCACCACCCCTGCTCATAGGCCCGCCGGTCGCCTGCCAGGCGCCAACTCGAATAAGGTGAGCGATTAAGTCAAATTTAATGGTCGGGCTTGGTCTGATCTGCGGCGATTGAACGATTTTGGGCAATTCCAAAATTTGTGGGCAAATCTTTGTGAAATGCATCACTCGCACTTCGACCGTTTCCAGCGCGCCGGTGTCGTTCCGACATATTTGCGGAAGACGCGCGTGAAGTGCCTGGTCGGAAAGCCTGTTTCCACTGCGATGGCAGTGAGGCCTTGATCGCTATCGCGCAGCAGCTGTTTGGCAAGCTCAAGCCTGGCGTTCATTTGCCAACATGTGGCGTTACGCCGGTGGAGGCCTTGACCGAGTGGCTGAAATGCGACTGGGACAGCCCCGTCAGTTCGGCCAGTTCCTGGAGACGGATATTGCGCCCGGAGTGCTCCTGCATGAACTCGCTGGCGCGGCGCAACTGCGCTTGGCTATCAAGTCCTGATGCGTCCCCGCGCCACGACGGCCCGCTCGGGGCCGAACGCCGACGACGCGAATACCTTTCTTGACGAGCGTTGCGGCGTTAGACTGGCGTGCCGACCGTGGCAGCGACCCGTAACCTGGACGCAGGGTGCTGATTGAGAGTCGGGCGAGGGAGGCATGATGACTGCGAAGACGACCATGATGTTCGCGCTTGCTGCTCTCGCGATCTCGGCGGCCAAGGCACTCTCTATGGAGGCGCAATACGAGTGCGCAACCGGCACGCGTCTTCATGCAGCCTTTCATCGCATGACGCTTCGCCCGGCAGTGTCGTGCTCGCCTTTTTGGGGCGCATCGGGCGAGATCAGACTGCCGCAGCTCGCCTCAGCCGATGGTGGCCGCTATGCCGACAACGATATGGAGTTCTGGATCCAGGGCAATGAAGCCACCCTGACCGTCGGCGGGAAGAGCGAAACATGTCATACCAATTGAGCGTGTTGGGTAGGGCTGGGAAGTCCGTTCACAACGCAAATTTACCAAGCAACGTCATTTGAACGAAAATCCAGGAAAGGAGGCAATCGTGAGTCTCAGGCCGCCACGATCACTCTCAGGGCAGTCGAGCGCCGGGTTAAATCCCTTGGAATACGAGCTTGCCTCCGCGCGGGCGGACGCCCTGGGTCGCCAGGGTCGCAAGATGGAAGCCGCGTTGGCCAGGCTTGCATCGTGGTCGCCGGAAAACAATCACAAGACTGACCGGCAAACCCTCCTCGATGAGGCCTCCGACGCCGTCTGGGCATTGTTTATCCAGCGCGAGATCTGCGGGCTCCACAATGATAAGGATGTCATCAAGCGGTATCAGATTCCAGGTGAGGTTCTCGCAAGGCTCGGCGCGACACGCAAGTGACGGCGAAACGATCGTGTAAGCAAGACGATAGACATAGCGGCCGCTTGTCGAAAGTCTCGAAGTGGGGAGGAGCCCATTACAGGCGACGCTCATCCAGGGCGAAGAAATGGCCGCTACTATCCCATGGTCTTCGCGCAGGAGCAGCCCGTCATCCGGAACACTTTTAAATCGTCCCGCCCAGTTCCTTGTGGTCCGCCCGCGACAGCCACCTGGCGCAAGCGCCGCTGGAGGTGCTGTAGATCATTGAATTTGCTGAAACCGCGATGGGAGGTCGCAAATTTCCTCGACTCCGAGCGGTCATTTCAGGATTTCCTTAGTCATTTCGCATCATAGTTGCGCTGAAGGAGAAACGTGATGATGCGAAATGTGGTCCTCGCCTTAGGTCTTCTACTCGGCGCCTCTGTCGCCCATTCTACCGAGCACCTCCGGATCGCTACCGAAGGGGCCTATCCCCCTTTCAATTTTGTCGATGAGAACGGTACCCTTAAGGGTTTCGATGTCGATATCGCAAAGGCGCTCTGCAAGCAGCTTAACGCTGACTGCACGCTCCAGACCGTCGAATGGTCCAAGATAATCGAGGGACTGGAATCCGACGACTATGATTTGATCGTGGCGAGCATGGCATACACGAAGGAGCGTGCCGCCCGCGTCGAATTCTCAGCGCCATACTATCGCTCGCATTCGGTTTTGATCGGGGACGCAGAAAAGTTCACCGACAGTTCTCCAGGAGCTTTGGTTGGCGCGCGCATCGCCGCTGCCGAGGGAACAATCCAGGCTGACTACGCAAAGCAAGCATACAAACAAAGCGTTCCTGTCTTGGCCAAGGATCAGCCGTCAGCTCAAAAACTGCTCGAAGAAAAGAAGGCCGATTTGTTGATCGGCGATGCTATTGAACTTTTGAGCTTCATGGAGACGCCCACAGGTTCTGCGTATGGCTACGTCGGAGATCCCATTTCCAGCGAATTTCTTCAAAGCTCAGCGCATATCACCGCGAGAAAGGGAAACAGTCCGCTTATCGCTCGCGTAAACGATGCGCTCAAGCAAATCAAACTTGATGGGACCTACGACAAGATCAACGATCACTATTTTCCCTTCAGCATCTATTAGGGCGGCCAATTGGATACCCGATTATCGAGGTCTCGCGACATGCCTCTCCGATCTGTGGGGCGCATTCTCTTGTTTGTGGTAGTCATTTACTCGGCGATTGCTGCGGCAGGCGCGGGGCTCTTACTGACTCGTATCGAAAATGAGGCGATTGTAACGCGCGAGCGACAGATCCCGCTGATTTTGTCGCAGACCCGCAACGCGGTTAAGATCGAAAGGATGTCATCCCTCGTTCGAGCGATTTTCCTCGCCAACGACCGCCGTTTGGAACGACAGCTTCAGCTGCAAATCCAGGCTCTCGCTCAGGGCTTCGGTTTTGATGGGTCAGCCACCCTGACTGGTGGCTCTCGCAAGGTGGCCAGCCTCGCCAAGACGATCGCAGCTGCGCACCAGAAAAACCGGGACGAAGTAGATCGTGATCAGAGTACTCCAGGATCCGGCAAATCGACAGTGGATCTAGTCGCCTATGAGGAGGCGATGCGCATCATTGAAATGATGGGCAAGGAGGTCAGTGGCAACTCCGCTCTCGTGGCGGACGAAATCGCCGGAGGCATTCAAAAGAGCGCGGTCGCAGTGCGGAATCTCGTGATCATTGTTCTCATTATCCCCGCCCTCTCCGTACCTCTTTTGCTTTTACTAGCCCGCCGGCACTTTGCAGTTCCAATCGTTGCTGCAATCAGCAACCTTAAACGGATCGAGAAAGACGAACCTCTCCTTGTCGAAACGAACAGGCCGCTGTTAAAAGAGCTGGCGTTGATTGGAGACGCAATCATCTCTTATGGGAATGCGGCTAGTGAACTGCGCCGCACGAATGTCGTTCTGCAGGCGCTCGCCGAGAAAGACCCTCTGACGGGTCTGGCCAATCGCAGAACTTTCGAGAAGTTTCTGGCCGCGGCGATTCAGAGGTCGTCGCCGGAGTCGGGCACAGCCGTTCTGCTCATTGACATCGATCACTTTAAATCGGTCAACGATCGCTTCGGACATCCGACCGGCGATCGCTGTCTCAAATCGCTCGCTAGCCTCCTTGAAAACATACCGGATCTTTCGAATGCCTTGGCTGCCAGGTTCGGAGGTGAGGAATTCGTGGTCGTGTACGATGCTCCTTCGTCCGATCACGCGCTTGAATATGCTCGGTTCGTCTGCAGGAAAATAGAGCAGCTTGAAACCCAAAGCGTGGATGGGACCTATTTGCGCTTTACTGGCAGCATCGGGGTCTCCTTCACCACCTCGGCTTCGGAGGATCCCGGCAATCTCCTCGAGAAAGCTGATCGCGCGTTGTACGACGCCAAACGATCCGGGCGCAATCGCGCCGAGGTCGATTCGTCGCTATCGAAGGGGAGCAGGGAAGGGCGCGTTCAGCGAATTCTGTAATCGTTGCGTAGTGACAAAGCCTCTTGTCGCGGCGACGCCATCATCTGCCACATCTCAGGCAGCATTGTCTGGTGGCGTTACCCCGGAGCAGACCATCGCAGCAGCAGCAACGCTTTCAGAGGCCGAAGCCGATGCCAGCCCGGTAACTTGGCCTCAGAATTTGAGGAAAAAATGAGCCCGCCCAGATGCTGGCGGGCTCTGACGCAATAGTGTGATGCCGCATCTGTCCGGTTCATAAAATCACAACCGATCATTCCGGCTTTGATCGGCCTAATCGTCGTCTCGACCTTGCCGATAACCCCGATCGTGCTCTTCGCAAGCCGCCTCTGAGAGGCGGCTTTTGTGTACCCGCGCGGGAGGATTCTCTATTGCCTTATATTGAGAGGGATGAAACTGGCTCCATTAAGGGCTGTATGCCGTCTGGCAGCCCGAGACGCTGAAGAGGAGTTGCCAGAAGCCGATCCCGGAAGTCATTGCTTTCAGATCACCGGCACTGGATCTCGCGACCACGTAAGCCAATCTGAAGGCCGAAATTGACAAGGCAGCCGAAACAGAGCGCCTGAAGTACATCACTGGCGGCGCTGGGCAGGCGATGACCTACCAGCAAAGTCTGACGAGGCGAAGCGCTATATCGCCGCGTTGATGCCGGAAGCACACCTGAGCCGTCGGACTTTCGGCTCTTGTCTGCTGAGGTGGGTATCACGGCGCCAACGCTCGCGGAGGTCGCCACCATCGTCAACGAGGCCTTCCTTCGATGGCAGATCATCGGCGGAGCGATCGAGGCCGTTCGTCTCGGCACCAAGGCTGCGATTGAGGCGACGGGGACGGTCGAAGAGGCCGCGGCCGCCGCTGCAGCGGCGGCCTGGCCGTAGACAGAACGACACACAGAACCCAGGGGTTCGAGGCGGCGCCGTGCGTAATCCTGGCCGCAGGGTGTTTCCGAGTTAACGCAAAAACAACTCCTTGGCTCGGGCATCGATCTTGTCGCAAGCGTCCTCGAATGGATCGAACATCGGCACCAAAGGAGAAGCGCCGAGGAAAAGAAGAGCTTTTAGGTGCTGCCAGCCGCCTTCCTCGCCAAGGACTGTCGCATAGGATGTCATTTCCTCGCGCGCCTCACCGGCATATAGCCGTTCGTATTCCGCAAAATTCGAGAAATTTTCGCGATTGCTGTCCGAGGGATGGAAGGTCTCTGCCGCAGCGCCCTGCGCAAGGATCACTTCGTGGGTCGCGAGCAGGACGGCGTAATACTCGATCGTCATATCGTCGTGGGGTGCGATCGGTGCGATCGTCGTACCATTCACGAGATCCTTCACGCGGATCAAAACGCCATTCAGGAATAGCGCATGGCCAGGCGACAGGTAGAGATCCGAATGTGGCGTATGCTCATCCAGCGCATGGCGCGCCACTCGGATCGGCACGACGCTGTCATGCCAGTGCGCGCCGCTCTTCTTGAACACTTGGCGACCAACCCATTTGATCGCGCGGGTGTCTCCGTCCGGAAGAGCAACGCGATCGCCAATCCGAAGATCCTCGACATACTTTTCACCGCAATCCGTGAGGATCGACGTACCACGCAGGAAGCACTGCGTGCCGCTGCTCCCGCCTCCGCCGGAGTTGCCATTGCCGCCGGAGTTGCCGGGGCCGCCGCCGTTACGCCAACCCAAATGCAAGCCCGCCGCGCTCGCTGACGAAGCCGCCATGACAATGGCCGCCACGCTCGCGAAGCGAGCACCGGCAGCGGCGGCCACGCCCAGAAAACGCCGGCGCGCGGTATTGCGAGGCAGATTGGGATCGTTGAAGTGAGACATCCTGGCACTCCTTTTAAAAGGAATCGGGATCCCGAATAACCGCGCGGGATGAGATCCCGAACACAAGACTACAGCTGTATTCACCGAGACATGGTGCGGTTAATTCTAGACTGTCTTCGGGGCGATGCCAGATGTACTTAGGTACTATACTTTAGGACTATTTGTTTATCTGCTGGAACCGCCCTAACCGGCGCCGCTCGTCTTTTGATGCTTAACAAAAACGGCAATCATCACAATCTGTGGAGAAACCAATGAACGTATTCGTTACGGCTCAGCACATTCGCGCGGTCGCTCTTAAGCCTGTCAACGAAGCAAACATGAATTCCGTCCTGGTGTCGCTCGATCGCTATCGCGACGACTTCGGCATGGATCGCGTGCATCGCGTCGTGCAGTACCTGGCGCAGCTGATGCATGAAAGTGGCGACTTCCGCTTCGATCGCGAGATCTGGGGACCGACACCGGCGCAGGCCCGCTACGACACGCGCGCGGATCTCGGCAACACGCCAGCGCTCGATGGCGACGGCAAGAAGTACATGGGCCGCACCGGCATGCAGCTCACCGGCAAGGCGAACTACCAGGCGTTCTATGATTGGTGCGTCGAGAGAGGTTTCAACTCTCCGGACTTCGTCGCCAATCCGGACCTCGTCAACACCGATCCATGGGAGGGCCTTGTGCCGCTCTGGTATTGGGATAGCCGCAACCTCAATCGCTATGCCGACCAGGGCGATATCGAGACCATCACCAAGAAGGTCAACGGCGGCATGAACGGCTTTGACGATCGCGTCGATCACTTCCACGCCTGGCGCTGGTCGTGCTCGGCCTGAAGGCAAATTCCATTCGCCAGTTTCAGGCATCGAAGGGCCTTGTCGCGGATGGCGATGTCGGACCGAAGACGCGCGCGGCGCTGCATGCCGAATTGCTGGCCCTGTCGGGTGCGACGGCGGCGCAGGGCTTCGTATCGGCGCCGGTGGTTGCAGATAAGCCGGTGGTGCCGGCGGCCGTGGAGACTCAGGTCAAGAAGAAGTTCAATCTGCTTGGCTGGTTCGCCGGACTTGGGACCGGTTTGGGCACCGGCCTCGGCTTCCTTGGCGGCATGGACTGGCGTGCAATCCTCGCGATCGGTGGCTTTGCCCTTGTCGCCTTCATGCTGGCGCTGCTCCTGCGTCATTGGATCATCGCGGCGGTGAAAGACATCCGTCAGGCAGTGGAGGGCTAGAGTTTGCTCTCGTTCATTCCTGACGGGTTGAAGCTGCCGGCGGCGGCTGCTTGCGGCGGGCTATTGGTGGGCGCTGTGCTGATCGTCGTCAATGCCATGTGGTGGCTTCCCGCCGCCAAGAACGAGGGAAGGGTCGCGGAACGCACTGCGGCCCTGCAGAGATCCATGGAACTCATCAAGAAGCGGGGTGTGACGAATGAAACGGTGGGCAGGCTTAGCGACGGAGATTTGTGCCATAAGCTTGGTGGTCAGTGGCTGCGTGACACGGGCACCTGCGAATGATGGCGCCGGCTTCGAGCGCCTGACGCCCTCGGCGGCCACGCGCGGGTTCATCATCGCCAACGATCGGCCGTTCGCGGAACAGGTCGCGGCGCACAATGAAACCTGCGATCAGCAGCCTGCGTGCCGAAAGTGAGGACTTAGCATTGACGCCAAGTGATTTTGATCCCCGGCTGCACCAGCAGATGGGCGAAGTGCTGGCAGAAGTGCGCAACCTGCGTGACGCCTTCCGCGCATCAGAAGTAAAGTCGGACGCAAGCCGCGCAACTATGCATCAGCGCATGGATCAACTGGTTGATCGCGTCGGAAAGGTGGAAGGAAATGTAGCGGCCGTTCAGGAAGACATCTCTGAAATGCGTCCGGTCACCGATGACGTCAAGCGTTGGAAGCTGATGGGTCTAGGTGCGATCGGGGTTATTGGCATCGGGAGCATGGCGCTGGGGGTCACATTCGCCGACGTCATCCGTCGCATCGTGGTTGCTGTCATCGCCCGGTAGGAACGAGCAAACTTGGGAACGATCTCGGCAGGCCGCTAAGGCGTGGGCGAGCGTCAACTGGAGGGAAGCCCTTGCGGGTTTGGGTGGGGGCAAGGGCTTCCCTTCTTGTCCTGTCCTGCATGCCACTGACAGAACAGCCACAGAGTACGCCAGTCTGCCGGGATCGCTAGACGGACCAAGGTCCTAGCGCAAAAGCGAGGGGAGGTTCAGCAGCTGGACGTACGTAAGCGCGATTTTCGATGCGTATTGACGCCTGTTCCACACCGAACGGCGGATAGCATCGGTCGCGGTATCCGGCTCTATTCGGTCGTGGAGGTCTTGGAGAAGTTGAACGGGAGCAGGTCGCCGATGTCGGCATTCTCTTCGCGCTGTGGCAACTCGGTGAGTACGTGGCGCAGCCAGATCAGAGGGTCGACGCCACAGGCGCGGCATGTCAGCATCAGACTGTAAATCACAGCACTGGCCTTGGCTCCGTCAGCAGTGTCGCTGAACAGCCACGATTTTCTTCCGGTCGCAAAAACCCTGATGTCGCGTTCCAGGATGTTGTTATCGATCGGCATCCTGCCGTCGCTGGTGTAGCGCGTCAGATAATCCCATTGGTTCAGGGTGTAGGACACAGCATCGCCGAGCTTGGTATCCGGCACGACCTTCGGCGCGATGTTATCGAGCCACGTCTTGAGGGCGTTCAGGACAGGCAAACTGTGCTGTTGCCGGAAGCGGCGAATGCAGGCGGCCTGCGTTTCACCGGCGTCGGGCTTTATCTCTCGCGCCTGCCTCTCGATCCGGTAGAGCTGCTCGAAGAACCTGAGCGCTTGCTCCGGCGGGCCGCCGCCATTCTTTCTTGCCTTGAGGGCTTCGACGAAGCGCCGCCTGGAGTGAGCCATGCATCCGACATGGGTTGCGCCATGCAATGTGCGCCAGGCTGTGTAGCCATCGCTCACCAATATGCCGCGGTAGTCACCAAGGAAGGTCTGCGGGTGGATCTGGCCGCGCCCGGGCTGATAATCGAGCAGTACGATTGGCTGGTCACTGTCCTCGCCGCTGCGATAGGCCCACATGTACGATGTGCTGGTGGCCTCCTTGTCCTTTTCCTTGAGGACTTGAACCGTCGTCTCATCGCCATGAATGAGAGGCTGCGATCGCAACCGCAGTTTCAGCGCATCATAGATGCGGTGCAGATGCTTCTCGCTTGAGCCGATGACCCAGTGAGCGAGAGCGCCGCGGCTGATCGGAACACCAGCACGCTCGAATGTCTGAGCCACGCGGTAAAGCGGTGTGCCGTCGACGTATTTGTGGACGAGCGCGAAGGCTAACGTCGAGGCGGTAGCGATGCTGCCCGGCAGGGGCTGCGTCGGCATCGGTGCGATCACGACGGGTGTGTTGATCCCGGTGCGGTCGCAATGGCGGCAAGCGTACTTGAACCGCACATTCTGTAGGACCTTTGCCTTGACCTCGATATAGAGCTGCTCGGTAACAGCCTCGCCCATGCGATGCATCTGACCCTGGCAGCAGGGACAAGACTTCTGATCGTCGGGGAGGTCATATTCGACGCGCTCGCGTGGCAGGTCTTCTGGCAGAGGTCTGCGTCCACGCTTCTTTCCCGTTTGACCTTCTACCGCTGGCAGGCCGGTGTCCGGAAGCTCGACAACATCGCCTGCTTCGCTGCCATCCTCGACCGCAGCCTCTTCGGCCTCGTTGAAGAGACGATCAATGTGCTTTTCACTGCGGGGGGCAAAGCGATGGAGTTTTGCCAGTGCAAGCTCTTCTTCCAGCTTGACGACCCGCTGCGAGAGCGCTTCCTTCTCGGCTTTGAGCGCAGCGATTTCGGCAGCATTGGCTGCCAATTGCGCCATCAGTTCTGCAATGCTCGGTTCGCCGGTGCGAGTCATCAGATTCTTGAATCTGAACCGCCCAGCCGCGTCAACTGCTCAATTCGACATCCGTCAGCCGGCAATCTGATATTGCCGCACCGGATGGCGCACCATTGCGTCGATATCGATGCCATCGAGGATCCAGTGAAGCTGTTCTGTCGTCAGCATGACCACCGGCACCTCGCAACGGGGCCATCTGAACCTGTCCTCGGTCAACCGCTTCAGGACCATCACAAAACCGGAACGATCAAAAAACAGCAGCTTCATTCGGTCACGCCGGCGATTGCAGAAGGCAAAAACCGCAGGCGCAAACGGATCCAGCGCCATCGTCTCCTGGACCAGGACCGCCAGGCTGTTGATGCCCGCGCGGAAGTCGATCGGTTCGCGATGCAGGTAAACCTTGAGATCACCGCCCAGTCTGAACATGACCCAGCGCTCCTATGATTGCTTCCAGCACTTCCACACCGGCGCACTCGACGGTCAGGCTGACCCCGTTCGGCAGGAGTGCGCTCACCTTGGATGCGGGAAGGCACTGGCTCAATGGCTTGGTCTTCTTCAGATCGCCAGCAGAACCCGAGTGCATATCCGGAGCAATCTGAACCGGAACGAACGCCGAGGCCAAAGGCAATTGACGCTCCGCTCTGGACTTCTTCATCCACTTCCGGACGAGATTCGCATTGACGCCGTGCTCCAGCGCCAGCCGCGAGACCGAAACGCCGGGTTCTAAGCACGCCGCGACAAGCTGATCTCTCGACGCAGGGTCATATCGACGGCGGCCGTCGCGACCAACAAGCCGTACCTGCAGTTTAGGAGCATCTTCATCCATGATTTGGTGTCCACCTATTTTTTGGTGGACGCTTCATGCCTCACAGCACTCCGCTACAGAAGGCGCACAGAAATTAGCGCTTACGGACGTACGCGCTGGGGATCGCTGTCGAGAACCTGGCCCCTCAGCCCATCCTGCCTTACGGCAGGACACCTGTGAGACTTCAGGCTAGCTTTGAGGAGGTTTACCTGAAGTCGTCCCAAGAATGCCAAGGAAGGGTAATCATTGGCACAACACCATCATACGCTCATGGCAATGGGATGGGGAGAGAATTCGTCACGGCGGGTCGAGGGCGGACGCGCCAAAATAGGATAGCACCTCCTCCTCAAGCTCAATGCAGATTTGCTCGTATTCCTCCAGGAGCATCTTGTTGTCACCCTCTGCACGCAACTTGTCACGGAACCTGACGGCGTCAGCATAGTTCTCGATATCTTCGATCCACCAATGGGCGCTGTGGGCATAGGGTCGGAGATGTGGGTGGCGCATCAGAAGCACCGCCAATCCATAGCGAAAGCTGTTGAAGCGTGGGTCTTCCATGTTTCAAAGCCGTCACGGATGAGGCTCTGCGAACAGGAGAGAACACAGAGCCTCGTGCAGTTGAGCTGATGTCGGAGGGCATCGACATCCTGGGCAAAACGCGGCTATCCAGGATTAGTTCCGAGGCCCCAAACGTCGGCCCGCGAGTTGATCATCCTTCCGCGCTTCTGAGCGCGCGCAAGTTGGGCTTCTGAGAACTCTCAACTGATTGCCGGGAAGAAGTTCGATGAACCTCTGGTGTGTCAGATTGATCAGTATATCTAGGATCTCGGTTTCGGTGAATCCCTGGGCGATCAATGGCTGTCCGATGTCGTATAGATTAAGGACGGCGTTCACCCTGGGGAGGAGCGCCATCACGGCGGTTCGAGTTTCTTGGTACCGCGTTATTGCAACCGTTTCTCGAGCGGTTGATCCATCCATCCTGCCACCGTCAGTTCGAGCCGTCTGTAAAAAAGTACCCCCGCTGTCGCGGTTGCGAGGGCCCCAGTCGAGAGTTGGCCTTGAGGGGTTTCATTTCTCAAAGCGGGGGTCAACGCTCGACACTGCGATTTGTTCCCGCTCCTTATCGAGCAGAGGTCCCTGGCGGCCGCGATCGAGGCTGACGCCAAACGCCTTGGAGTGGCTTCCGTTATCCTTGAGGGCGAGGCCGTCGTACTCGACGAGCAGGGCGCCGTCCGGACTTCGGCCGACTTCAGCAATCGCTCGGTGGGAGGGGGCGGAAAACTCAACTCCGGCGCCTTGATCATGTTCGCTTTCGACCTTCTATTCCTCAAATCGCTTCTGAAGGATGAACAGGATGCTATCCGCCTCTCCGAAGAGATTGAAGGCGACGGCCGCGAAATCTTCGCCGCTGCCTGCGAGCACGGCTTGGAAGGCATCATCGCCAAATACAAGGATAGCTCTTATGCAGATTCCGAGGCAATTCGCCCCCGCATTCCGAAATGATGCCGCCCCCCAATTCCGAGAATTAACCGCCCCCTTGTTTCCTTGAACAGAGCCTGACGGATAATTGCGAACATGGTTCCGGTTGCGGGCAGAGCTTTCGTCTTTGGCGGCGCACGCACCGATCGAGACGATGCAGGCCGCCGCCGCCCTCAAAATAGGACTCGGTCTATGATGACCCACCGGGTTGGAAGGACGCTCGGCGGCCCGAATGAGGCCGTCCATGACTCCGTTTCTTAGTATGGGAGCGTTCGGCTTTGCGACCACGGTCGGTGATCGCGGCGACGGTTTCCGCGCATGCGTTCGATCGAGGTCAATCGTGGCGACGTCGATCCGTCATCTGGCGAGAACGATCGCGGTCGCCCTTCCGATCCCCGAGCCCCCACCGGTTACGAGACGAATCTTTGCGCTCACGGCACACTCCACCTATGCGCTACTCTGCTCTCAGACCACCATCGAGCGCAACGCGATCAGCGCACGGACATCCGGGAAAAGACATTCGAGCCCACGCAGCGGCGGGCAACCTGAAGGATCTGATCCGCCACTGCCTGGCTCGGAGCCTGTCCCTCCAAAAAGAAGGCACCGGCGGACTCGACAACCGATAGCTCCACATCTTCTGCAACCCCGCAATAGGCAATTGCTGACCAAATCTCGTCAGCAAGAGAAGCGAAAGGGGCACGTTCTCCAATAAGGGCGGATCCATTAAACTGGGGCATGAACATCATTCCATCTCCTGGTGAGGGAACGCGTCCGCGTCCGTTTCGTTCATCTGCCGTTCATCAAACCTCCTGCGGCCCACGCGATACGTCACGGTGACCAGCGCACATTGAGGCGACGCCCCAGAAATCCTGGAACGAAGCGGCTGGCCTATTGTTTTAACCTTGCCTGCGCCACACAGCGATCACACTGGTCGGGGGTGGTCGCGATTTCGGCACTATCCGCGGACCTTGAGTGGCAACGGAGGAGAAACAGGCATGGCAGAACTGCTCGGCCCGACATTGGCGCAACCAGGTGCATTGGGTACGAATCTGGGCGAGATTCATCGGGAAGCAACGACCTGCAGGCGATGCAACCTCTACAAACACGCAACGCAGTTGGTGTTTGGGGAAGGTCCGACCAGTGCCAAAGTTGTCTTCGTTGGCGAGCAGCCGGGAGACAAGGAGGATCTTGCCGGGCAACCGTTCGTTGGCCCCGCGGGAAAGCTGCTGGATCGCTGTCTCGAGGAAGCGGGTATCGAACGCGATGCCTGTTACGTCACCAATGCCGTAAAGCACTTCAAGTTCGAACCTCGCGGCAAACGACGCATCCACGCCAAACCGACCAGGGGAGAGGTTCAGATCTGCGCGTGGTGGCTGGCAGCAGAATTGCGCCTCATACGGCCGAAACTCGTCGTGGCGCTCGGTGCGACGGCGGTCTATTCCTTGCTCGGGCCACAAGCAAAGGTCACTCGCGACCGAGGCTCCGTCCTTCGTTCGCCGGCCGGATTGTATGTGTTTGTCACGATACATCCCTCGGCGCTGCTGCGAATGCTCGACCAGCCGGCCGGTCGGCAAAGCAGAGCGCGCTTCGTCGATGACCTGAAAGCTGTCGCCACGCTTCTTGAGCATGCATAGTCCGCTCCAGCACGCGGTCAAGCCGAAGGAACAAGGTCAGCTTTATTGGTTGGCCGTTAAGCTCTGGAAACGGTCCGCGTCCGGTCTGCGGGAGCAGCGCTGAGACGGGACGGGCCAACAAGGCGGAGACCGTGGGACCGGCTGCAGGCAAACTGACGTGTGGCACGATTTCAGCGAAACGAGACGGCCAGGATCAAGATGAAGATCCCGACAGCGGCAATCGCAAGCCACGACCACCAAAACAATGGTGGATGTTGCTCATTCTTCCGCTTCCTCAGTTCCTCATCGTGATGCCAGTCGCTATTCGGATCGAAGGACATGGTGTCTCCTTCCACCGAAACAATGCAACTCAGTTCATTTTAGTTCCCGCTACAGGATTGAGCCCTCGGAGCCACGCAGTCTCCTCGGCCTCAAAGCGCGGTGGACGGAACATTCCGACGATGGCGGGCTTATCTGGCTGGAAACGGACCCAATCAAATGGCCGCTTGCATGACAGCGCTCTTGGCCATGAGTGATTTACCATCGACGCTGGTGCCCGGCCGGTGATCATCGTCTGCATTGAGGCAGCATTTCCGGAGGCATGACAATGGATCCATGGGTTTTTGTGCTGAACAGAATGTCCGAGGAACTCACCTGGCCGGACATTCTCCTGCGCGTGCTGTTGACCATTGTCGCGGCTTCCCTCATCGGCATCAACAGGGAAAAGGGCGGGCATGCCGCTGGCTTCAGAACGACTGTCCTCGTCGGCCTGGCGGCTTGCCTTGCCATGCTGCAGGCGAACGCGTTGCTGGTGGTGGAGGGAAATGACGAACATTCCGGCTTTGCACGTATGGACGTTCTGCGCTTTGCGCTTGGCGTGCTAACCGGCGTGGGTTTCATCGGCGGTGGCGCGGTTCTGCATCGAGGAAACTTCGTCACTGGCGTCACAACCGCTGCGACCATCTGGGCCATGACCACAATCGGCCTTTGCTTTGGCGGCGGACAACTGGGCATCGGTGTTGTCGGTACCGCAGTCGCCTTTTTCTTTCTTTCCCCGATGCAGGTCCTGGATCAGTGGCTTGCAAGGCGGCAGCGGGCCACGGTTGAAATCCTTGGCGATGGAACTCTTGGCGCTGCGGAACTGAGACAGGTGCTCGGCGCCTATAATTGCGAGGTTCGGTTCGTCTCAAGCCGCACTCGTCACGACGCCCAGCAGTTGCTGGTGTTCGACATCAGATGGAAAACCACGACATCCGCCGCCAACACAGAAGTCGTTCATCGTGAACTTCAGCGGCATTTCAAGGTGGAGCATTTTGCGCTTAACGAACATCCCGTGTGACATCCAGCCCGCGGATCTTGAGATGGAACCTTCGCACGTTTCCACGGTTAGCATCGGTGAGCCGCCCGCATTGGAGCAGTCGAAATGCCAAAGGAAAAGAAGAGGAAATGGTCGCAAGAGGTGACTGATAAAAGCGACGCGATGGATCTTGAGGGGGGTGTGTTCAAGCAGCGGAGTGCCAAGAAGATCGCCAACTCGTTGAAACAGTCGGCCGAACGAAGCCGGCGTCGAAAAGCAAGTCCCTTCCAATCGGCCATGTCCATGCTGAGCTTCTATATCAACCGCGCAGGACAGCAACTCTCCAAGGTGCAACGAGCGAAGCTGGATAGAGCCAAGGACGAACTTCGCAAAGATTTCGGGCGGAAGCCCCCAGGGGGTGAGAAACGCACCGCAATGGGATGGCGTTGAACGCGCGACGATAGACCGCTGGGAAAAATCATCCTTAGGCCAGGTAGATCTTTCCTCTCTCGGGAAGCAGCGCGAAGTCCGCCGCCATGCTCAACTCCTGGGGCCGTTCTAGAGTGTCGCCACAACGGAAGATGGCGGCGTGACGCCTCACAGCGCTCGACTTGTCACCCGGTCAGTCGTTTAGCGAGGCGGTCGGGGCTCTTACAACGGTGAATCTAGCTGGCCGCGGGGTGCCTAGCTGGGTTGTCATACATTGGGGTGATGAAAGCCAGGCGGATGCTCGTTAGGTCCGCCGCACGCCGATAGATGGGAAGTTGGTCAACAGTGAACATCTTTTTATCGGCTTCCGTATGTGTGGCCAAGAACACCCTTCAAGCCGCAAAAAACCTGAGGCGTGGAGCAAGAGCGTTGCAACAAAAGAGCGCCGTGACGATGACAGGGATGCATATCAAATACGATACGCGAATACCGACGTGCTCTGCGACGACACCAAGCATGGGTGGAGCGAGGAAAAACACAACGAACGACATCTGTCCAAGCGCCGCCACGTTCACGTGCGCCGCCCTGTCGGTGCGCTGGGCTGCTGCAGAGACCGCTAGGGGGTAGACCGCACTGCATCCGCCCCCCATGAGCGCAAATCCGAAGAGTGCGACAAAAGGATGTGGCGCCATCCAAACCGAAAATAGCCCCGCCGCTGAAAGAACGAGAAGGACAAGAGCCACCGTGCGCGATCCAAAGCGGTCAACGAAAGGATCGGCGAATAGTCGGGTCAACGCCATAAAGAATGTGAACATTGTTAGCCCCAACCCGCCGACGAACGGCTCTGCGTGGAAGACGTCACGCATGTAGATGGCAGACCAATCAATGCCCGCGCCTTCGACGAGGAACGCTGCGATACCGATCACGCAGAGCGGTAGTAAACCGAGTGTGGGCAACGCAATATGCCCTGCCTCTACGGGTTCACGAGTGACCCGGGCTGGCGCGTTCTTCATGCCCGCGATTGCAATGGTTCCGATGATCAGGACAAGGGTGAACGTGAGCGCGAGGTGTACCTGCATAGATACACCGGCTTGGCGAACGGCCGAAGAGACGAGCGCGGTCACGAAGAAACCTAGGCTCCAGAACCCATGGGCCCGGTTCATCACACCCCTGCCAAGTTGGGCCTCGATGCGGTCGATTTCAACATTGAGATTTATCTCCAGCGCCCCCGCCAGCAGCCCTTCGCATATCAGAAGGCCAAACACCAAGGGTGCTGCGTTCATCCAGGGGACGAGCGCCAGCAGTGCGGATGTTCCGAGTACAGTGATGAAAGCAGTGGTGCGTGCTCCGAGACGTGCCACGAGCGGCGATGACAAAGTAAGAGAGATCAATGCGCCGATTGCTGCTCCGATCAGAGTCAGGCCAAGTTCGGATTTGTTAACCAGAAGAGCGTCCTGCAAATCGGGAAGGCGCGAAAGCATGGCTCCCATGGAAACCGCGAAGAGAAAAAAGCAGACGTATATTCGCTGTTGCGGTTCGATGTGCATTTCGGACTCCGGGGACGCGTCGGTTTAGTTAGATGGCAGGTCTCTAGAACAATAACCCGAGGGTCGGCAATGCGCTGGAGACAAAGCTCGAAGATGTTGGCACCGGTCGTTCGAGCTTCGCCGCTGGGCGGTTACACCGCAGGGTGCCTTCGAGCAGGCTAGAAAAATGGGCCGTCGGAAGCCGAGGCCCATAGGTATGAAGGTTTTCACCTCCAGAGGGAACAGCTGCTGCGCGGAGCTGGGAGGCCATCCGCGGGTTGCACCAGCTGTACACGATATACGCGAGTCTGCGCCGCCTGACAACAGGTAACACGTTGGCGCGTACCTGTTTCAGCGACCAGATTCTCCGGCGAACTGGGTGTCGAGCGAACGCGCCGAAACTCGCGACATTGAGCCGAAACGTGACTCGTTCGATAATCCGAAGGGTAAAGAGCGCTCGGAAAAGGAATGGGATACGATGAAGCTGGAAGTCGGCGGCACGCTGCCGGATATTGGGGAAGCGTTCGCGATCGTGCGAGATTTCTGCCATTCCTTGCCGTGGACTTGATAGTGCAGCCTGATCACGGATTTACTGCGATTGTGGATGGTCGTGTTGATTCGGGCGCCGCCGCCCGGCGCAGTGGGGGCAGCCAGTGATGGGTAGCCCGTTGGAGAGGTGCAGTTCCCTGAACGAGGGAATCTGCGGGCGACCCGTATGAAGAACTTTCATACATGATATGGCGGTCAACATGAAACGCTGGGCGGGGCTCGGGTTGATTACGCAGGTTTGCTTTAGTTGTCCGGGCGAAACACTGGCGTTGATCGCCCGATTCATGGCGCATTCCCGGTAAGGCAGAGGCCAGCCTACGGCTTCGATATCGGACGTCTCCCGCAAGATTTTCGGGCGTGTCGCCATGTTGAGATCGCATATCCTGGGCTATAGGCTAGCGGAACCATTGCGGGCACTGCCAGTACGCCAACGGGTTCGTGGTCCCGGTGTCCCCGCAGCATCTAACCTGCAGGGCCATCTTTCAAAGCGTCCAATGGCCCTTCCAGCGCGGTGCGTGGTGGCACCAACTGCGGCTCGATCATCACGATCTGGGGCTTGGCGTTCTCGTCTTCCAGCAGTTCGAAGCCCCGCTCGAGCATCTCCGAAATGTTCGGCCTGATCATGTACACGGGAAACGGCAGAAACGATCCGAAAGGATCGTAGTCGAAACACCCCACGACAATATCTCCAAACGTCTCACCATCGTGACGCGCCATGAAGCGCAACAGACCCTCAAAATTGATGGACGAATTGATGAAGAAGCAGCGCGGCAGCCTGCCGTGGCGGTCGAAGAAACGCTCGAAAGCAAGCTCGGTCATTCCAGGCGAATAGCCGGTGATTTCAACATCGCCAGTGGTGGCCGCCACACCAAAGATTGATTGCTTGACCGCATGAAAGCCCGCAATGCGCTCGCGGCTTGCGTGATCGTCGCGGCCGCCAAACAGGTAGACATCCTCGGGGCCAAGCGGCCCTATACGTTCTGCGTGGCGTATGATCGCAGACGTCAGCGCTTCTGCGCCTTGTCGGTTATCCGCGATGACGGAAGGCGCGTACTTGCCGGGCAGGTCGATGTTCACGTGTGGCAAACCTGCTCGCACGCAGACCTGGTGCACGCCGTCGGGATCGGTCGCGCCTGCGACGAAGAGTGAGTCAATGGAGTAGGCGATCAACGACTCGACCGTTCGCCGTTCCTCCTCCGGATCGCGTCGTCCTGACACGACCATTGGGACGAGCCCGCGCTTTCGTGCTTGCGCCTCGAAAGTCTGAGCCATCGAAGAAAAGAATCGGTTGTCGTAGACCGGCAAGAGCAGACCCGTTAGTCCAGAGCGCGAGCTTCTCAACGCACGTGCCTGCAGATTTGCCGTGTAGCGATGCGTTTTTGCCAACGACATGATTTTCTCGGCTGTTTCCTCTGAAATCCGCCGCTTGCGCCAGGTGCCGTTCAAGACCGCGCTAACCGTTGAGGCGGACGCGCCGGACACCACCGACAGATCATAAATCGTTGCTTTCTTCTGCTCTATTTCCGACATCCGCAAATCTCCTCAACGGTCGCCCTGTCTAGGATACTGGGGCTCTTGACGAAAGTCCTTTTGGTGTTATCGTTATTGCACCATCGATTGTGCACGAAAGCAAGAAGGATTGTGCAAAGGTGGTCGCTTAGAGGAAGCGGTAAGGGAGGGGTTCCGAAAATCGGAGCCAAAAAACGCTCAGCACACGAGCATGGGGCTCGCGTGGCGATTCTCTCTTGCCGGCTGTGTTTGGAGGAGAGAAATCCATGAAGAGAATGCTCGCAGTCACGCTCGGCCTCTCGCTGACGCTTCTTGCATCCGTTGCCTTCGCAGGGCCTAAGATCGGCGTGGTCGTGAAGATTGGCGGTATCCCGTGGTTCAACGCCATGGAAGCTGGCATTAAGGAGCAGAGCACTAAGCTCGGCGTGGAAGGCTTCATGGTCGGTCCGACCAGCGCCGATCCGGCTCTCCAGGTTCGTGCTATCGAAGACCTGATCGCACAGAAGGTCGATTACATCGGTGTCGTTCCGAACGACGCCAAGGTCCTGGAGCCAGTCCTCAAGAAGGCCCAGGAAGCCGGCATCAAGGTCATCACTCATGAATCGCCTAAGCAGGTCGGTGCTGATTGGGACTTCGAGCTTGCCTCTGCCAAGGGTTTCGGTGAAGCACATGCTAAGCTTCTCGCCGAGAAGATGGGCGGCAAAGGCGCGTATGCAGTGTTTGTCGGCTCTCTCACTGTCCCGCTGCATAATGCCTGGGCAGACGCAGCTATCGCCTACATCAAGGCGAACTATCCTGATATGAAGCTGGTCGGCGATCGCTATGGCGTTGCCGAAGACGTCGACAAGAGTCGCTCAACTGCACTCGACCTCATGGCAGCCAATGCAGACCTAACGGGCTTCCTGGCATTCGGCTCGCAGGGTCCGATTGGTGCGGGCCGTGCGGTGGAAGAGCGTCGCAAGGACGGAAAGGTCTTCGTGATCGGGCCATTCTCGCCAGGGCAGGGCGCGAAACTCATCAAGTCGGGCGCGATCACCGGTGGGTTCATGTGGAATCCCAAGCAGGCGGGTGAGGTCTTTGTAACCCTCGCAGATCGAATCTCCAAGGGCGAGAGCGTCAAGGCTGGCGATGAAATCGAGGGCCTCGGTAAGATCAATCCTGAGGGCAACACGATCATCGTCGACCAGCTCCTAGCGATCAACAAGGAAAGCATCGACAAGCTTGTCGGCATGGGCCTCTGACCCCCAAGCCCGGGGTCGCGCGGAGTTCGCTCTACGCGGCCCCGTAGAGACTTAGCAGCCTGCGCCGTCCGCCAACTCAGGCGGCTGATCAGGGAGATACGCTATGAGCGCCGGACCGCTCCTTTCACTCAAGAATATCAAAGTTACGTTTGGCGGCGTGCGGGCCCTGAAAGGGGTGTCGTTCGAAGTCAATCCTGGCGAGGTGCATTGCCTTGCAGGAGAAAACGGCTGCGGCAAGAGCACGCTGATCAAGGTCATCACTGGCGTCTATAAGCCGCAGGATGGCGCGGAGTTCTTCTTCGACGGTCAGCCCATCGCGGCGATGACGCCCACCCTCGCGCAATCACTGGGCATTCAGGTCATCTGGCAGGACCTCGCGCTCTTCTCAGAGATGACAGTCGCCGAAAACATCGGCTTTCAATACGCGGTCAATGGCAAGTACGGCCTCGTCGACAAGCGCGCGATTGACGACGCGGCCGAAAAGGCGCTGGCCCGCCTCGGCGTCAGTATCGATCTTCACCGGCCGTTGAAGGAGTTGCCGATCGCGCAACGTCAGATCGTCGCCATTGCACGTGCGCTGGTCGGTGAAGCCCGTCTTGTCTTCATGGATGAACCGACTGCGTCGCTGACGCAATCCGAGACCGACTACCTCATCGATATCGTCCGCAACCTGTCAGCATCCGGTGTCGCTGTCGTGTTCGTCTCACATCGCCTTGCGGAAGTGCTGCAGATCTCCGACCGGATAACTGTGCTTCGAGATGGCGCGCTGGTCGGCGTGTTTCCGGTGGAAGGCATGACACAGTCACGCGTGACTGAACTGATGACTGGCCGCAACTTTGACAACGCTATCGTCGCCACCGACCATGATCACGAACGTGTCGTGCTATCGGTGCGGGGCCTCACCCGGGCCAAAGAGTTCCAGGACATCTCATTCGATCTGCGTCGCGGCGAGACATTGGGGATCACCGGACTACTTGGAGCCGGGCGCACAGAGCTAGCGCTGACACTCTTCGGTATGCACCGTCCGCAAGCGGGCGAGATCACGATCGAAGGGGAGCGCGTTAGGTTCGGTTCCAACCGAGATGCCATTCGTGCAGGTGTCGCTTATCTGTCGGAAGATCGCCTCTCTCTCGGTCTCAACCTACCTCAGTCCATCGCTGACAACCTGGTCATGGCTTCGCTCGACAGGCTGCTGTCCGGCGGGATGATCTCGCCCAGGAAGAAGGCAAATGTCGTTCATCACTGGATTTCCGCGCTCGGCGTCAAGATTGGCAGATCGGAAGACGCCATTCGGACCCTTTCTGGCGGCAACCAGCAGCGCGTTGCGATCGCCAAATGGCTGGCCATTGGCCCCAAGATCCTCATCCTCGATGCTCCGACCGTTGGCGTCGATGTCGGTGCCCGAGCCGGCATCTTCGAGATCGTACGCAAGCTTGCGGCCCAGGGTATGGCGATCATCCTGATCTCCGACGAACCGCCGGAGGTCTACTTCAACGCCGACCGCATCATTCACATGGTGGAAGGCAAAATCCACGCGACCTACGACCCGCGACGCTTGTCGCTCACCGAACTGGAGTCTGCCGTCTATGCGTAGGCTGATCCTTGGACATACAACGGAATTCACGCTTCTGGCGGTCATGATCGTGCTTTGCATCGGACTGTCTTTTGGGACTGATCGGTTTCTTACGATCTCGAACGCGTTTGATGTGCTGAACGTCTCGGCCGTCAACATCATCTTTGCCGTAGGGCTTCTCGTCGTCCTGATTTCAGGCGGGATCGATATCTCCTTTGCCGTCGCAGCCTCGGTCGCGCAATACGTCACCGCTCTCGCGCTTGGCGCGTTGGGTGGCGGCGACTGGGCAGAAGGCTTCATCATTGCGGGAGCCGTCGGGATCGGTTTGGGCCTGATCAACGCGGCTCTGGTCTACCGCCTGCACATTATTTCGATTGTCGCGACGATCTCGACTTTCAACATCTTCTTCGGGCTCCTGATGTTCTTCACCAAGGGCGTCTCCATCTACGACCTGCCCGAATGGCTCACGACACGCGTGGTGTTCTTTGAACGTGAGATGGCCGACGGCTCCTGGATCGAGCTTACTCTGCCGGTCGTCGTCATGATCCTTTGCTGCCTCGCGACCTGGTTCATGATTTCCCGCACGACAATCGGCCGCCAGCTCTACGCGTTTGGCGACAACCCGGAGGGAGCACGCCGCTTCGGCATCAACATTGGAGCCATGCATTACATCTCGTTCGGCTGGATGGGGCTTATGGCCGGTATCGCCGGATTGATGCAGGCACACTATGCCGAAGAAGTCGTCCCGAATGCTCTTTACGGACGCGAATTGGACGTTCTGGCAGCAACGGTTCTCGGTGGCGCGCGCCTCGGTGGGGGCAAGGGTTCCGTTATCGGATGCGTCCTCGGCGTCCTGATGGTTTCGATCACCCAGAACGGGTTGAACCTCATGGGCGTCTCGCCCTTCGCATTCAAGATGATCGTCGGCGCGATCATTCTCGTCGCCATCACGCTCTCTTCCGCGCGCATCGACAAGCTTCTGCCGTTCCTCGCGAAGGGCAACGCCAGAAGAGGGAGCACACACTCATGAAAGCCATTGCTCAAAAGTTCAACGCCACCTTTGGCGCCGACATGACGGGTCCGGCCATCGCCTTCCTGGCCGTGATGGTCATCTTCGGTCTCGCAGCAAACAACTTCATCTCTTCAGCGACGTTCGGCTCGGTTGCCTTCCAGCTTCCGGAGCTGGGATTGCTCACTCTCGCGATGCTGCTTCCGCTTCTGACCGGTGGCATCAATCTCTCTGTTACCTTCACAGCAAACCTGTCCGGTCTGGCGGCAGCCTGGGTGATGCAAATCTACGGTGGTGTCGACGCGTCCCCGTCAGCCTTTCTGCTCGGTGTCCTGGCGGCTCTTGCCACCGGAGGCGCCGCGGGGCTGATGACGGGTGCTGCGATCGCCTACACGCGCGCCCATCCGATCCTCGTGACGTTGTCCATGATGATCTTCCTGCGTGGCCTTGGTGAATTTCTCACACGTGGCGGCGACGTATCCGGCTTTCCGAGCTTCATCGCGCCGATCGGACACGGACAGCTATTCGGTTTCCCGATCCCGCTGCTGATCTTCGTCATCTGCGTCGGTCTGTGGCAGCTCCTGCTGACACGCTTCAAGCTTGGCTTTGGCCTCCTGATGATCGGCTCCAATATCGAAGCAGCCCAGTACTCCGGCATGAATACCCGCCGCATTCTGGTCCTCGTCTATACGTTGTCTGGCCTGATGTGCGCAGTCGCCGGCGTGATCATGCTCGCACGCTTCAATTCGGTGCGCGTCGGACACGGAGAATCTTACCTCCTAATTACCGTACTCGCAGCATTCCTAGGCGGCATCGATCCCTTTGGTGGCTTCGGGCGAGTTCTGCCTGTCTTCGTCGCACTCATCGTGCTTCAGCTTCTGTCCTCCGGTCTCAACTTGATGGGCGCAAATCAACACCTCGCAACGGCGCTTTGGGGCGTGCTGATGATCGTCGTCATGGCGGCGAGAACCATCGTTTCAGCTTACTTCGCTTCACGCAGAAAGAAGGGATGAAGGTGCAAGGTTTCGGGATTCACGCAAGCATGTGGACGATGAGCTGGGACCGCGCTAGCGCGGAGCGGGCCATTGCCTGCGCAAGCAAATACAAGGTGGACTTTATTGAGATTCCCTTGCTCGACGCGCCAGCGGTCGATGCGAAGCATACCCGCGATCTCTTGGAGAAGCATGGGCTTCGGGCGGCCTGCTCCCTGGTGCTGCCTGAGGCCGCTTGGGCGTCGGTGCGTCCCAACGCGGCAATCGAACACCTCAAGGTGGCGATCGACAAAGCCGCGGACATGGGTGGCGAGGTTCTCACGGGCGTCATCTATGGCGGAACCAACGAGCGAACCGGCGCTCCTCCAACGCAAGCCGAATACGACAACGTCGCTCGGGCTCTTGAAGTGGCTGCCAGGCAGGCAAAATCCCGAGGCATTCAACTCGGCGTCGAAGCCGTCAACCGCTACGAGAGCCATCTGATCAATTCCGCCGAGCAAGCGGTGGCGCTGGTCGAGCGTATCGGAATGGAAAACGTGTTCGTTCATTTGGATACGTTCCATATGAACATCGAGGAGAAGGGGTCGGCCAACGGCATCCTCGCCGCCCGAGATCATCTGAAATACATGCACTTGTCCGAAAGCGACCGAGGAACACCCGGCGCGGGAAATGTCCCTTGGGACTCAATCTTTGCCGCCTTGTCCGCAATCGGCTTCAAGGGAGCTTTGACCCTGGAGAGCTTTGTCAGCATGCCGCCAGAGATGGCCGGCGACATATCGACGTGGCGTCCGGTTGCCCGCGATGAAGAGGAAGTCATGGGCAATGGTCTCTCATTCTTGCGTGGCAAGGCCGCGCAATACGCGTTGGCCTGACGTCGAACGGCGCGGCGGGGTCAACGGCTATGGCCGCCGCATATCATTGGGAGGAGCTCCTTGAGCAACATTGAAGAAAACTCGAGCGAGATCGCCAAGATCGCAGTTCAGCGCTTTGCAGCCATGTGTGGTCGCAGAGTTCTGATTGCCATTGCGGGCGCCCCGGGGTCTGGGAAATCGACCCTCGCCGAAAGAGCTGTCCAGTTGATCAACGGAGAGCATCATCTCAGGGCAGCCCTTTTTCCTATGGATGGCCACCACTACGACGACGTTGTGCTGGAGCAGATGGGACGTCTGGCATTCAAGGGCGCCATCGATACGTTCGACGCCCACGGCCTACGCCACATGCTCAAGCGCCTGAAAACCAATGACGACGACGTCATTGCCGTCCCGGTCTTTGATCGTTCGATCGAAATTGCTCGAGCTGGTGGAAGTCTGGTTCCGCAGTCAACGGAGATCATCGTCTGCGAAGGAAACTATCTGCTTGCCCGACAGTCACCATGGGACAAGCTGAAAGAGATTTTCGACTTCACGGTGTTTGTTGACGTCGGCGAAGACCAGTTGCGACAGAGGCTGCAGGATCGCTGGCGGGGCTACGGGCTCGATCCCAAGGAAATCAACCGAAAGGTTGAGGAGAACGATCTGAGGAACGGCCTTGCCATCATATCGGGCAGCGCCGAGCCCGACCTCCGCGTCGACAACAATTAATCATCCGCCCGGCGGGCCGATTGCGGTCCGCCACCGTCATTCCGACCAAAGAAGCCATCCGCGGTGGGATTCAAATGCATTGACAACGTTAGGAGCACGACATGAACAAGCTAGGTGTACACGCTTTGGTCTGGGAGAAGGGCTGGAGCCACGACGAATGTGAACATGCAATCGCAAAGACCGCCGAGGTGGGCTATGACTTCATCGAGGCTCCCGCTCTCGATCCAAGCTCCATCGATGTCGACTACACCCGTCGCGTACTTGAGAAGCACGGGATCGGGATCAATTTTTCTCTGGGTCTAGACGCTGACACGGACATTTCGAGCGGTGATATCGAGAAGGCAAAGCGTGGCAAGGCCAAGCTTGAACAGGCACTGTCTGTCGCCCGCGACCTTGGCGCGACGCATGTCTGCGGCATTCTCCATTCGGCTTTCCAGAAGAACAGCATTCCGACGACTGCTGCTGGCGTCACGATGTCCGTGGACATTCTCGCTCAGGTGGCGGAGACGGCCGCCAAGAGCAACATCGTTCTCGGCCTCGAGGTCGTCAACCGCTACGAATCCAACCTGTTGAATACAGCGTCGCAGGGCGTCGAACTCTGCAAGCGGATCGGTGCTGACAATGTGAAGGTCCATCTCGATGTTTATCATATGAACATCGAGGAATCTGACGTTCCTTCCGCTATCAAAGATACCGGTAGCTACCTCGGTTACTTCCACACGGGTGATTCACACCGCGGTTACATGGGCTCCGGCACGATCGATCTGGCAGGCGTTTTCCGCGCCATCGTCGCATCCGGCTATACCGGACCGATCACCTTCGAGAGCTTCTCGTCACGCGTCGTCGGTCAGCCGTTGGAAGGTATCCTCGGAATTTGGCGTAATCTGTGGGAGGATGGTTATGACCTGGCATCCCACGCTCTCATGTATACGCGCGCTCAATTGAAGTCTGCTCAGGAGGCGCAACGTCAGGCCGAGCGCAGCCGACTGCCATAAGGGCGACGCGGAATACAAAGCTCGACCCCCGCGACAGTGTGACCTTCACGTAGCGGCTCCGTTGACGATGGTGTCGACGTCATCGATCACCTCATCAACATCATGTCGAAGCCCGAGGTCACATCCCGTCGGGCTTTCTCGCTATCGATGATCTCTCTGCCCTCGGGCGCCAGATAGGTTTTCAAGGCTCGCACAAAACCCAGCTGCCGTTGCGGTTGCAAATCCCTGCGATTTCTCGGTCAAGATGTCCAAGGGCACACGCATCGTGATCGGGTCTGAAAGTTCTCGATCTGGCATCGTTTTTAGCTCCGTTTGTAATACAAACATCGACCGACCAGGATTCGTCAAACGAGCCGACCTTAAAAAAAAGGGCGATTTCGACATTATCGTCGATATGGCTGATGCGGGCGGCGTCCGTCAGCATCCTGCTGCCGCCTGAAAAGTACCGTCAGCACAAATCCGGGGCCCCACGACAGATATCCTCCACTACATTCAATGGCTTAATACAAAAAAGTACCGTCATGAGCCTCATGTCCCGCCGCTTCAGATCGTGGCCCAGAAACGCGGGACCACGCAGACCAGGCCGAACATCATCGGAGGTGGGCCGAAACCCGGCCTGCATGGCTGAAGCTGTAAGCGCGAGATTCGGTCTGCCAGCCGCATCGACCTGCGGCTCGCCCAAGCCATTGTGCAGCAACTTCCGTCGGGAGGGTGCCACATAAGCTAACGGTTTGGGTGCGCACGGCGCAACTTCAGCTGGCTATGGTGCCGCCGCCGTCTACCGTGACGGTCGATCCACTGAGCCGGATTCCGGATTCCGGTTCCAGCCGAATGAGCCCATTTAACGTGGCTCCGCGGTCCGACTTTCGTCACACTACGTTCACCTTTAGTTCAGCCGGAGAGGATAATACTTCCTCCATTGGAGACGAGGAGAACAGTCATGAAATGGCTAGTCGTTGTCGCGTTGGGCTTGTTCATAAGTGCTCCGGCCATCACGCCAGCTCAGGCGTTTCCGGCAGTGAACCCACCCGGGATCGAAGTGCAGAAGCGGGTAGAACCGGTGCAATGGCGTCACGGAGGGGGCGGACGCTGGAATGACCGCCACTACGGTGGTTACCACCGTCATCACGGATCGGATTGGGGGTTGGCCCTGGGTGGTTTAGCTCTCGGTACGATCATTGGTGGCGCGTTGGCACAGCCGTACTACGGTCCGTACGATGACGGGTATTATGACTCTCCCTACGGCTACGGCCGGCCTTACGGCTACTACCGGCCCTATCGCCAGTATGCACCTTCGGTCGCCTATGAAGGGGGCAGCCATGTGAGCTGGTGCTATGCGCGCTATCGGACATACAGAGCGTTCGACAATACCTACCAGCCTTATTATGGACCCCGCCGCCAATGCGATGGCCCCTATTGATTGGTTCGCGCATCAATCCCGTAAGATGCGGTCGAGAGTCTGCATATTCTTATAAATGAGCAAAGCTGTATCCATACGCGGAAGGCCGCGGAATTGGCTCGCGCGCAGGCGCACTTGCTGATGTATGGTGAGGCTGTCGCTCAGGCGATGTACTGATCCTGGTTCTTTTCGGCCTCACGGAGCCTTTTCCACGTCCACGGGAGCAGTTCGTGCAGGCGGGAGACGTAGACACATTGTCTGAACGGTGCCTTCGCGCCCTCATTGCCGTCGCTCAAAGACATTGGTCATGAGCCTGAACGCGGCCGTTACCCCATGGGGGTCGGCAGTAGGTTGGCAACGAGCTCGCCTGGGACAAAGGTTACGGAAAGGTTTTCGGTTCCAGCGAGCAGTAGCGGTCCGTCCCAATTTCGCCTGCCAATATATTTCAACCTGTCACGGTCTTGGCATCGCTGTTCGACGTAGTTGTCAAAATGGAGCTCGTAATAAGGTGAACGAGATGATCCGCTCGTGACACGAAAGAGGGTTGGTCGACCGCCCAGCCGAGAGCCGTCATTAGGGCGAACAGGTCGTCCCCGTTCATGTCTGCGCGCGCCTTACCTTCGGCCTGAGCACGAAGGAGTAGTCGAGCACTCGCTGAGTGTATTGCCGCACAAGAAGCATAAAGGGCGGAAGCCGGGTTCGTGTGAGCTGCAGCCATCATAGCGACAACGCCCTGATAAGTCTGAGCGAATCCGACCCATCCGCGAACCCAAGACTCAAGCGCTTCACCGGGCGAATTCGACGTTTCGAGTTCGGCTGCCTTCTGCGTCAGTGCGTCCAGGTTCGTGCACAGCAGCGCCTCGAACAACGCCTCTCGCGTCGGGAAATGGCGAAGCAGTGTGGCCAGCCCGACCTCGGCCCGGCGGGCGATATCGCGCATGGACGCATCGGAACCATGCTCCGTAACGACGCCACGCGCGACCTCGAGGATGTGGTCATAATTCTTTTTTGCGTCGGCTCGCATGTGACACCTTGTTAAAGGGATCAGTGACCCATATATGTGGACCACTGATCCACATTATAATTCGGATCGGTGATCCATATATAAAGTGTGTCTGGGAGCAAGGCAACAGAACCGCCGGGCAAACCTGCAAGGAACATGAACATGAGCACAATAAGCATCATCGGATCGGGAGACATGGCCGCAGCGATCGGCGGGCTAGCCGCCAAGGCCGGACACACCGTTGAGGTGATTCGCCGCGATCCCGTCAAGGGGCAGGCGTTGGCGGGCCGGATCGGAGGTAGCGCGACGACCGGCTCGTTCGGTGCCGCGCCCGCCGGGGACATCGTTATCCTGGCGGCCCCCTACGCGGTCGTTCTCGAAGTCGTGAAGCTTTACGGCGCGGGGTTGGCAGGCAAGCTCATCATCGACATCACCAACCCTGTCGCCTCCGACCTCAAGAGCTTCGTGACCCCGCAAGACAGCTTCGGCGCGCAGGAGATCGCCAAGGCTGCCTCCGCCGATGCCCATGTCGTCAAGGCGTTCAACACCCACTTCTCCCACGTCCTGGCCGCCGGTTCGCTCGAGGGCCGACCCTTGGACCTATTCATCGCCGGAGACGACGAGCAGGCGAAAGCTCGGGTCTCGGCGTTCGTCGAGGGCCTCGGACTGCGTCCGATGGATACCGGGCCATTGGCGATGGCGCGAACGCTAGAGCACGCCTGCCTGCTGTCGCTCGGCCTTATCGCTCACTCCATCAAACACGCCAACTTTGCAATCGGCGTCAGCCTTCCCGGCTGAACAGCACGTAAACCCCCTGCCACATCACATCAATCACAAGGAACAATGACATGCACGTTTTCGTAACTGGTGGAACCGGCCATATCGGTCCGTACATCATAGGTGATCTCATCGCTGCAGGACACGAGGTCACGGCGCTGGCCCGGTCGGACAAGTCCGCGGCGGAAGTCTTAGAACTCGGCGCGAAGGTGCGTCGCGGTGACCTCGAGGACCTCGACGGTCTTCGGGCGGCGGCGGCTGAGGCCGACGGTGTCATCCACGTCGCGCACAGACAGGACCTGCTGCCCTCCGGCGGAATCGACGCCGTGGCCGCCGCAGAAGTCCAGATCATGCTCGCCTACGGTGATGGGCTGGCGGGCACCGGAAAGCCGCTGGTCGTATCCGGGAGCATCGGCTCGCCCGGTTGGGAGAAACTGGGCCGTCCGGCAACCGAGGAAGACCCCGCCCTCCCTGGTGGCGATGCGTACAAGGGCACTCTCCGGGTTCGCAACATCGTGGAAACCACGGTCATCGACCTTGCAAAGCGAGGCGTACGCTCTTCGGTCGTGCGGATTCCTACCATCGTGCACAGCACGACCGATGGTGCCGGCTTTTTCCCGCTGCTGAGCGGGCTCGCGAAGGAGAAGGGCGTCATCGGTTATCCCGGAGACGGGACGAACGTGTGGCCAGCCATTCACAGCCGCGATCTTGCCTCCCTGTTTCGCCTGGCACTGGAGAAGGGACCTGCGGGCAAATCCTGGCACGGGATCGCCGACGAAGGTATTGCGTTCCGTAAGATTGCTGAGGCCATCGGCAGCCGTCTCGGCCTGCCAGCCGTGAGCATACCCGCGGATGTCCTGATGTTGCCGGGATACTTCGGGTTCCTCGCGAACCTGGTCACGCTTGACCTTCCGGCGACCAGCCACATCACCCGGCAGACCCTCGGTTGGCAGCCTACGCAGGCGGGCCTCCTCGAGGACATCGACAACGGCCAATACTTTCCGGCCAGCTAAGACTTTCACGTGCGCCGAGCCGATGGCTCGGCGCACGTGAGGCAATCGTCCGGGCTGTCCCGCTTCGAGGCCAACAGCAACCCACGACTCAATAGGAGACTGCACATGAGCGCTATCAGCATCATCGGCTCTGGAAAGATGGCCGCGGCGATAGGCGGCCGTATCGCCAAAGCTGGACACACCGTCGAGGTGGCGAGCCGCGACCCTGCCAAGGCGCGCGCGCTGGCCGACCAACTCGCACACGGAGCCACGACAGGGACATACGGCTCCGTCCCTACCGGGGAGATCGTCATCCTCGCCGTGCCTTATGAGCATGCGGCAGCCGCCGTGGCCGACTACGGGAACGCGCTCGACAGCAAGGTGATCATCGACATCACCAACCCCGTCGCTCCCGATCTCTCGGGGCTCGTCACCCCCAACGGCAGTTCCGGCGCGCAGGAGACAGCGAAGAGCCTCCCCGCCAACGCCCATATCGTGAAGGCCTTCAACACCATCTTCGGACATGTCCTTGCGAAAGGCGGACGTCTCGATGCATTCATCGCGGCCGACGATGCGGACGCCAAGACACGCGTCTCGACCTTTCTCGAAAGCCTCGACCTTCGTCCGCTCGACATCGGCGGTCTGCATATGGCCCAAACGCTCGAGTCGCTCGGCCTGATGATGATTGGTCTGGCCAAAAACGGGGCTGACACCTGGGACTTTGCCCTGAACGTGGACATCGGTTGAGCCGCCGAGACCACGTTCCCACTGACGTATTCACAGCGTGTTCGGTAACTCGGACACGCGGTGATCAAAGAACGATGGAGAGATTTCGATGAGCATCGAAAAGAATATCCAGACCGTGAGGGACTTTTTCGCGGCGATGGGCCGCGGTGACAAGGAGCGTCTGCTGGCTTTATCTGCGGAAGATATCGAGTGGATCATTCCGGGCGAAAACTGGCCGCTGGCTGGAACGCACCGCGGGCACCCCGGACTGGAAGATTTGCTTCAGAAGGCTTCGGAGGCGATGGAAACTTCGTTTACGAAGCCTCCAGAATTCGTGGCGCAGGGAGACAGGGTTATGGTCATCGGCGTCGCCACCGGGAAGGTCAAAGCCACGAACAAACCGTGGGAGGACAACTGGGTCTTTGCAATTACTGTCCGGAACGGCAAACTGACGCACATTCGGGAGTACGTCGATACACAGGCGCTGGCACGGGCATCCGAGTTGGACGCCCGTGTCAAGTATTGACCCATCGACACGGCCTACAAAAAGCGCTCACATCGGCGATGGAACGTGGACGTTGGGGCCCGACCCGAATGACAGGTTCCGGGACGTCGAGTTGATAGGATGAACGACAAAGTGGCCAGAGTTCCCTTTGCTTTCCTCGTCGACGAAGGACAGCTTTTCCCCTTTCAATGTCCGAAAGCCGCTGGGCTGAAGTCGGCCCAAATCGGTCAACGCCGCGTATCGCCGCGCCGCGATTCCGGCCCTTGGGGCGCGTTGTTTTGGCAAGGGTCCGCCAGTGTCAGCACTTCGAGAGTCTTCGGAAGGTATCTGAGAGAGAGATAGCCATCCATGGGAGTATCGCCATCGAGACAACGGGTTGACTGCAAAGACCACTAGCGGTCGGTCATCAAGAAAGTTGACTTGCTATCGACGCTCTGCTTTTGGTTGCAAATCACACACTGCTGAGTGCTGCTTATGCTTGTCCTATACTTATTTGTGCCCGCAGCTGCGCTTGTGTTTTTTTCGATGGCAATCGCCTCGGTTCCAAAGGAGGCATTTTCAGCCGCGAAGGCCTTTCCTCCGCTTCGTGTTCCCGTTCAAAGTCCTCATGTATATTTGGCGAGGCTTCCTCTGGTAGCTATCCGGGCAATGGCCGCTTCGGGTCTGCCAAATCCCTGATTGCGAATCGCGGTTATGACAGCGCGCCATTCCGCGAGGTTTGCGGAACAAAGGCATCGAGCCTTGCATCCCGTAGAGCCAAGTCGGAAAGTCCGATATCCCTACGACATGGCACTCTATCGCCAGCGCCACAAGGTCGAGAATCGCTTCGCCAAGCTCAAAGACTGGCGGCGCATTGCAACCCGGTACGACCGATGCGCGCATACCTTCTTCTCGGCGATCTGCGTCGCCGCAACCGTCATCTTCTGGCTTTAATCAATGGGTCCTGAGCCTAGCGCCGGAAAGTCTCGGCTGGAACTCGCTAGAAGCGGTCACGAGCGCACGCCGCGTCGTCAGACTGAAGTCCCACGGGATGCCCACTCACTCGACTCCAAGCAGGTTGGGGAGGAAACCATGCGGGGGCGTCTTTCAGGGCTTTGAGCATGAGCAAGCACCTGTTTCGATATCAAGTGCCGAAAGCCGATCACGGGTTCTATTCGGTTGTCGACGTCGCGACAGGCGTTCCCGCTGAAGTCGGCGCGACATCAATCCAATTAACGCAGTTTGAGGCTGAACGGCTCCTCGCGTCACTCCGGGCTCAGGCGGGAGATTGGGTTAAATCGGAAGAGCTTCCTATCGCGAGCCACTAGAACCCGTTGCGTAGCAGGCCTGTCATCAGCGTCACAATTCCTTCATGCCGACGAACCATATTGCTATCCGAGGGCCGTTGGTTCCTCTTCTCTCCCTATTTTCCCCGTACTTGGCCCACACCTCTCGTGGGCCTTTTCTGCGCCGAAACGGTAGCAAAAACCACCTATGTAATTTCTTGCTTGGGACAAACCACTGTGAAAGTGGGAAAATGCGCGCATATTTAACCCAACGATGTTGTAAGCCGCAGGAGAGGTCACCGCTGTGGATCGAAAGCTTGCAGCCATCCTTTCCGCCGATGTTGCCGGCTTCAGCCGCCTTACGGCGCTGGACGAGGAGAGCACGGTTCGTGCACTTAACTTGTGCCACAGTCGGATCGCCGAATTGGTGCGCGAGCATGGCGGTCGTATCTTCGGCAGCGCAGGTGACGGCCTTGTCGCGGAGTTCCCAAGTGCTGTTCAGGCCGTCCGGTGCTCGGTTGAAATACAGCGCCGTTGCCATCGCCCGTGAGGTAATCAACAAACATCCAGAGGTGACCTGGCCCTATCGAATGATGACTGCCTGGTCGGCAATGAGTGGCGACCTGAAGACGGCTCAATGGGCCGCGAAGAAGCTATTGGCAGCCGAGCCAGGCTTTACGATCGAGCGCTATCTGTCGCGGCCCGTGTTTCAAGGGGTACCGCAATGGGCAGATCAGACGGCCAAGGGCTTGCGGCAAGCAGGATTGCCCGAACACTGACTGCAGTTCAGAGACTTTGATTAAGGATAAGCAAGGTCCGCTGTCGGCCGCGGAGGCGCTTTTCGGAGGTATGCAGCATTTTATGGTCTTTGCTATCTTGCCGGAAAGTCGCCGGCGATGATTGCATCGCGACAGCTTAAAGCCAGACCAGAGCCGGTCATCGAGCCGCCCCCTCCCAGAAAGACCGGCGAACATCGTCTTGAGGAACTGTCAGGTTACGGGGCTGCCAAGGAATGGGGCCTTCAGCTCACCGCAGCAGTTTGTCCGAATCCGGGATGACGGCGGAACCCTCTTCCTGATCGATCATGGTACTCGCCCATGTCTATCTCGTTCAAGCAGCGGGACCAAAAATCCGACGGGCTCGGCCTCGGTCCGTATATTGTGTCTAAGATCGCAAAAGGCCCAGGATTCTACTGACTTACTCGCGAACCTCAAGCCGGTCGCCGTATTTCAAGGCAAGCCGCCGACACTCGTCGCAGTCAAGCGTTATACCTTCCAACTCTATTGTCGCACTTGCGGTGCTACAAACGGAGGCATCGAGCCTCGCGACGTGCAGGATCGCGTTGCCAAGCAGCAACTTGCATGGAGCAGTCTCAACTTCGGGCCCGCTGACGCTATGCGCAACGATGCCTCGCACGGTAGCGAGCCAATTGCGCTTTCGGAAGATGCTCCTGTCCTCAACCATCAATCCCACCGCGGTCTGGGTTTCTCCGAGGAAACCCCTTCGAAAATCGATTGTTCCGCAAGAACCGCCTCGTCGCGGGCTGCCCAGACCTAAGTCCCAAACCAGAATTTTCTTAACGTTCGCAGATTTCTTCACGAAGGTAAGTAAAAGGATGATCGCTATGCATTTCGGCACAGACTCTTCCGCGGACGAAGACTAGACGCAGCGATGTCCGCCGAGCCTGATCTCGATATCTCGATGCTGGGTCGTGTGGTGTTGCTATATCCAGCGCCTAAGATCGCGAGGCCGGACCCAACTGGCAGCTGGGGGTCCATGCCAGGATCAAGGACGAACCGACTGCTGCGAGCTTAGTTCTCAGTGAATGACACCGATCACGAGTATGCCTGCCTCTTCCGCGGCTCGAACGAGGGCAGCACGCGCATCCTTGACCGAAACGTCACCGTAAAGAGCATCCAGGCAAGTCTTTACGGCGATCATGTATTCCTCACCGTCATCAGAGGGCCAGGCGAGGATCAGCGCCTCTGCCATATCGCGGAGCGATTTGACGAGCCTGTTCTCTTTCTGTCCGCTCATAACAAGCATCAGAGGAGCGAACTCTTCGCTTCTGTGCCGTTTCATTACACCGACCCTTTGCATGGCTAAGTAATTCATTAACCGTGCAAGAACCGTTCCTGACAGCAACGTCGCTCGGCCGCCCGACGCGGGTCGGAAATTGGTGGCTTCATCACGGAGGTCTAGGCGGCGGTCTCGCAACGACTAAGCCTTCCCTGTGTCCTTTTCGAATAAGGAGGAGGTCGATTTAAGCCAGATGACAACGGGGGGAAGTCGGACCTAAGTCTGACTGGCAGCTTCTGGGGCGCTATTCATATTAGAAGTATGGAAACCACGATGTTCCGAGGAGGGCGGAACGGGAGGAGTGAAACTATGAAGTTCGGTTCTGACAACTTCAGCCACGAACAGTGCTGTTCGCAAGGCCACAGTTCTGCATCGACCATCGCGACGATCCAATCCGCGCTCTCAGCTGACCCAGACATCGATAGCAATGCCATTACGATCCATATGCTTGGCCCGGTCGTCCTACTCGAGGGCTATATCACGAACGCCGCTGACCGTGACAAGGCGATCTCTATTGCCGCGATGATCGTCGGCTTCGAGAACGTCCAGGACCGGATGTTGAGCCGTTTTCCGACCCAATAGTCTACCTTGGTTGCGGGGGATAGGACTAAGGTCCTGCGGCCCCCGGACTAAAGTCCTGCCTTGGGAACAGTCGCTCCATCAGACGGTTTGTCTGCAGCGGACAAACCGCGCCAAAATGGAGGAAAACCAATGAATATCAAATCAATAGGAATCGCGGCAAGTATCCTGCTGGCATCAACCTCTGCCTTTGCGCAGTCGTCGACCGTAACAGGTGCAGCAGGTGGTGCGGCAACCGGTGCTATCGTCGGTGGCCCTGCTGGTGCTGCTGTCGGAGGCATCGTCGGCGGCGTTGCAGGCAGCCTCCTTGAGCCGCCGCCGCCAAAGGTGGTGACCTATGTTCAGCAGGTTCCAACTCCGAGCGAACGCGTCGTGGTGAAGGAAAAGATTGTCGTCGGACAGCCGCTACCGACGACCGTGGTCGTGACGCCAGTTCCCTATGAACCGAAGTATGCGTACGCAATTGTCAACGAACAGCGTGTGATCGTCGAACCTTCCTCCCGGAAGGTCATCCAGGTCGTCCAGTGACGGACGGGCGGCTCCAGCCGCCCCTTTCCAACAATGAGGGCAACAAGCGTACGATCCCTCGACTTGTCCACGGTCCAGGTCAGGCAAGCTGAGTGCGCTTCGGCATGCTCGCTCGCATTCCTGGGAGGCGCAAGTCGTCTCGCCGAGCCGGGTTCGGTCGGGGTGCATAAGTCATCGTTCGGTGACACGGAGGGCCTACACGTCGCGGACGCCGTCTCGGCCATGCAGCAGACAACCGCCGAAATTATCGGTTTGCGACCTATGAATTCCCCGTCATTCGGGCTGAGCAGGTCGATACCGCCTTTGACGTTGCCGATCCGGAAACAGTTTGCCGCCATATCACTGATGGGTCGCTCTTCTCTCAGTTCGAGAAGCCGATTTGTGCGACAGCTTAGGTTGGATCGCCATCTAGACTTGACGTCGCAACTCTTAACGAGCGGAGTTGAGGCAATGACCAATGACCGCCATCATAGCGCTGGTGGACGTCCAATGACCGCTTGGGTCGACGGGCGACGAGCTTCTTGAAGGTTGCAATGGGTGCCGACGATGGACGATGTTTTTCCATCAGGGGACCATTGTGCCCCTCGCTAAAATCGAATTTTTTGCGAACCCGCAGGTCACGTCGATGATTTCAAAGCGCCCGGCCACCGAAGCTGACAAGCCTTTTCTCGTATGGCTCGAAGAGGCTTGTATGCGTGAATACGCTGTTGCGCTCTGGGGCTCGTGGCCATCGGGTTTGAGCGTGCGGGATTCCATTGACTGCTGCCAGATCATCATCGATGGCGGTCATGATGTCGGATGCGTCACCGTTGAGAAGCATAGTGATCACCTATGGCTCGACGAACTGTTTATCGAGCCGAAATCTCAGCGGCGAGGAATTGGTTCGACAGTCCTGTGGGGTGTCATAGCGGATGCTGCGACTCTTGCAGTTCCGCTTCGCTTGAGCGTCCTGACCACTAATCCCGCGCTGGATTTCTACCTGCGACATGGCTTCCAAATTCATCAAGAAACGACTGAGAGGCGCTATCTTGTGAGGTGAGGATGGCTAATTGCAACTCGCTCACCCACCCCAATGGCGGCTATGCTTCCATTGAGAAGGGTGGCGCATGCGTCCACCAAGTCATCGAAATGACGCAGCAAGATGTCGGGCGCGAGTTCGACAGCCGGAATTTCGGTGTAGCCGAAGAAAACCAGGATTAGCGGTGTACCAGCGGCACGCGCCTCGGCGTCGGTGTCCGCATCACCAACCATAATAGTGTGGGCCAGATCGCCGCCTATTGCCTTCACAGCTTCGATTAGGTGAGCGGCGTTCGGCTTGGCCGCTGTGAGCGGCGCGGGCGGCTGGGTCTTGCTCGCCGGCAATCTCAAGGCCCCATTGTAGCAACCAACGGGCACCACGGCTGATGAAGGGCCGACCCTGATTGTAGGCCAAGGGTTGGAAGCCCTCTGCGACGAGGATTACATTCACTGCCCGGATCAGGTCAGGGGCTGACTCAACTAGGGTTCCGTCAAGGTCGAATGCGATGGTCGAACCGCTAAGGGCGGTGAGGGCGGTCACAGTATAGGTCCTCTCCGGGCCAATGAATACGGCGTAGCCTAGCGGCCGCGAGCTGATTTCCTACAGGACGATCGCGACATGATGCTAGGGGAGCCGAAGACTTCTTCTCCGTTCAGGGCGCGGCTAGGCAGCTTTCGGCCTGTATGGAGGATTGGCTGCCACGAGAATGCGAGCGCTTTTGACGTTGGTATTCGTCACCAACATGAGCAACAGGCCGAGCGCAACGGCTGGGGGAACCTCCAGATCGCCGGAGGCCAACGCCTGATGCGTTGCCTGATCGATTTCGAATAGCTTTTCAATATCTGCGGTACTCAAACCTGTGACGGCAACCGCAGCCTTGTACTCCGAGGCTCTCATGCTCAGTCCAATCGATTCGTAGTGTGTTTGCAGAGGTTGAACCTTAGACTCGCCTAATGTGTTCGGTATCGATCTAGCGACATTGAGTATCCCGTCAGCGGCGTTCACGGCGATGTCACGGATGGGAAGACGTTCTTTCTCATTTGCCAGGGGCAGGATGGCCGCCGAATGGCGCCGACCTTCGCTTTCTTCATTCCGTCCCGGAGAAGTGTGAACGCGTCCGATCCGCTCGGGGTCAAGTAGTAAGGCGTGTCAAAATAGACGTCGTCTATCTCAGGGCGGGCCTCAATCTCGAGCGTCTTGTTGTTTTGGGGAATCGCAGCCGCGATCTCTTCCGGATCAATCATGATGTAACGACCGACGTCGATCTCGAACCCCTCTCTGTCTGCTCTTCTTTCGGAACCGGGTCTTCGGTCTCTCTGTCGACGAAAATGCGATTCCCCGGTTGCCCGTCGCTTTGTTGACAGTGTTGAAGGTGATGCGTTCAGAGGTAGAGGCAGCCGTGCAGAGGGCCACTCCCGCGGCTGGCCTCTCCAACTTTCAGAACGCCCTTCCACTGGGCACGGTGTCCTGACGCCATGGTAAACTGCCACCAGCGAAAAATTGCCTACCTGCTGGGCCGCCTGAAAAGGTGGCCTTGAGGAGCGACTACGCGGCTGCATTCTTCTTGGGACGACCGCCCTTTAAGCCATTGAGTCTCGATGAAGTGGCCTTCGCGCCGGACTTTGCCTTCCCACCAGCAGACCCCAATTGCGCCGCCATCCACTTTCTGGAGCCCAATATTCCGTCCATCAGAGCTGGAACACAGAGATCGGCATCGATATCCGGCCAGTGAAGCCCAAGGCCCTTGGCCTCGACAACGACGTTGTTCAATTGCGAAGCGTTAGCACCTTGCAACCCTTGCAGTTTCTCGACGGGAAAACCGAGGAAAGAACCGTTGTTAAGCACCACAACGATGGCATCATGATCAGCGTCGTAGCGGGCTGACGTGGCGTATGGCCCCATCTGCGACTTCATTCCGCTCATGTTGGCTGCGTCAGTTCGCCGATCCGCTTCATGCCTTCTAGGCAATCGGTGCCGAACCGTTAGCTTGCGCCGAGCATGCGCCCAACAATAGGCTAGTCGGACGTCGGGACAGACACGATCCGGTGTGATCAGCCGATTATATCCGGTATGGCCGTCCACCTGAAGGACACCCGTGAACCCTTGTAATATCCGCTCGGCATGCTGGCCGCTTCGACTGGGGGCATAGGTAAAGGCGACGCCAGGCGGAGCGCTCTCTTCGCCGGTCACGACGCCGGGGCCGAGAACTGGGCGACCATTGCCTCGCTGATAGAAACCTGCAAGCTCAATGCCGTCGATCCGTTTGCGTACCTGTCCGCCACGCTCACCCGCCTCGTCAATGGCCATAAGCAGAGCTGGATCGACGAGCTAATGCCGTGGAAGTACCCGGAGCGAACACACGGCTGAAGTCCGCTGCCGGCCCATAAGCGGTCATTTCAAAAGCTTTGCCATAAGAGGATTAGGCCGGTGTGCATCGACAATTTCCCAGCCAATTTTGTAATAGAAACCCACTGCGTCGGGCGCTGCGTGGGCTTCTAGTCTCACTGCCTCGTGAGCCATGGCTAGTCTCTCGACGCCGTTCATCATGGCTCGGCCGATACCTTGCCGCTGGCGCTCCGCAACGATTGCAACCGCGCGAACCACCCCATTCCCGTTCCCAGTGAGATCAAGACGGACGGCACCGACGCACTCATTGCCATCGACAAAAATCAGCGGAAGATGCTCCGGCTCTCTGTCGTCAGGATGGTGATCGTCGTATCCAGACAATCCGCGCAGATCGAACAGCACATGCCGTCGAATCTGATGATACGCCTCCCATTCAGATTGGCTCGATACCCGTACCAGCTTCAAATCAGCAGCCTCTCGCAGTGGAACGATTATAGGGGCGGTCCATCGGGGCGCAATGACTGCAATTGGCGCATTTTTGCCATCTCTGTCACAGCGGTATTATTCGAAACGGCAATACGCGCATGGTTAAGGTGCGAGGCAAACAGCGCTAACATCGGGCGTCATGGTCGGTCAGGACCCTTGCCCGTCGTCACGGCTTGGTTGGGCAGCCACTTGCCAGGTGAGATATCTGGTCTCGCGCCCCCGTAAGTTCAAAGCCGGTGCTGTATTCCACCACATCGGCCTCGACGGCGTACATAGTGGCGAAATCAGCGCCAGATGTAAGGGCGGCTAGCAGCTTCGGATGCTTTGAAAGAACAATCGTTCGCCGATCGGGACTGTTCCCGTCGAGACGGATCGTCTCTTTGTACCTCCCAATCTCGAAGCGCGCCGATCGCAGGCCCATCTCACCAACAGTGGCATCGCCAATCTCGAAGATGAGACCGTTCTTGGCATCGCACCGGACCATGTAACAAGCCTCGATGTCGGTCGCATCAACCATTGAGCATGTTCCGACCGCTCCGGCATGCGAACCGGTTAGCTTAACCCATGGAGCGGGCGGCTCGACTTCCTGCGTGAGCGCAGGCGATGCCGCAAGGCACGCGCCAAACACACACGCTGCCACGCCAACCACGCCTGCGACTGCCGGTCTGCTGAACCTCATCCTATCCTCGTTTTTCTACGACGTTGCGAGCCCGATAGCGTCTCGACATGGACGGGCTTGTCAAGGTCGATTGACAGGTGACGCAGACCAGCGGGCGGATGGCGCTTGTGATCGCATCACTTGCTCTGAAAATCCGGTCGGCCGATCGCAATGTTCGAACTGAAATTCAGATGGATACCGACGGCTTTTGCCTAGCCATTGACGAAATAGTACCCATCTATCTTCTTCTCCCGGACGGTGCCGAACAAGTTGCTGGTCGCCAGGGGAGCCTCAAGCTCAGGGTCGTGTTCCCAGACTTCGTCGATCAGGCACCAGTCCAGATGCAGGAAGTCGCCGTCCTTCGAAACGAGAACCCCAACGCCCCAGCCATAGTCGGATGGAGGCGACGGGCGTTTGCTCGCCAATGGTTGCATCTCCTGATAGGATCATAAGATCAGCTTCACACTTCAGCTTAAGCCCCGATCTGGAGGCCTCGAATGCCCTGCAGCAACGCGCTCGCTCCGTTCGTCATCGCCGCTCTCGTGGCCCTCGGTCCGCTGCCGGCTGGAGCGCAGAACAATGCTGCGCCACCGCCGCCGGCGATCTCCCACAAGGTCAAGCTTTGCCAGATGTGTCACGGTGCGAATGGTCTGCCGATTGTTAAGAAGGTGCCGATCATCGCCGGCCAGCACGAGTCCAATTTGCTGATAGTTTTGCAGGAATATCGCAATGGAGAGCGCACCAGCGACCTCATGGGCCCGATCGCGAAGAATCTTTCCGGCGACGACATGAAGGCGCTTGCGGCTTACTTCTCCGCACTGCCCTGGCCCGCCTACCGCGAGCCGGCCGACGCAGCGAGCATTACCCGCTTCCAAGCGCTCGACGTCGAGAAGAAGTGCACCTCGTGCCACCGGGAGGGTTTCGTCGGATTCGCCAAAACCCCGCGCGTCGCAAATCAGAAGCTGGATTACCTGATCAAAACCCTCTCCGACTTTCACGATAACAAGCGCCCGAACATGCCCCGCATGACGGCCTTGGTGCGCAATTTTTCGGCCGACGACATCGCTGCCATGGCTCACTATCTTGCCGGCCTCTGACGATCAGTTCGGGGTCTGCGATGCACCGAATAGGGCCGCCGAAATAGCGATCACTGCGTTACGGCGATTGGCACCTCTTTGCCCACGAACATCGAGATACTGGCCATGGGCAGCGAGCGTGATCTCGACCTTGCGCTGAATGCCCATCGCATCCTCGAACATATAGATGATTGCGGGCTTCTCCGGCGAAACTAACGCGATACGGCGCCGACAAGCAGATGCTCGGCCTGCGCTAGCCTGGATGGCAGGGACGGCGGCGATGCACGTCGAAAGAGCTGCCGTCCTCGGAAGGACCTCGGATCTCAAAGGGCGACGGTTTGGTTGGACGAATCCAATCAATCGGTCGCCCGGAGATTATTTGGCTGGACGCGAGTAAGCGCGATTTTCGATGCGTATTGACGCCTGTTCCACACCGAACGGCGGATAGCATCGGTCGCGGTATCCGGCTCTATTCGGTCGTGGAGGTCTTGGAGAAGTTGAACGGGAGCAGGTCGCCGATGTCGGCATTCTCTTCGCGCTGTGGCAACTCGGTGAGTACGTGGCGCAGCCAGATCAGAGGGTCGACGCCACAGGCGCGGCGTGTCAGCATCAGACTGTAAATCACAGCACTGGCCTTGGCTCCGTCAGCAGTGTCGATTAGGGCATCAAAAGTGGACACCGATTGTGATACGCGACGAATCAGAGGCTAGTAAGTACTTTGGCACGCCCCGTGCGACCCTTGTGACCATGCTTCGACGCCTCGCAGACGACCTCGAGAATGTCGACAAAATCCAAGCTGCCGTTCCTGGCGCAGCGATCGATGATTGGTGCTTGGGCGGACGGAGGGTAGGTCACGTGCCTCATCGGTCGTACCCTGCTCACCCCCGCAATTCAAAAAGTCTACCGACGCCGTGTTGATAGCGGCAGGTCATTTTCACCTCCATTCCTCCATCCCATCCGGTGGTCTCGTCCATGAAAATCTGGGTAATATCCGACCTTCATTTAGAATTCGGCGAACCGTTCGATTTCGAACCTCCAGCTGATGCAGACGTTGTGGTCTGTGCCGGTGACGTTCTGACGAAGGGCATTGTGCCCAGCTTACGGTGGCTAACAAAGCAGCTCGCCGGAAAACTCCCGGTAGTTTTCGCGGCGGGTAATCACGAATTCTATGGCGATGCACTCCGAGAGAGCTTGAAGGAGGCTGAAATGGCTGAAGGCCACTCGGGCGTTCACTTCCTCGAAAACGCCGTCGCTGAGATCGATGGCGTGTCGTTTATAGGAGGCACGCTGTGGTCGGATTTTCGACTATTCGGCTACAATCCCCAGGTCGCGATGTCATACACCGCGCACGACATGAACGACTACAACAAGATCAGGCTTTCAAAGAATCCGTACGCCAAATTCAGACCCATCGACTCTTACAAAAAGCATGTCGAGACGAGAGAGTTCATAGCCTCGGAACTTCGCGAGCGGCCGGCCCGAAGTGCCGTCTTCGTCACCCATCACGCGCCGTCGCCCCGATCGGTAGCCGCCGAGTTTCGACATGATCCGTTGTCGGCGTGCTACGCTTCGGATTTGGAAGAACTTATCCTGGAGACCCGACCCGCTCTTTGGGTGCATGGCCACGTCCATCATCGCAATGATTACTATGTCGGGAGCACAAGAATTGTCTCGAACCCAAGAGGGTATCCAAGAGAGCAAACCCAATTTGAACCCGGCCTCGTTGTAGAAGTCTGATGCCTCGCGGGCCTGTCACCCTAAGCTCTCTTGAGACCGGGGCTTAATCGACACACCTCATCGGGATGAAGCGCGAGTCCCCGTTTTTCGTATTGACGGTCTCTCGGATTGCCGGAACACTTTTAGTCAGAAGTGGAGATAAAATGGCAAACGAAGATCGGGTCAAGCTGCTGAAAGAGCTGCTGGATCGACAGGACATCAAGGGAATTCAGTTGCTTATCGCCGACGGATGCCCGGTGGCCGAGCTGAGGGCGGCAACTGCCGATTTCGTGTGGAGGTTTGTGCTGACTAATTCCGGGCGCGGCGTGTCGATCGCCAACGTAGACGAGCTTTTGACCGAGTGGACGCAGGCGCTCAGCGGCCTCAAAACTGCAGCCGCACGCCTACGTGTGCAGGACATGGACGATCCTAGCCGCGCTGCGGAGTTTGAGCAGGTAAGGGTGCGCACTGCCGTCGCCCGCATCGCGGAAAATACCCAGTTGGCCGGCATTAGGATCAATCGGCATTTGCGCGCTGGCGAACTGTCTCCGCCACTCGAAACAGCTATCGACGACTGCCTCAGGGAGCAGGGTTTCCAATGGAACGGTGGTGATACAGTCCATGAAATCTGGTCCGAGGAGCACGAAGCTCGTCTTCGCGCCGCCCAAGCGGAACACAAAGCAAGAAAGCAGATGGCTGTAATCTCCGAGGGAGGCGTCGATGCACCAGTCCTTTGATCTGTCTCGGGTCGCCGCTTTCCGCGTTCAAGCGCGTCGTGATGACGACGAAGCTTTTGCGGAAGCCGCAAATCGCCATCTCAGTGAAGGCTTGCCAGTAGCGGAGATCCAACAGGCCATCGAGTGCACGGACTGGAGATATGTGCTCGAGAACTGCGGTGACCAAATCGAGCTTTCGCGCCTATCCGATCTCAAGGCCTGGTATTTCCAGTTGGTCGACCAGATCGACGAGAACCTTCAGAGTATCCTCCAGGTTAGCGAAGTCCAAGGCAGCCCTAAGGCGATGCTTCGGCTTCTGGAGGCGCGAGAGGAACTCGGCCGTTATTGCCACGAAGCCTATATCGATGGACTTCGTGTCCAGCGATTTCTTCTGCCGGAGGACGAACCGCCAGCGCCTGACCTGGATATTCAACGGGTTCTCGCACGCGCGGGACTGACGTGGGATGGCGGTTTCGAAGTCGAAGCTGCTCCTGGCGAAAACGCGAAGCTGTTTACGGACGCTTGTGCGCTGATGGGCGTGCGAAACGTTTCGTATTCTTAGCGGTTATGCGACTTTTGCAGCGAAGGATTGTGCGAGCGCGGCGGCTTCCAGGGCAGCCCCCAAGCGAGCCGACGTCTTGTATGGATAGTGCTTCCAACACCACCAGTCGTCGCGTTCTCCCTTGACAAAACCGAAGCCAGCCCAGTCCCCGCAATGGCATTTCCGGCCGACGAGTGTGGGAGCACGCTGCAGTGTCGGCCGATCGATGTCGTTCATAATACCTCCTTGAGGACCCAACCCGTCTTGGGTCTTTTCCACCCGCGTTTGGCGGCTCTAAGATCAGCCTCGGCTGTCGCTTTCCGTTTCGCTTCCAGCAGACCATCTGCCCAAACCGTTATGCGGAAACGACCGACGGCGAAGATGTATCGGTCGGTGTCCGCTCTGCGCCCCGAAGCATAGCCCGCTCGGAAGAGCTTCTTTGCGAGGCTGATGTTGACCCTGTTCTCGAAGTTCGGTCCCTGAGCCTGCCACCATTTACGAAAGGCGGTCTCGAAATTCGGCTTTGCTGTCCGGCTAGCCCATCTTTCACGGTTCGCGAAAAAAAGTGAATGAAATCAATTGTCGCCCCCTGAAAGTCTCCACTACAGAGGCGGGGCTGGGTGGCGGGCTGGGAGCGTTGCAGTCGTAATGCGTGGCGGCGGCTGAGGCGGCAATTCGAGTTTGAGCTGCCTCAGCAAGAGCTTCTGGTCGGCATTGGGTTCGGTGTAGCGGGTGAGCACCAGTGTTCGGCGGTCTGTTGTCGGAAAATGCACGTCGAGCATCTGAATGGCGGCCATCTTATCGAGCACGGCACGCGGCGTGAGACCGGGCGCGAGTGGCTTCAGGCGGGCTCGTAGCGTGACCTGCAGGCAATATGCCATGAAAGCCACGAAGATGTGCGCCTCGATACGAGGCTCGTGCTGATGATAGATCGGCCGCAATTGCAGATCGTCCTTGAGGTTTTTGAAGGCGGCTTCAATCTCGGTGAGTTGGATATAAAACTGCCACAGATCGGCGGGATCGCGGCCATTGAGATTGGTGCGCAGCAAATAGCGTCCTTCGCGCCGGCGCACAGCGCGCAGCTTGTTGCGGTTGAGCTTGAATGTGAACACCGTGCCGCTGTCGGGAATATCAATATCAAGCAGCCGCCATGCCGCAGGCGCCTTTGAACGCGCGGCTCCGAGCTTCATCAACAGCTCCTTGCGCGTCAGCGTCATGCCGGCAATTTGCGTCAGGCGCGTCCACAGCCATCGCAGTTTACGCTGTCGCATGGCGCGTTCTTTGTGGATGCGTGCATGGCTCTGGGCAAAGACATAGGTCTCTTGCTCTTGCGGCAGGAGCTTGACGTCGACGCCCTGGCGCACGCTCTTCCAGGGCTTATCGAGCAACGCTTTCTCCAGCTTGGAGAGCCGTCCCTTGGGCGTGCCGACCAGATAATAGACCGGCGGATCGGCCTGGCGCATCTCGGCCAGGACTTCCTCGGTGGGAATGCCGCGATCCATCACCCAGATGCGTTCGGCCTTGCCATATTGCGCTTCGATCTTCTGCAAGAAGCTGCGCAATGTCGTGCTATCGGCTGTGTTGCCGGGGAGCACTTCATAAGCAAGCGGAAAGCCGTCCGGCGTAACCACAAGTGCGATGACGACCTGAACACAATCGCTGCGCTTGTCGCGGCTATAGCCATAGCGGCGCTTATCGGTCTCCTCCTCCGGCGGAGGTGATTCAAAGTAGGTGCTGGTCAGATCATAGAGCAACACGTCAAATCGCGCGCCAAACAGATCCTGCCAGCGTTGCCGCAAGTGAGAAAACAGGTCTTGCTTGTGAGGCAGGATCTTGTCCAGGCAACCATAGAGACCGTTCTTCGCTGCCAGCGCAAAATCCGCCCCCAACAGATCGGCCATGGCGCTCTCTTCGAACCATTGCCGATGCAGCCGCCACTCACTGCCCGGATCGATCAGGCGATAACACACCAGCGTTTGCAGGATCTTCTGCCAGTCTCTTCCCTTCCGGGAGGCGGGCAGACGAGGCGACCAGAACGCATCGAGCTGCAACTCCTCATAGAGATGACTTGCCAGCCAACAAGCGCCCCATTGCCGCGGCCGATGCAACTGCATCGCATCGAGCCGCACTTGCACGCCATAGCCTGCCGCGCCTTGTGGAAGCGTCTTGTCGGCGGGAAATAACGAAAGCTGTCTGTAACGCTGGGTATCCTCATCAAAAGCTTCGATCGCGCGGCTCCAGTCAGCGAGTTGACCGTCATTGATCTCGCCAAGATAAAGCACCTGTCGCTGCACCACCTTGCCGCCGGCACATCGCCGGTTCTCGACGATGTTCCAGTAGCGGTGTTGCTTGCCGTCTTTGAAGCGTCGATTCTCGCGCAAAAACATGATGCGCGTGATTCTATCTGCGTCGCCGTAACGCGGAAAGATAGTAGGTCTACACTACACGCCGATCGCGCAAACCGGCCATTGATTCGATTCGGCTTTTTGCCCTTGCAACACCCGAAAATCGGCCAAATCGGCCGCGAATCGTGAAAGATGGGCTAGTCCTGTCCAGCACGTTCAACCTCCCGATCAAACGTGGGCGTCCATCCCCGCGTCATTCCGTGGCTCATTGCTGCCTCGGCCAATGCCAGTTGCATGCGCAAATGCTTGATGTCACCGAGCAGTGTCGCGATGGTCGCCTTGGCATCTTCGTCGTGGAAGGCGAGGGCGGCTTCAACCTCAAAGGCGACATCCATTTGCTTTGCGGGCTTAATCGACATGGCCCGCTTCTCGAACGACGTCATAGAAGGCCTGCACGACGTCGCTCGCGTCTCCGGCGCATTGGAACCAGACCGGTTTGCGCATCACGATGCTGGAACCGACGGCATTGAAGTAGCCACAGGCTCTTTTTGTGGCGGGGTCGACCGCAATGTCGAAATAGCCGAGCGGCCCCCCGGAAGCCATGTCGTAGACGTTGGCCGAATAGAGGCTCCAGCCCTGGTAGTTGGGCATCATGATCATGGTTGCCATCAGGAGCGGATGGATTTCGGCCATCGTAGCTTCTGTGGGTGGTGTCCAGTAAGTGCCCGTGATGTCTTCCCCACGCAGTTGTTCGATCGGCATGTGTGGCATGGCCGTCGTCCTCCTCAAAAGTTTTGGATGTTCCTATTATGTTCTCTTTTGTGGCCGAGTCAACATTCGGATATGACGAGACAAGGAAAACTCATGCGAGGGCCAGCTCAACGAGGACGATCGCTCGGAGTTCCTCCGGAGGCGATTTGTCCTTGCGCTTGGTGATTACTCTTGAGCATGTGCCCGCGACACTAGATCACCAGACTCATAGAGCGTGAAAATGTTCTTATGCTCGATTGTGCCGTCGCTTGTTTCGATCTTGATATTCGAAATCCCCTCGGGCCGCACACGGAGCCACATCCGGTAGTCAGTTATACCAGCGAGCGCAGAGTGCGACTCACTTGGGATTCCCGAATCGGTGAAAATCTGAATCCATGGGGCAAACGGGAGGTTTGCAATGGGTTCGGCGATTGCATTGCGCGATGATTTTGATGGTCCTGCTCTGCGGCAGTTCGCGAAAGGGACCAAGGATGCCGCTCAAGCGCGGCGGCTTCTGGCGTTGGCGGAAATTTATGACGGCGGCTCGCGTACAGATGCGGCCCGGATCGGGGGCGTGACCTTGCAGATTGTTCGCGACTGGGTCGTTCGTTTCAATGAGCACGGGTCGGCCGGGCTCCTCAACGGCAAGGCTCCCGGCAATCGGCCCAAGCTGAATGATGATCAGCGCCAGGCCTTGGCCAAGATTGTAGAGCGTGGTCCGATCCCGGCTATCCACGGTGTCGTTCGGTGGCGGCGCAAGGATCTGGTCCAATGGATCTTCCAGGAATTCCGGATCTCGATGGACGAGACCACGGTTGGTCGCGAATTGAAGGCTCTCGGCTTTGCCAAGCTGTCTGCCCGGCCGCGCCACTACGCCCAGAATGAACCCGAAGTGGACGCTTTTAAAAAGAGTTCCCTGCCGCATTGGCAGCCATCAGAAGCAGCCTCCCGAAGAATACCGAGATCGAACTCTGGTGGGCCGACGAGGCGCGCATAGGTCAGAAAAACAAGATCACCCGCCGATGGGCTCGCCGTGGCACCCGACCTTCAGCGCCGCTGGATCAACGGACGATGTGGGCGTACATCTTCGGTGCCATCTGCCCCAAGAAAGGTAAGGGCGCGGGCCTCGTATTGCCCTATTGCGATACCGACGCCATGAATCAACATCTGCTGGAAATCAGCCAGGCAGTCGATGACGGCGCTCACGCGGTCCTCATCCTCGATCAAGCCGGATGGCACGTCACGCCGAAGCTCAGCGTCCCTGACAACATCACATTGCTGTTCTTGCCGCCGCGTTCGCCTGAATTGAACCCTGTCGAAAACGTCTGGCAGTTTATGAGGGACAACTGGCTGTCGAACCGCATCTTCACAGACTACGAGGACATCGTCGCTCACTGCTGTGCCGCCTGGAACAAACTCGTCGCGCAACCCTGGAAGATAATGTCCATTGGACTGCGCGAGTGGGCGCATCGGTTTTGATCAATGCATGTTGGTATTAGTCGCTGGGTGACGGATCTGTAAATGCCTATCGCCTCGCCGTGGCCTGCTTAGATGACCTCGGCGTGATCCAACGTCTTGGGGATTTTATTTTTTCCGCGCCGGAATCCCCCAGCCTTCGACTTCGTCTCCCTTCGGTAACACGACGTAGCGAAGACCGTCATCGTGGATGTACTGGGAGTAAATTTCGACCATTCCTGAGCCTGCGTCCGACCGCGTTAGGCCCCGATAGTGAGCAGCACAAAAGAAACCCGGCAAACGGTTCTTGGCAGACGCATTACGTACTTAACAGCTATTGCAAAGGCGGCACGTCTAGTGCGCATGTGCCTTATTCCTATAGGATGCGGCCCGTTCGCATCCGCCGATGATCTGGAGTGCGATCCTGAGAAAAGGAGTCCATTCAACGGTGTATAGTCGTTGGCTTTTCAGAGCCAGGCTGCAGTCGTCCGCAGCAGAACTTCTGCGCGCGCCTATCGACAGACCGGTCATCGGACGATTTCGACTCCCAACCAGAGTCTCAAGTGTTCGGGTTGAAGGAATCACTGGGCTCTGCCACCATTCGCCGGTTCCCTTGATTCCGGAACGGGTCGTCAATGTTGGGCGTGAACCATGACGACTGCGAATGATCCTGTCTAAGCCAGAAACCGCGAGGGAAAAAGCGATGACAGCCGCCGAGAAAAGGCTAGACCTTCAGTACGATGCCGTTGAACAAGCGATTGCTTGGCACTCGGGTGACATGAGGGCAGCCATTGCCACGCTGATCGACGACTGCAAGCACCTTAGAGATCAGCTCGACACCGCACAGAAATGCATGAGCAAAGGCCTGACACGAGGTTGGGTTCCAAGTCCGGAGCGCTAGAGTGATGATCGGCGGGTATTCGTGTGCCGCAGAGCAGGTACTCGATTCCCGTCGTTCTTTAGCGGACGCTAATCGCCTATATCACCCCCTTCAGACACGAAGGAACAACATGACAAAGAAGCTGAACTCGTTGGAAGCGACAAGGGACTGCGTCTTGACGGCCCGTCCGTTCAAGGGAGCTTTCATGTACATGGCTGTTGCCGTCACGGCCTGGTCGGTGACGGAAACCCATAAAGCGCCGATCCCTCCGGACGACCAAGTCGCGACCGTCATTCACTAAGGCGAGACTTAGGCTCCAAGCGACCTAGTGGGAGATTGCATTAGCTCCCGAATGAACTTCGATAAGCTGCCCTCTCGACTAGCGTTTTCGGCCTCCCAACCGAATTTCCAAGCATCGTGCGCGCCACCCAGTCCCCAAGTTCGACTGCGTCTTCCTTCGGTGCGCGCTCCGGCTTGAGATAGGGGTTTCTTGGACCTTGGGGCCCAGAGACACGTAACAATGAGGAGCTGCGTTTGTGTTGCGTCGCAGCTCTTCATGTCGTTCCTGATGCTCTGCGCTTAGGGATTGATCCAATGGAAGTCCGTCAGCGCTCCGACATCGCCATAGTCAAGGACTGCGCCGCGGTTGGGCCTTCCAGGAGAAGTGGGCTTTTGAGACATCCCTGGCTCCCATCGATCATGGGACAGGGTTAGTACCGACACGGCCATCATACGACCGATCGTTGTCGCTTGCAGTTCATTTACCGGCCTCTTTGTTCGCTCGTAATGGAATCCTATTGGATAGCCAGGCTCGGACATTCGGAGACGACGTCCACCACGAAGTCCATAACTGCCCGGACCGCAGGAGTTTTATGCAAGTCGCTGTGAACCACGAGCCATATGTCGCGTGCGAAGTATGGTGCACGCTCGTCAATCCGAACGAGATCACGATCGCGTTCACCCATAAAACAAGGCAAACCTGCTACGCCCACTCCGGCCCGCACCGCGATCAGGTGTTCGCTTGAGTAAGTCAGTTCGCAAACGACTGGGCGTCGGCCAGCAATTCCGAGCAGCCACGATTGGGCCGGCGTATCGGCAAAAGTTTGGTCCCACCCTATGAACTCCCAGCGTTGGGGTGCGGCCAGATGGGCATAGGAACGGTGCGCATAGAGGCCAAAGGCCATTGTGCCGATCTTCCGTGTCACGCTACTGGTTTCATCCGGCCTCACGAACCGTACAGCGACATCAGCCTCCCGACGGCTCAGTGAAACCCGTTGCGCTTGCGCGGAGAGCGACAGCCGGATCTCGGGATAGCTCTCCCTGAACCGTGTCAACCGTTCGGTTAGAAGATGGGTTACGAGCACTGGCGGCGCGCTCAGCGTGATCCGGCCGACAAGCGGAGCGTGATCTGCCTTCGCAAGGCGAACGATGCCATAGGCTGAAGCCTCCATCTCGATGGCCCGCTCGAACACCTGCCTGCCCAAGCTGGTGAGACGACAGGAGCGCGGCAGGCGATCTACCAGTTTCGCGTCAAGTTCAGCCTCTAACGCAGCAAGTCGTCTGCTTACAGTCGCGTGATCCACCTTGAGGCTGCGGGCAGCGCCAGACAGCGTGCCGCTTTGAGCAACGGCGAGGAAATGGCGAACGTCTTCCCAGTCAATCATCGGTGCAAAATCTCCAAGATGGCTGGCACACATACCGAATTTTCGCATGGAACGCGCCCATGTACTTTCCGGGACGTCAAGTTTCATCGCATGGAAAGTGAACATCATGACCGGACAACCCTTCAAGATCGGCATCGTTGGCGTGCAACCTGGAAGGAGCTGGGCTGCGCGCGCCCATATTCCCGCATTGCGCACTCTCGCCGACTCATTCGAGATCGTAGGGATCGCCAATACCAGCAAGGCCAGTGCCCAAGCAGCTGCAGCCGAGATGGGCGTGTCGAAAGCCTTCGCTGGAGTTGCCGAGTTGATCACATCGCCCGAGGTCGACATTGTCACTGTCGCGGTGAAGGTACCCCCGCACTTCGAAATCGTGAAGGCCGCGATCGAAGCTGGCAAACATGTCTATTGCGAATGGCCGCTCGGCAATGGATTGGCGGAAGCCCGCGAAATGGCTGCGCTTGTCAAGGCAAGAGGGGTCCTGGGCGTGGTGGGAACCCAAGCGCGTTTCGCGCCAGAGATCGAGTATCTGAGACATCTGATCCTCGACGGCTTTGTCGGCGAGGTGCTGTCGACGACCTTGGTCGCGCGAGGCGGGACTGCACTGGGCGGCGGCACCATTCCTGACGCGAAGACCTACGGATATTTGCTGGACCGCGCCAATGGTGCAACTATGCTGACAATCCCAGTGGGGCATACGCTGGCCGCGCTAAGGGATGTATTAGGCGAGGTCGTGGAAGTCTCTGCTATAACAGCGACACGTAGACCCACGGCGACAGCAAACGATACCGGTGAAAAGCTCCCTGTATTGGCACCTGACCAGGTGCTGGTGAGCGGGGTTTTGTCCAGCGGCGCACCCATTTCCATCCATTACCGCGGCGGCGCGGCGCGGGACGGCGATGGATTGTTTTGGGAAATCCACGGGACCGAGGGCGACATACGGGTCTCTGGCTCGTCCGGCCACGTGCAAATGGTGCATCTTTCACTGATGGGTGCGCGCGGCGGGGACACAGCATTCCATGCGATTGATATTCCCTCATCATACCGGACTGGTTGGCCGGAGGATGCCGAGCCTGGGAATGTCGCACGCCTCTATGCCAAGATGGCCCAGGATTTGCGCGAAGGCACTCATACTGCGCCAAGCTTTGAGGATGCGGTCGCAGTGCATCGGGTTATTGACGCGATCGAGAGAGCAGCCGAAGGCGGACATCGCGTCGTGCTAACTTGAACGAAGAAGGCTTTGTCGGACGGCCGTCTACAGCTGACGTGCATGTGGCCGTTCTTGAGGGATACATTGCGACAGCCGGGGATGGAGGTTGCGAATGAATGATCTTTATGCTGATTGCGCGCTCTTTCGAGATATGATCGCTCGGTCCGACCGTTCTAGGCTCATGGTAAGCTTTCAACACTTCCCTCGAGGTGCCTGCGACGACGCGTCATTGCTGCTCGCCAGATTTCTCCGGGAGAGGGACCACGGGACGTTCCAACGGATGTCGGGCAAGCGTGGCGATGATACCCATGTGTGGCTTGAGCAGGGCGATTGGGTGAGCGACATAACCGGCGATCAGTTCGGCGATTTCCCGTATGGTCACGCCCATGTTGGCAAGGATCGCTCGTGGCACCAGCCGTTCTCCGGCGAAGATACCGGGCCGGCGGACTATCGTCATCTCGATGGTCCCATAGTTGTCGATCTGAACAAGACTTACTCATGTCTTTCAGACGGTCACTGAGCCGGCCCCTGTAAGCGGCGCGGCCAATCAGCACCTACCGGATGAGAGTGGACACCCACCCGGTAGGTTGATCGTATTCGCCCACTGTTAGACGCTGAGATGCTGGTCGAAGAACGACTGCAGCTTGTCAAACGGGATCACGTCGACCTGATCGTAGAGGTCGGTGTGGTTGGCTCCCGGGATGATCATCAGTTCCTTGGGCTCGGCGGCAGCGGCAAAGGCAGTTTCGCTGAAGTAGCGAGAGTGGGCCTTCTCACCATGAATGAACAGGACTGGGCGCGGGGAAATCTCCGCGATATAGGTCAGGATCGGCATGTTCATGAAAGACAGTGGCGTGGTCTGCGTCCAAGCGTTGCCCGAGTTCACAGCGCGCTTATGATATCCGCGCGGTGTGCTGTAGTAATCATGGTAGTCGATCAAGAACTGGGCTTCGCCACCTTTCAGCACGTTGTATGGTGGCTGATAAGCAGGTGCGCCTTTCTCGGCATCCGCCCAACGCTGCAGGCTAAGCTGCTCCAGCGCCTTGGTGCGCTGTTCAAGCGTCACGCTGTCGTTGTAGCCCTTGGACATCACGCGGGTCATATTGTACATGGTGCTGGCCACCACGGCCTTGACGCGCTTGTCGATGGCTACGGCATTCAATGCCATTCCGCCCCAACCGCAGACGCCGATCACGCCGATACGCTCGCGATCGACTTCCGGGCGAAGACCGATGAAGTCCACGGCGGCGCTGAAGTCTTCGGTGTTGATGTCAGGAGAGGCAACGTTCCGCGGCTCACCGCTGCTTTCTCCGGTGTAAGAGGGGTCGAAAGCAAGCGTCACGAAACCGCGCTCAGCCATAGTCTGTGCGTACAGGCCTGAAGACTGTTCCTTCACGGCTCCGAAGGGGCCGCTTACAACGATTGCGGCAAGTTGGCTGTCGGGACGGTTATTGGGGAGATAGAGATCAGCCGACAAGGTGATGCCGTAGCGGTTCTTGAAGCTAACCTTCTCGTGGTCAACCTTTTCGCTCTTTGGGAAGACCTTGTCCCATTCAGCTTCACCTTGGGCGAACACCGGTGCACCAGCAACCGATGCGACGCCGAGCGCTGCGACTCCAACACCGGCCAGCTTCAGCAGGGTGCGGCGACCTTCGTCTAGCTCTTCGTGATTGACGGTTTCGTTTGGGGTGCTCATCTCGATCTCCAGTTTGGTTTAACGGGAGGAGATGTAATGGACGTCGGTTGCTCGGATTAGACCCGGAGTTTCGCTTGTTATAATGAGAGATTTTCATCAATCGAAGATGAGAAGTGCGAACTGATCGCGCGGCGACTGATCGCAAGGGAGTCGTCCCGAGGCGAGCAATGGGTCGGTCGCATTGCTAGGTATCGAATCTCGATCGGAGCCGGTCAGTTCCGCCACTTCAGAACGGCACTTCATGGACCCAAACCTTCCACCCAGTTAGTGAAAGGTCTTGCGGGCGACAGTATCGTCGCCCGCAAGAGAATTGCCGCGGCGTCCGCTGGGACGCCTTTAGACCGTCATCGCGAGGCCGCCGGCACGAGACCCGACGCCTCGTCTTCTGATGCAGCAGCAGTGCGGAGGCGAATGCCCTTAGTTTCAGGAACGAACTGCACTAGCACCAACCCGACGAGTGCGATTGCGGTCACGTAAAGACCGGGTGCGAGCGCCGAGCCAGTGCTGCTGACCAACCAGGTGGCGATCAATGGCGTGGTGCCGCCGAAGATGGCGACAGCCAGCTGGTAGGCGATCGCATGGCCAGTCGCACGGTAGGAGGTCGGGAAAAACTCGGCTGCCGCTGGAAAGGCTGCACCGTTGTAGATCCCAATACCGATAGCCAGCAGCAACTGACCGATGAACGCGTTTGCGAGATTGCCCGTCGAAGCCAGCATGACCGCGGGGTAGGCGGCCATGAGAATCCATAGGGCTCCAAGCGTGAAAACCTTCTTGCGTCCGATCCGATCGCTCAGGCGGCCTGAAGCTGGAATCATGGCCGAAAGCACCAAGATCGCTGCCGCATTTGTCATCAGGGCATCAGTCGGGTGTAAGTGAGCTTCCTTGACCAGGAATGAATACATGAACCCGAGGAGAAGGTAGGACCCCACGGTTTGTACGGGTTGAACCATCAAGACGTAGAGAATCGGCTTGTATCCGCCGGTACGGGCCATCGAGCGGAAGGTGTTCGTGTCCTTCTTCTCGCGGCGGGCTGCCTTGTATTCCTCTGGATCGTCCAGGCTACGGCGCAACCAGAAGCCGATCACACCGATCAGACCGCCCATGATAAAGGGAATACGCCAAAGCCAATCACCATACATATCCTCGCCCGCCACGAACTGAAGACCGGCCAGCATCAAGGCGACGAGGGCATTCGGGATATGCGCGAAGAACCAAACGATGCCGACCCACCATCCACGGCGGTTGTCAGGAGCCGACTCCAGGATGTAGCTAGTGCTCCCCGTCGTCTCTCCACCGAGTGCGAACCCCTGAGCTAGTCGGCAAAGGACCAGGAGTGCCGGCGCTAAGACGCCGACCGAAGCGTATGTCGGCAACAAGCCGATTACCGCGGTGCCCGCCGCCATGAGCCAAATTGTGATGGCGAGCACCTTCACGCGACCGATGCGGTCAGCTAGGTAACCGAACACCAGACCGCCAACTGGGCGAGCAAAAAACGCGACTGCATACACTGCGAAAGTGCTCAACAAGGCTGCAGTAGGGTCGCTTTTCGGGAAGAAGTGCTGCGATAGAATGGGGACGGAAAATCCGAATACCGCGAAATCGTAGATTTCCCCGAAATTGCCGATCGCACCGGCACCAAGCCGCCGCTTGGATTCATTCTGGCTCATTGATCTCCTCCAATTTGCCCAGACGGGTGCAGCCTCCACTGCAACCGATCCCGTGCAGCCTGGATGGCTGGCACGAGAATCCATGTCTTCATACGAAACCTAGGTAGTTGGGCAAACCCCGCGGCGATCGAGGATATAATCTCAGCCTATAAGTGAATATTGGCCCCATTGATGGTGGCGACGATATACTCAACGCTTCGGGTGGCACGTGCGGCAGCAATGAGGCGCGGGTGCTGAACCTGAGCAAACGCGGCTTCACCTATAGCTTTATGTTATACCGGGCGTCGTCGAGGCACCTCGTTCCAGGTTTCGCGGTCGGAATTTCTGTTAGAAAGATTCCCGAGTGGATTCTGGAAGATAATAATGGAACGCAGATCATCGATAGCCAAAGACCTGCGAGACGCGGGTTTGCGGCCGACTGAACAGCGGATCGCGCTGTATAGGCTTCTTTTCGCGAACGGACATCGCCATGTGACTGTGGAAGACCTTCACGCAGAGGCTGTTGCGGGTGGCGTCACCCTGTCGGTAGCCACAGTCTACAATGCGCTGAACGATTTCACTGATGCTGGATTGATCCGGGTTCTTGCGGTGGAGGGTACACGCACCTGGTTCGATACCAACGCCGCTGACCATCACCACTTCTACGTCGAAGGCAAAGGTGAGATCCACGACATCGACAGCGACAACATATCCCTCTGCAATATCCCCGTGCCTCCAGACGGCTTCGAAATCGCGAACGTCGATGTCGTCATAAGGCTTCGCGCCATCGGCGGCTAATCGCTGGCCTCGAGGAGGTTCTTTCACTCACCAACCACCTAGATTGTTTGGAGCCGAACCTTGAGAGTTCGCGTAAATGTCTTCGTCACGCTTGCTCCCAAGATGGCGGTTGTTTTTGTCGGATTTCTAATCGCAGGCATGGGGATGCCTGTCCTGCCAATTCACGTGAGCAGAGACCTCGGATTTGGCACATTCGTCATTGGTCTGATTACCGGCAGCCAGTTCTTTTCCTCCCTGATAACCAGGCTGTGGGCTGGTGATTTTGCCGACCGCAAAGGCCCCAAGAAGGCGGTGACCGTCGGGCTTGCTCTGGCCGCGATCGCGGGCGCGTTCTACTTTGTATCGTTGCTGGCGGTTGGAAATCCCACGTTGTCCGCGTCGATCCTTGTAGCGGGGCGAGGGGTCCTCGGAGCAGGCGAAAGCCTGATCATCACAGGATCGGTGGCGTGGGGACTGGCCACAGTGGGTCCTCAGCACTCCGGGAAAGTAATAGCTTGGATCGGTACTGCGATGTTCGGAGCCTTGGCCGCGGGAGCGCCCGTCGGCAGCGCCCTATTTGCCCTAGAGGGATTTGCGGCGATCGCCGCTGCGACGATCCTACTGCCGCTGGTAATGGCATTGCTGGTGGCACCCCTTGCACCCGTACCAGGTCGGTCGACGGCCTCCGCATCGAGGCTCAGCGTCATCAAGGCGGTTTGGCTCCCCGGGCTTGGTTCCGCCTTCGCTAGCCTCGGCTACGGAAGTATCTTGGCATTTTCCAGCCTCTTGTTCCTTCATCGCCAGTGGGCCGACGGATGGCTGCCGTGACCTGTTTCGCCACGGCGTTGGTCGCAAGTCGGATTCTGCTTGGTCACGTCCCCGATCGGCTCGGCGGACCCATAACAGCGCTGGTTTTCGCGATCGTGGAAGCAGTTGGCTTGCTGACCATGGGCTTGGCGAGTTATTCGACGATCGCGCTAGCGGGGGCTGCGTTGGTCGGCTTCGGCTATTCGCTGGTCTTCCCGGGGTTCGGCATAGCGGTCGTACGAGCCGCTCCGCCTGCAAGCCGCGGAATGGCAATGGGGCTATACTCGGCGTGCCTCGACGTCGCGCTTGCAGTCAGCGGCCCAGCACTAGGTCTGGTTGGCGATGCTGCTGGGCTGCCGGCAATATTCGTGGCGTCGGCGGGTCTGGTTTCTCTCTCAACTCTCGTCGCCGTGTCAATTATTCGACGAGCCTAGCTCATCGGCTTCGGGCAAGCCTGGTGACGTTTAACCTTGTGACACTGCTCTACAACGAGGGACAAATGTCTTCTAAACCAAGTTGTTTCAAAACCTATTCCTTTGCCGTGGGGGCCTTCATCGGCATTATGGTCATTGCAGTGCTTTTGGGTCGTGCGCTCGAATAGTACTACAAAGCGGAGTTGTCAGGCTGGGTCCAGGCTGTTGGCGCAATAGCTGCGATTGTGGCCGGCTTTGCCGTGGCAGCTGATCAGCAACAAAGTCAGCAAGTTGCCGCGGCCAACGACTTGAACGAGTTCACACGCGCCACGCACATGTTGGCGCACGCAGCACTTCAGACGGTGAGCGAGCGACTGGACACCGCGTCGACGCCTAGGCACGATAAAAAGGCCTATGCTCTTCAAGGCGACCGAACTACCGAAATGGTAAGGGCGATGTCGGATACAGTTCGGATACCCAGCGAGATTCTACCGTATTTCATTAGGCTCCGAAGCCACGTTTACGCGATAAATAGCCGTATTTCAGAGATCTACGAAGATGAGAAACTCGGCTGTAAAGTTGAACGAGATGCAAAGGTTGCTGAGCGCCCTGGCCTGCTCAAGAGTTCAGTGCGGGTCTATGACGCATCAATCGAGCTTTTTCTCCAATTGCAGGAAGCCATAGCTGAGCGCTTTCCACTCGCAAAACTACAGATTAAGACAGGGCCGAGCCTTGAGGCGTACCCTAGAATTGAGATTTGAGCCGGTCGTTCTCGCACCGAACCCGCCTCAGCGGGTTCCCTTGCGAACCTCGTCTTCCATATCGACACCATTGAGCTTGCCGACCAGATCGCTCAGCATCGGCACGAAGTCATTACCGTGCCCGATCGCCTCGGCGTGTGTGTAGTACTGGACCGCTGCCGAAGCCATAATGCTTGTCACCTTGGAATCGGCCGCCATGTTGTTGACGTAGCGCAGGTCCTTGGCTGCGTAGGAGATCATGAACTTGTGGGCGTCACGGTCGCGCTCCACCACGTACTTCATGAACGTGCCGAAGAACCCACTGTCCATTCTGCTTCCTGTAATGACGTCGCGTATTGCCTGGGGCGTAATGCCGATCTTTGCACCAAGTACAACGGCTTCGGCGTACAGTGCGCCGTAGCTCATGCCGATGAAGTTCATCAGCAATTTCATTTTGTGTCCGTTTCCAACAGCACCCACCCGGATGACGCGGCCGGCCCAGCATTCGATCACAGGCTTCACACGCTCGAAGACCTCGTCGTCGCCAGCGACCATGGCATCAAGAGTGCCTTCCTCGGCCTCCTTAGGCGTTCGCCCTAGTGAGGCGTCGATCAGCGTCGCCCCCGCTACTTCCATTTCCTGTGCAAGCAGGAGGGTGGACGAGGGGTCCGACGTAGAAGTGTCGATCACGATCAGACCGGGACGCGCGCCCGCAATGATGCCGTCGCTGCCTTTGACGACCTTCTCGACCTGTCCCGAATTCTGGAGGCAGATGTGAATAATGTCGCACTTCTCTGCCATGTCCTTGGGGCTCGCAGCGCTTTTCGCACCGATCTCAAGGAGGGTGGGCATCGGGCGCTGGTCCAGGAACCAAAGCTCGTAGCCCTTGCTCCGAATGTTCTTCGCCATCCCGTGGCCCATCATGCCGACGCCGATGAAGCCGATGACCGGTTTGTTACTCATGGATTTCTCCTCTCCTGGAATTCCGTTTTCAGTCTTTGAATGATGCAAGCCAGGCCAGGTCGGGAACCGCACCGTTCGCGGGCAAATACTCGGCACCGATCGGCTGTGCCCAGCCGAGTTCGCGCACGCGTCGAAGCGTGAACGAGTAGTCCAGCTCACCGTGGTCAGGGCTCCCGCGGTCCGGAACCGAGGCGATCTGTACGTGGCCGATATGAGGCAATGCAGCTTCGAAGCGACGCGTGACGTCGCCACCCATGATCTGGACGTGGTAGAAGTCGAACATCAGTTTGAGGTTCGGTTTTGCCACCTCGCGGATGATATCAGCGGCCTGTTCCACGGTGCTTAGGAAATACCCTGGCGCGTTGTAGTGATTGAGGGGCTCGATCAAGATCGTAATGTCCGATCCGGCATTGTCGCATGCATTCACAAGGTTCTCGATGAAGGCCTTGCGTGCTCGCGGGCCGCTCGAGTTGCCTGCCATTACGTGGATTGCTCCAGCCGAAATCTCGGTCGCGTACTGAATAGCTTGGTCGATCGCCGCGCGCGCTTCCTCTTCTCTTCCGGGAAGCGCGGACAAACCGTTCTCGCCAATCGTGACGTTACCACGGACGGTATTCAAACCGAGCATCTTGAGGCCCGTTTCGTCCAACGCCGCTTTTGTTTCCGAAGCGGGGACGGCGTAAGGCCAGTGGCACTCTACTGCATCGAAGCCTGCCTCCTTCGCAGCCTTGATGGCTGCGGGCAGGGGACGGTCGTTCCAAAGGAAGCCTAAGTTAGCTGAGAATTTCACGCTTCCCACTCCACGTTGAAGGTCGTTACGACGTCTAGAATCTCTTCCGCCTTGAGTTGGCGCGGACGGCATCCGCATGTCAGCATGGCGAGGCGGGCTGTTGCCTCCAGCTCTTCGATGGCGTTACACGAGGCCTCCACGTCTTTTCCCGCCACTACGGGCCCATGGTTAGCCAGCATCACCGCAGTTCGCTTGCCGGCCAGCCCGCGGACTGCTTCACCCATCGCCGGATCGCCTGGCCGGAAGAAGGGCAGGAGCTTCACGCGGCCGAGCTGCATGATTGCGTACGGAGTTAACGGAGGAAGAAAGTCGTCCTCGTTGACGTCCGGCATCATTGACCAGGCAACCGCGTGGCACGAGTGCAGGTGAACGACAGCACCGGCCTGACTCCTGGTGTCATAGAACGCGCTATGGAGAGGCATCTCTTTGGTCGGCTTGTCACCGCTGACATGCCGGCCCTCGCTGTCGAACCGGCTCAACCGCGAAGGGTCAAGGCGGCCGAAGCTCGTCCCTGTCGGGGACACCAGCAGGCCGCCGTCGGAGGTCCGGGCGGAAACGTTGCCTGTCGACCCGTGCGTCAGGCCGCGGTCGAACAGGGACTTCGCGAGGTCGCAGATCTGTTCACGCAAGCGTGCTTCATCGCTCATGGCTCGAGAACCTCAAAGGCCTTCGAGAAGAATTGCTCGTTGCCAAAATTGCCCGACTTGAGCGTGATTGCGATCCTTGCGTTGTGCGAGGACGCAAAACACCATGGGACGCCCGGGGCGATCTCGGCTCCGATGTTGAGGCGGGTGACGCCCAGTGCCTTCGTCACAGCTCCCGAAGTTTCCCCGCCCGCGACGACAAAGCGGCGGTAACCGCTGTCTCGGGCTTCCTGCGCACAGGCAGCCAACGTGTCTTCAATCAGGGACCCGGCCCGCTCAACGTCGAGACGATCCTGCGCCGCGCGCACGGCGTCGGGCGCGGCCGTTGCGTAGATTAGGGGAGTGGCCGATGAGTCTTGTGAAGCCAGCCAGTTGAGTACCTTATCGTTTCCTGTCTCGGCGATCTCCAAGGGATCAAGTCTGAAGCTTGGTCCGCCCTTTTCCAGAAAATCGGCTACCTGCTTATTCGTCATCGACGAGCAACTGCCGGACAGAACGATGGCTGGGCCGGGATCGTACGAGGGGACATCTGAAGGCGTCGATTTCTTGAGAAGTCCTTGGTTTGCCCATAGCTCGGGTAGGGGCATCGCCACGGCGCTGCCGCCAGTCAGGAGTGTCATGTCCTGGCAGGCTTCCGCAATGACGTCGAGGTCGTCGTTGGCGACAGCATCGACCACGACATGGGCGACGCCGTTCGCGGCTAGCTCGGCCAACCGTTCTCCAAGCGCTGCAGCGCCTTTTGCAACAGTCAGCCGGTTGGCAAGTCCGACCGGCTTTGTGACCTGGGGAGCGAGCAGACGCGTGAGATTGGAGTCTCGCATCGGCGTGAGCGGATGATCCTTCATCGGGCTCTCTGACAGCGGTTGTTCACCGACAAAGAGATTGCCCATGAAGATCGCGCGGCCGTTCTCTGGGAAGGCCGGGCAATAGATGGTCTGATTGACGCCGAGTGTCGCCATCAGGTTCTCTGCTACAGGACCGATATTGCCCTTGGCCGTGGAATCGAAGGTGGAGCAATACTTCCAGAAGAACCGCTGAGCACCCGCGGCTTTCAGCCATTCGAGAGCCGCTTGGGTTTCCTGAACGGCTTCTTGCACCGGGCTTGTTCGGCACTTTAGAGCGATAATTTCCAACGGTGCTGTATTCTGCGGCGGCTCCGTCGGAACTCCCATACGCAGGGAGACGGGGACGCCCGATCTAGCGAGCAGCCCAGCCAAATCAGTTGCACCGGTGAAGTCGTCGGCGATTGCGCCAAAGAACGTTGCCATTTGTCTATTCCTACCGGATTTGGATCACGATCCGGACTTAACGCCAGGCAGTTCGATCCCTGCGTTTCGTGCGTAAATCTTTGCTACCGCAGCGTCGTCTTCGCGGCCGAGGCCCATTCCGGAGGCCGCGACGAACTGCTGTAGGGCTGCTGCCGTAAGAGGTGCGGAGAATTTCGAGGCGCGAGCCACGTCGAGCACAATTCCGAGGTCCTTGGGCCAGATGTCGATGGCTGAATGAGGCGTGTAGTCACCTGCAGCCACGTGCGGTGCGCGATTTTCGAGCATCCAGCTCGTCCCGGCGCACTGAGGGATAACCTTGAGGAAGGTCTCGGGATCGATGCCCTGGGTAATGCCGAAGGTAATGGCCTCAGCCATTGCCGCGATATGTGTCCCGGCAAGCATCTGGTTAACGGCCTTGATTGCCGAGCCAGCGCCGGCGGCGTCGCCAAGTTCAAAAACCTTCTCAGCCATGGCGTCCAGGGCCGGCCGGGCGCGAGAGAACGCCTCGGGTGTGCCGGAAGCCATTATTGAAAGCTTGCCGTTGGCGGCCTTTACCGATCCACCGGAGATCGGAGCGTCCAGGAAATGGATGCCCAAGGCAGAACAGCGTTCTGCGGCCTTGCGCGCATACTCGGGAGCGACCGTTACGCACATGGTGACCACTGCACCTGGGGATAGCTTCGAAACGATCCCGTCCTTACCGAAGAGCACTTCCTCGGTTTGCGCGGAGTTCAGGACCACGACCACGACAGCATCGAGTTCGCGAGCTGCAGCCCCAAGCTCGGTCGTCGAGCCGCCATTGGCGTGAAGTCGCTTCACCGCCTCATGGTTCACGTCCGCGCCGAAGACCTCATGACCAGCGCGAACGAGGGAGGAAGCCATTCCGTACCCCATCGATCCCAGTCCAAAAACGCCAACTTTCATTTTACTGCTCCATACGTTCCAACGATCAGGTGTTGGATCCAAAGATTGCGTTGATCACCGCGTCGGTAACTTCCCGCGTTGTCGCGGTACCGCCGACGTCGGGCGTGGAAATTCCTGCCGAACACACGGTTTCGATCGCCTTCATCAAGCGGATTGAGGCATCCGTTTCACCGAGGTGGTCGAGCATTTGACATGCTGTCCAAAAGGCCGCGACGGGATTGGCGATGCCTTTGCCCGTAATGTCGAATGCCGATCCGTGGATGGGTTCGAACATCGAAGGAAAGCGTCGTTCGGGGTCGATATTCGCCGTCGGGGCTACGCCAAGGCTTCCGGCGAGCGCGCCCGCCAGATCTGACAGAATGTCTGCGTGCAGGTTGGTTGCTACGACGGTATCCAGGGTTTCCGGGTGAAGCGTCATCCGGACAGTCATGGCGTCGACGAGAGCCTTGTCCCATCTGACGTCCGGAAACTCTCTCGAAACCTCGGCCGCGATCTCGTCCCACATCACCATCCCATGGCGCTGTGCGTTTGATTTCGTGACGACGGTAAGCTGCTTACGCAAACGGGACTGGGCGATTTGAAACGCGAACCGCATGATCCGGGTGACCCCAACGCGCGTGAAGATTGCCACTTCGGTGGCGACCTCCTCGGGCAGTCCCCGGTGAGCGCGGCCGCCGTGGCCAGAATATTCACCCTCGGAGTTTTCGCGCACGATCACCCAGTCGAGGTCACCGACCCCTCTATCGCGCAGAGGAGTCGGTATCCCCGGGAGGATCCTCGTTGGGCGGACATTCGCGTACTGGTCAAATCCCTGACAGATCGGCAGTCTAAGTCCCCATAGGGTGACATGATCCGGAATGTCCGGCGCGCCGACCGCTCCGAAGTAGATCGCATCATGATCGCGGAGCTGATCTAGACCGTCCTCCGGCATCATACGACCGTGCTTACGGAAGTAGTCGGAACCCCAGTCGAATTGCTTCACCTCAAGCCGAAAGTCATCAGAACGGCGCTGCAGAGCCTCGAGTACTTCCAGGCCGGCCCCGATGACTTCCGGGCCAATGCCATCTGCTGGAATGGCCGCGATCTTGTGCGTGCGCTGTCCTGACGAGGTTGTCATGCGAATTCGGGCAAGCTGCTTGCCTCCTCCTCGAAGCCGTAGACAGATTTTGTCTCGAGATATTCTTCAAGCCCGACACTGCCCATGGAGCGACCAATACCAGACTGCTTGTATCCGCCCATAGGGGTCACCGAATTCGTGGCCGCCCCGTTGAAGCAAATACGACCAGCTTGCAGACCGGCGGAGAACTCGTAGCCCTTCTTTCGGTCGCCGGCGAAAACGTAGCCGCCCAGGCCATAGGGGCTGTCGTTGGCGATCTCCAAAGCTTCGTCTTCGGAGCGGTAGGGGATGACCGCAAGCACGGGGCCGAAAATTTCTTCCTTGGCGATGGTCATCTCGGGGGAAACGTGCGTGAACACCGTCGGCTTCACGAAGTAGCCTTGGTTGCGGCCTTCAGGCTTGCCGGTCCCGCCACAGGCGAGGCGGGCACCTTCGTCGACGCCGATCTGGATGTAGCGTTGAATGCTGTCGTACTGGGACTGGTTGACGACCGGACCCATCGTCGTAGCGGGGTCTCGGGGATCGCCGAGCTTGTACTTCGACACCTCGTCGACAAGATACGCTGCGACTTGGTCCATCTGGCTTTCATGCACGAGCATGCGGCTAGGCGCATGGCAGGACTGGCCAGCGTTGAAGAAGCAGCGCTGGATATTCCAACGTGCGGCGTTCTCCAGATCGGCGTCCCGCAGAACGATGTTTGCCGATTTTCCACCAAGCTCCAACGAAACGCGCTTGATCGTCTGAGCCGCGGCCTCGCCGACACGTGCCCCCGCAGAGGTCGAGCCGGTAAACGAGATCATGTCCACTTCGGGGTGAGTGGACATCGCCGCGCCGACCTGGCTACCTCGACCGATGATCAGGTTGAAGACACCAGCTGGAACGCCGGCTTTTTCGAATACCTCGGTGAGGATGACGGAGCTGATCGGGGAGGCGTCGGACGGCTTGAGAAGGACTGTGCAGCCCGCGGCAATGCCATAGATTGCCTTGATGACCGGGGTCTGGACGGGCCAGTTCCAAGGGGAGATCAGAGCACACACCCCGATTGGCTCACGGCGAATGATCGTGTCCCCGAGCCGGCTTTCAAAATGGTAAGTCTTGAGAAGATCGCGAGCGACCTTCATATGGCCCATCGGCCCGGTAGCCTGGGCGCGTGCGCTGACGGGGATACCGACTTCCTGCGCCATCACGTCGGCGATCTCATCGACGCGCTCTTCGTAGGCCGCAATAATGCGGTCGATCAGGGCGATCCGCTCTTCGAGGGATGTCTTCGAGTAGGTATTGAAAGCACGTCTCGCCGCCAAGGCAGCCTTGTCCACGTCGGCCGCCGTGCCTCCCGTGGTGACCGAAGCGAACGGCGTCTCCGTATATGGGTTCGTCAGCAGTTTTTCGCCCGTGTTGGTGGGCTCCTGCCAGCGGCCATCAATGTACAGTTTTCCGTAGTGTTTCATCGCATTACTCCGCTTGATCGGCCGATCAGAAGCTGTGTGTGTAGCCACCGTCACAGGCGATCGTCTGCCCGGTGATGAACGACGCGGCCGGGGTGGCGAGGAACATGGTTATGCCGACGAGATCGGACGGCACAATCGTCCGCGGAATGCACTGCAGGTCGATGTTGCGTTGACGAATTTCCGCGGTGAGGCTGGCGGCCCGTTCCGCAACTTCCGTCGCCACAGTGCCTGGACGAATGCAGTTCGCGGTGACGCCGTGAGGACCCAGTTCGCGGGCCAGTGAGTTGGTCATCCCAATCAGCGCCGACTTGGACGTCACGTAGTGGAGATAATTCTTCGTTCCGCGGTGAACGGATGCGGACGATATGTTGATGATGCGGCCGAAACCTCGGTTTCTCATGCCGGCCGCGACCGCAGCGGCACAGAAGAAGACGCCGTTCACGTTGACGTCCATCACCTTCTGCCATTCGTTGGCCGGGATCTCATCGAACGGGCGCTTTACAAGTGCCGAGAAGATGGAGGCATTGTTGACGAGCACGTCCACGCGGCCGAATTCCTTCTCGATCGCCGTGACCATGGTGTCCACAGACTCCTTCTTGGACACGTCGACAGACAGCGCGAGCGCCCTGCCGCCTGCATCCTTGATCTCCTTCGCAACGTTTTCGGAGTTCGCGAGGCTCAAGTCGGCGACAACTGCGATCGCGCCGGCGGCCGCGAATTGACGCGCGAGTTCACGGCCGATGCCTTGGCCGGACCCTGTTACGAGCACGACCCGGTCTTTTACGCTGAAATCCCGCGCCTCAGCCGGGACAGCTGAATCGATGTTGTTTGTACCCATGTTCACGATAGTCCTCCGATAGACTGCCCACTTGGACTTTCGCTTTGCGGTCCAATGGATCGAGATGTGTTTCCTCAGGCCGCTTGTTGGCGGCTGTGTTTTGTCTGGCTCAGCGGAACGACGCGGCCGTTGCGATCGCTGTGTTTGTCAGGAACCCGGTGTCGCTTCCCGTCGAGACGTAGCGAGCACCCATCCGGATAATCTCCTTGGCAATCTCCGGCCGGGTATTGAGACCGCCCACGCCGAGATGCTTGCCCTTGGCGTTGCAGACGTCGAGGACGTGCTTGTAGGCCTCGATGACCTTGGGGCTATCGAGCTGACCTGGAATGCCAAGGGAGTTGCAGAGGTCGTTAGTGCCGACAAGGAGCATGTCCATGCCGTCGACCGACGCGATATCCGCGGCGTTCTCCACCGCGTTAACGGACTCGATCATGCCGACAACTAATGTCGCTTCGTTCATCTTCGCCATGGTTTCTGCGGCAGGCCCCCCGCGGAAGAGCGTGTGAGCGTTCGTCGCAAGGAGCGATCGATCTCCCTTGGGCGCGAACAGGGCTGCTTCGACGATGTCTTCGGCCTGGGCGCGCGTCTCCACATGAGGAACGATTATGCCCTGTGCGCCAGTTTCGAGGGTACGGCTGATGTCAGCCTTGTTGTGCCCAGCGACGCGAACAAGCGGCGTCACACCAAGCGCCGCAGCCGTGATGCTGATCTGGCTGACGGTCTCCAACGAGAAGCTGTTGTGTTCGAGGTCGATGTAAAGGCAGTCGAAGCCCGCGCTCCGGGCAATCGCTGCGATCTCGACGCCGCGGACGATGCGGACGATCATTCCAACGGCAACTTCGCCGGAGTTCATGCGCGCCTTCATCAGGTTCTTAATAGGCGTTTCGAGCGTATGCATATGGGATTCCAAACTCGCGAGTTGTTCGCGTTCCGACTTCATTCATTCGTGCCGTCTGGCTGTGTTGAAGTTTGTGCAGGCAACCACGGTCGCGATCAAGAGCGCTGGCTGGGTCGGGGCGCGGGGCAATAACAAGATGTTATAGCTCGGTTCGAGGGAGGATTTCGGAGAGGCCCGCTTTCCTATTAACTAGACGTCACCGGAAAGTTCTCACCGAAGATAAGAGGAGTGAAAGATGCGTATTTCAGACGTAGCTGGTGCAGAGGGCGGCGCAGTTGGCTCAATGCGAACCGGGAAGCTCGATCAGAAGTTCTTGCTTCAGGGCGATGATGACTCTCCCAACAACTACCTGCTCAACGTCGGCCTGACCGGCTCGGGTGGCTGGGGTACTCCGCGTCACCGCCACAACTTCGACCAGATCCGTTACGTCCTCAAGGGTAAGTATCCGGCGTCCCCGCATAAGATCATGGGCGAAGGTTCCGTCGCCTACTTCCCGGAAAGCGTCCATTACGGTCCGCAGGACCGTCCGGAAGGCCTCGAAATGATGGTCATTCAGTTCGGTGGCGCGAGCGGCTCCGGCTTCCTCAGCACACCGCGTCGCGAAGCTGCGAACGAAGCCCTCAAGGCAAAGGGCGAGTTCAAGGACGGCATCTTCACCTGGGTCGATGAAAACGGCCAGAAGCACAACAAAGACGGTGCAACGGCTTGCTACGAAGAGGCGACCGGAAAGAAGCTCGTACTCGCACCGGCGCGCTACGACGACGTCGTCATGATGGAACCCGAAGCATACGAATGGGTTGCAACTGGCACTCCGGGTGTATCCACCAAACTTCTTGGCATTTTCACCGAGCGCAACACGAAGATCGGCTTTATCAAAGTCGATGCTGGCGCGACGTTCAATACCGGTTCGCGTGACCAGATCGATGTCCTCTTCATGAGCAAGGGCAACATCACCGTTGACGGCAAGACCTACGGCGACAAAACCGCTATCGAGCTTCTGCCGTCGGATGGCCCGGTGGACATCAAGGCCAACGAAGAATCCCTATTCTTCACCGTCACGCTGCCCAAGTTCTGAAGTTCGACAGTTCTAACAAAACCAATGCCGGCGTGATCATATCGCGCCGGCATTGCTATTCTTCCAGGCAACGACTACTTGGTCCGCAGGGCGTCCACGACGAGCGAAAGCGCCGGATTGTTCTGTCTGCGGTTGGGATAATACAGGTAATATCCCTCGAACAGCGGGCACCACTCATCGAGCACCTGAATTAGGTCACCGTTTTTGATGCGATCAGAAACGAAGCTTTCCGGAAGGTATGCCAGGCCATATCCCAGTAGGACCGCATCGATCATACTTGCCGGATGATTTATCGTCAGTTGGCCATTGACCCGCACACGGACATCCCTGCCGTCCTTCTCGAATTCCCACGCGTAAAGCCCACCTGCGGAGTGCTGCCGCGTGTTGATGCGTCGCGAGATCCTGAGGGGTGTATGGAATTGGGTTCTGTTCGAAATACTGGGGTGATCCGACCACCACGAGACGCCAATTCTCACCGATTTTTACGGCGATCATGTCCTTGTCTAGGCGCTCGCCCAACCTAATGCCTGCGTCGAAGCGCTCTTCAATGATGTCGCTGATGCCGTTGTCACAATAGAGTTCGACATTAACGTCGGGATATTCTCGGAGAACATCGCGCAACTTTGGCCACACCACACTTTCCAGGGCGTAGTCGGAGAGATTGATCCGGACTGTGCCAAAGGGACGGTCGCGATAACGCATAAGATCGGCGATATCAGCGTTGATGTCGTCGAGCCGAGGCCGAATTGCACTCAAGAACTTCTCGCCAACCTCCGTGGTTGAGACACTTCGGGTGGTTCTGATCAACAAGCGGAGGCCCAGTCGCTCTTCAAGGCGTTTGACGGCATTGCTAATCGTTGACTGCGACACACCCAACAGCGCGGCCGCGCGGGTAAAGCTTCGTTCCCTGGCGACGACGGTGAACCAATACAGTTCGTTGTAGTCTTCTTGCACTCTGATCTCCGCGTCTTGCCCGCAAAATGATCCGCAACGACATGGCTTTGCAATAGCCAATGCTTCCACGATTAATGCGCCATGCGATAGCTCTTAGCGGATTTGTCCATCTAATCGATAGCTGCTTCATCAATTACCTTTTGTGCTGACCCAATAGGAAAAGGGATGAAGCATGGAAAACGGGGTCGGACGCATGACTCTCGACAGACGCAGTTTGCTCAAAATCGGCGCACTGACCGCCGCTACAGCTGGAGTACTCGCAATGGGTAGTGCTGTTGCCGAAGCAGCCACTTCGGAAACCTGGGATAAGACGTTCACCAAGAGCGATAAGGTCGATCACCGGAAGGTGACTTTCTACAATAAACTTGGGATCATGCTTGTAGCGGACCTTTACGTCCCCAAGAACTTGGAAAGTTCCAAGCGTCATCCCGCGATCGTGGTCGGTCATCCCTACGGGGGCGTCAAGGAGCAAACGTCAGGTCTCTATGCGCAGACGTTGGCCGAGCGCAGATTCGTGACCGTTGCCCACGATGCTTCCTACAATGGTGAAAGCGGAGGCCAACCTTATTTCACGGCTTCCGCGGAAGCGTTCGTCGAAGATTTCAACGCTGCCGTTGACTATCTCGGGTCGAACTCTTTCGTGGACAGAGAGCGCATCGGACTGCTCGGCGTCTGCGGGAGCGGTGGATTCGGTTTGGCCGCGGCGGAAATCGACCCTCGGATCAAGGCAGTCGCAACTGTCAGTATGTACGATATCGGGCAGGGTCAACGGCAGGGTCTAGCTGCCGAACTCGACAACGATGCCGTCAAGAAGCAGCTCAAGGAGATCTCAGATCAGCGTTGGGCCGAGGTCGACGGCGCACCCCGATTGATGGCTGTCGGCACACCCGAAGTTCTCACGGAGAACTCCAATCCGATCGAGCGCGAGTTTTTCGACTATTATCGTACTCCACGTGGGCAGCATCCAAGATCGACAACCACGATGGCGCGAACCAGCAACGCCCCGATGACCTTGTTTTGGTCGTTCCCTCGGCTGAGCTGGATTTCCCCGAGGCCGGTTCTCTTTATCACCGGCGACCACGCCCACTCTCGAATTTTCAGCGAACAGGCTTATGCCGCTGCTTCGGAACCCAAGCAACTGTACGTCGTGGAAGGGGCCGGCCACGTCGACCTTTACGATCGCACGAACCTGATTCCGTGGACGAAGCTCCAGTCTTTCTTCGAACAGAACCTCGCGTAAGCGCACCCTGCACTTGGGTGCGCCTGTGTGCAGCGAAATTGGGATACTCGCGATGAGATATTTGGACCGTTGGCACTTGGCCGATGTTCGCGCTGCCGCGTGGTGCCGGGCGGTTGTTGGGGAGGCCTTTTCGCGGCGTTGGAATGGGCGTCCTTGTGCCTGATTGCAACCGTTTCATGGGGCCCCACGGAACGGGATCAAAACAGTGACCCAAAGCGTCGTAGGTAAGCAAAGTATTCGCGAACTTTGAAAGCCATCAGGTGAGGGGCGGTTATGAGATAGACGGTTCTATCTCCGCCGCCCCGCTTTGCTTCCTGTCGGTGATATTGATCGAAGACCGCGCGAGGTTAGCTCGGATTGATGAGCCCAGTCGATAACTACAAGCGAATTGCGCCAGGTAATCACCGAAGTCGATCCGTCTTATCTTTGGGGCATGACACATCAAGCTCTCATTCAATCCGACGATCTTCCTGCCTCCGATACCCGATCTGGCGCTTGGGGCGCGGTTTTCGCTATGTCTCTCTGCGTGGCCGTGCTCATCTCTTCCGAGTTTATGCCCGTGAGCCTTCTGTCACCGATCGCCAGCGATCTTGGCGTCACGGAAGGTCGAGCGGGACAAGCGATTTCGGTCTCCGGGATATTTGCGGTCCTCACCAGTCTCTTTGTAGCGAGACTGACCAAGGGAGCTGATCGACGTCTCGTGCTGGCGGCATTCTCACTGCTCCTCGTGATATCCGGAGTGATCGTGACCTTCGCGCCATACTACCCCGTGCTCATGATCGGTCGGGCGCTCCTAGGGATCGCCATAGGCGGGTTCTGGTCGATGTCCACGGCCATCATCATGCGATTGGTGCCTGCCCACTCTGTTCCTAAGGCCTTGGCCACCCTAAACGCAGGCAATGCGATCGCCGCGACGGTGGCTGCGCCATTGGGAAGCTTACTGGGCAGCTATATTGGATGGCGCGGAGCGTTCTTCGCCGTCGTTCCGCTCGCGCTGACATCTCTGGTTTGGCAGTGGGTAAGTCTGCCGTCATTACTGCCACAGAAACGAGATCGATCGCCGCACGTTTTCAGTTTGCTGCTGCGTAAGCGGGTTTCGCTCGGTATGGCTTCCATCACGCTACTTTTTGCGGGACAGTTCGCTCTGTTCACTTATCTGCGCCCTTTCCTCGAGACCGTGACGATGGTGTCCGTATCGACGCTGTCACTTCTCCTACTTGTGATGGGCCTGGCAGGCGTCCTGGGTACCTACGTTATCAGTGGGCTGCTGCGCACCCGGCTGTTCAGTATCCTCGGAGTCGTCCCCCTTGCGATGGCCGCAGTAGCTGTTGGACTTGTGGCGTACGGGTCTTCTGTCACCATAACGGCACTGCTTCTCGCGGGGTGGGGGCTTCTTGGGACCGCAGTTCCCGTTGGATGGGGAACGTGGCTGAGCAGGACGATGCCTGATGATGCGGAAGCCGGCGGCGGTCTCCAGGTGGCGGTCATCCAGTTGGCTATCACTGCCGGTGCGTCGGTCGGTGGCGTACTATTCGATCAGGCGGGTTGGCAAACCACTTTCCTTTTCGCGGCAGTCGCGCTTGCTGGGTCGTCACTTTTTGCCGTCCTCGCATGGCGTTCATCGGAGAGGCCAAGGCGATAAAGTCAATGATCACAAGCCGTGGAAGCCTTCTTGGGATGGGTGCCGCGATGATTGTACCGAGTGTCGGGTTCGGCCTTCAGGCCGCTAGCGCTAACGACCAGGGTTCTGCCCCGGTACGCGTCAAATTTACGTTTGCGGACACTGGAATGACCGCCACGCTCTACGACAGTCCATCCGCCCGGGACTTCGCCTCGATGTTGCCCTTGGACCTTATGATCGAGGACTACAGTCACAATGAGAAAATCGTGCGGTTGCCGCGCAAGTTGACTGAGGAGGGGAGCGGACCATTCGACAACGAACAGCCCGGAGACCTCTGCTATTTCAAGCCGTGGGGGAACCTTGCGCTCTTCTATGGCGACTACAAGTGGGATGGCCTTATCCGTCTTGGACACTTTGACGAGGGATTTGACCCTTTGAAGGTGCGCGGTGAATTCCCGGTCCGCATCGAGCGTATCTAAGCGGACCGAGACTTCTCTGCAAATGCCTCAGTAGCCGTCACCTAGCGCCGTCGATGATCTGACCGCCGTCCGGGGTGAGACTCGAACCCGTGATAAACCGTGAATCATTGCCAGCTAGAAACAGGGCGACCGGGGCGATATCGAGTTCGGGAGAACCGTGCCGGCCAAGAGCGTTCGTGGGCGGCGGAGTGTTTGGCCCGGCTCCCCAGGTGTCGGCCACCGGGAGCAAATTATTGACCGTGATGTTATCTGGACCCCACTCACGGGCTGCCGAGCGGGTTAGTGCGCGCACCGCCTCCTTCGCGAGATTATATGGTGCGTAAGGCGGCATACCGAGAATTCCGGCGAGGGACGCAAAGTTGATCACGCGACCTTCACCACTCGCTTTCTTTCAAGTCCAGGACTGCAGCTCGTGCAACTAGCCAAGCGCGCATAGAGTTTGAAGTAACGCACCCCTTTCATCCCTGGCGTGGCCAGCGTTTCGTTCTGGCGACGCGCAAGCAGAATTGGGGCGAAGACCGCGTCATGTTCTATGACGTTCAAGGACGACTGCGTTCGCTGCCGGCCTCGTGGACGGATGTCGATGAGATCGACGCATTCCGCCAGATAGCCGCAGGTCGGTCCTTCTCGCGCCCAGACGATCTGTCGGCGCTGGCGTCATTGATTGCTCACATCAAGGACCACCATGGAGATTGAAGATGCGTCAAGTAAATTACGCCGCAAATGTCAAGGTAATTATGCCGCGACTACGATGTTTGCGACGGCTTCCTTATGTGAAGTATCATTATAATGCAAGCGCTTTGGCTAATAGCTCGATATAATTCAATTGACACTAAAGTCGGCAGCGGCATATTTTACGTTACATGCAGGAGGCGCCTATGACCAAAGAAAGCAAGCCCGATCGCCTGCGCCAGATGGGCGCTCTCAACCCCAGACCCGAGGGCGTCCACGCGTCCTGGTTCCGGGAAGCAGGTTTCTTTGATCCGCTCGATCTCGTGCAAGTGAAGTACGAGATGCTTCGTCACGCCCGCCAAGACGGCACTAACAAAGCCGATGCGGCCGCGCTTTTCGGGCTGTCCCGGCAGACCTATTATCAAGCGGAGGCCGCGTTCGAGCGCGATGGCATTGCCGGCCTCTTGCCGCGCACCCGCGGGCCGAAGTCAGCCCACAAGCTTACTGGCGAGGTCATGCGTCTCGTCGAGGAGCATCTCGATGCGAACGGCCAACTGCAGGCCCGTTCGCTGGCGGAACTGGTGCATTCGAGACTGGGCATCAGCGTCCATCCTCGCAGTATCGAACGCGCGGTGGCGCGTAAAAAAAAACGATGACGGGCGGACGCACGCAATCACCATGCCGGCGAACGGCAAGGAGATTTACGAAGCGCTCCGCGCCGATGTTGTTTGCGGCACGGCTTGCGCAAGGCGGATGGGCGCCATCGTCTTTCACGGACTATGGCGCGGCCTGGCCGTGCTGATCACGCCAGAGCAGTCCACGATAGCGCGACAGCAGTCGGCGCCTCGGTCCACGACAACTTCAGTGGTCGCGCACGATCGCCAGCTCGTGCACATGCTCGCCAATATGGTGCTGGCAGCAGAGACAGGAGGAAGCCATGTCTACTGATAACGCCATGAAGATTAGTGCCGATCACCTGCGGCGCGATGCATTTCTCTACGTCCGCCAGTCCTCCCTTCGTCAGGTGTTCGAGAACACCGAGAGCACGAAGCGACAATATGCATTGCGGGACAGGGCGGTGGCGCTGGGTTGGCCGATTGAGCGCGTCCACGTCATCGACAACGACCTCGGCCTTTCCGGTGCACAGTCGCAGGACCGCGACGGATTTCAGCGCTTGGTGAGCGAGGTCGCGATGGGGCACGCAGGGATCGTGCTGGGACTGGAAGTATCTCGCCTGGCTCGCAACAATGCTGACTGGCATCGCCTTCTTGAGTTGGCCGCCATGTCGCGCACGCTCATCATGGATGAAGATGGCGTCTACGACGCGGCGTCCTTCAACGATCGTATGTTGCTCGGATTGAAGGGCACGATGAGTGAGGCCGAACTGCACATCCTGAAGTCTCGACTGCAAGGTGGCATTCTTAATAAGGCGCGTCGTGGGGAGCTCGAGTTACCGTTGCCGATCGGATTCGTTTACACGCCTGATACGCGCGTGGTGCTCGATCCGGATCGCCAGATCCAGGACACGGTGCGCATGCTGTTCGATACCTTCCGGGAGGCGGGCTCAGCTTGTGCGGTCGTGCGCCGCCTGCGTAGCGAGAAGATCCTGTTTCCTCGGCGCATTCGGCGCGGTCTCGGCAAGGGTGATGTCCTTTGGAGCGAGATAGACCACTCCCGTCTGCTTCAGATTTTGCACAATCCCCGATACGCTGGCGCTTTCGCGTACGGACGCACACGCACTGTCTACAATGCCAAGCTGAAGTCCGTACAGCAGAAGATGCCGAGGTCCGACTGGCAGGTGCTCATCCCTCAGGCCCACGAAGGCTATATCTCATGGGATGAGTTCGAGCGTAATCAATCAAGCCTGGAACAAAATGCAGTCGGTTTTTCTCCGGGCCTGCGGGGTCGTATGCCTCGCCAGGGCAGCGGCTTGTTGCAAGGTCGAGTTTTGTGCGGTCGATGCGGCGCCCGCATGCGGGTCCATTATGAACAGTTCGAGGACAAGCTTCGTCCCTATTACGTCTGCAACGAGGCCGTCGTTCGTCACGCTGGAAAGACCTGCCAATGGGCAAGAGGACCTGCGATCGATGAAGCGGTCAGCGCGTTGCTGCTTGAAGCAATGGCACCGACGGCGATAGAGGTCGCGCTGGCGGTGCAGCAGGAGATCTCACAACGTGTCGAGCAAGCTGCCTCGCTGCGCGACAAGCAGTTACAGCGCGCCCGGTATGAGGCTGAACTCGCACGCCGCCGCTATCTGAAGGTCGACTCCGACAACCGCTTGGTTGCCGACGCACTCGAAGCGGACTGGAATGGGAAGCTACGCGACCTCGATGCGCTTCAGCGCGAACATGAGCGTCAAAACGAAACAGACCAGTCATTGCTGGACGGCGCGGCGCAGGAACGGATTCGGGCGCTGGCCGCAGATTTTCCTAGCGTCTGGAGCAACGAGCGCACGAGCGTCGTCGAGCGTAAACGCATGCTTGGCCTCCTCATCGAAGACGTGACACTGCTGGTCGACGAGCAGATCAACATGCACATACGCTGGCGCGGAGGTCGCACACAAAGCCTGGCAGTAGCTCGCCCCCGGCCCATGGCAGTGATCCGCAAGACCCCGGAAGCGGTCGTAGCGTTGATCAACGAACTGCTGGAGACCGACAACGACCAGCAGATTGCCAGTCGTCTCAACGCACTTGGGCATCGCAATTGGCGCGGTGAGCCTTTTACGTTGAAGAAGGTCATGCTCGTTCGTCGAGCCTATGGGCTGAAGACCCGGTTCGAACGGTTGCGCGAGAGCGGCATGCTTACCGGCGAGGAAGTCGCCCGCCAGCTTGGCGTCAGCACCACAACCGTCCACCAACTCGGACGCGATGGCGTTCTCAAGCGCCACCGCTACGCTACCAACCATCGTTACCTGTATGAGCCTCCAGGCAACGTCAGACTCGCAAAAGGCGTCGGCGGTCGCTATGGTAGCCGCCAACCCCGGTTGATTGACGCTCAACCAACCCAACAAGGTGCATCGTGATGTCTGCTCCTTGAGGTGGGGATAGCAAGCCTGCATCGTTCGCAGATATGCAATCGGCCCCATGTCGAAGTTGCGTTGCAGCTGATCAACAGAAAGGTCGATGATCGAAGAGTGAACCACTGTGGGATCAAAGGCGACATTCACAAGGATGTCGATCCCGCCGAAAGCTTCCACGACTTGAGCAACGGCGTTCGTGATCTGATCGCCATCGCTGAGGTCGCATTCTATCCCGAGCGCACTACCACCCAGGGATTGAATATGATCGACGACCGCGGTGACGTTCGCCGGAGTAACAGACCAGACAGCGACTTTCGCTCCTTCTCCGGCGAATAGCTCGGCCGTGGCTCGCCCAATTCCCCTGCCGGCACCAGCGATAATGGCAACCTTGCCAGATAGCTTCTTCATGTGGGTGTCCTTTTCGTCTGTGGTCTAGAGCGATTTATGGAATGCGTACGGCGACGAAACTTGCCGGCCGATGTTTTGAGTGGAGAACGAGGTGGCGAGTAGCGCCAATCCGATCACGGCAGGAACCGCGCCACCAAACTTGCGAACGCCCGCATGGGCAAGGCCGGATAGGAGGAGGTGAAAGAACATTCCCGCGTAGGCCAGATCACTAATCGCAACGTTGAAGCGAACGAGAATTGCCACTACGGCAGCAACCTTCACTGTGACCAGAACGGGGACCAGATAGGCCGGATATCCGAAACCGACGATTCTTCGGCGTACCCATTCGGTTTTGACTAGGTAAGTGACAGCAGAGGACAGGTAAAGCAGAACGAGTAGGATCGTTGCGGTCCAATAGACGTAGAATCCAGGCATGAGTTTTCCATTGCGGTCGGTCGGCCCGACAGCTTGCTCCGTTTGAGATTTGCGCTGCCCGGAGCAGTTTTCTCTGGTTGCTCCGGTGTTCGCATCGAAAGTGTGGTATTAGATCGAACAGCGCAAGTAGGATGAATTCGACGTAGTAAGTATGGAAAAGCAGACTATTGCGACGCACGACGTCGACATGCACGAGGAGATGCGCCGGGCGTTTGCGATGCTCTCGGGAAAATGGAAGCTCGAGATCATGTGGCTTCTCAATCAGCGGGTCTATCGGTTCAACGAACTACGCAAAGCGATCCCGGGGATAACGCAGCATATGCTGACCGCGCAGCTGCGCGATCTGGAAGCTGACGGTCTCGTGTCGCGCACGATCTATGCGGAGGTTCCGCCTCGCGTCGAATACGAGATGACTGAGAAGGCAAGGGGACTAGAGCCCACCATGAATGCTCTGGCAGCATGGTGGGCGGAGTTTGGAAGCAGCATTCCCTCGAGGACAACTACGCGAGGTCGGAAGGCGTCGGGACAAAAGTGAACGTCCGCAAGCGACTACCATTTCTTTGTTGACGTGAATTGGAGCGCAATGAATGGAATTTGGTACAGACGAACTAGGCAACTTATACGAGGAAGTTTCGCATACCGACGGAGTGTCGCCTCAGCGACTTCGCGGAATCACTTCTCCCCTGGTTGAAAGAACAATTTCAGGCGACAACCTCGATAGATTTCGTCGCGGGGCCAAGCCGTGGAAGCGACTTAAAGAGGAGATCCTACCGGTTCAGGATCTGATCTCGACTTTGTACATTATGCAGCGAAGCAAAGTGCTTGTGTCATCCGCTTGAGGCGGCTTGGTTGAGTTTCAGGAATGTCCGGGTCTGGCGGGTGCTGTCGATAAATATCCTGATCCCACAGGATCATGCGAACCGCACCGATGGCATCGGAGAAGGTGAACTCTGTTTTCTTGTACCAGGCGGCGGCATAGGGAAGGACGCCATGACCGAGCAGATCGCATGCCCAGAGTGTGACGAGGCTGTAGAGCGCCAGCAGCGACGGGGTCGTGCGCATGATGGCTTTGTCGTTCCACTGCCGTTGGGTTTCCACGCCAAGATGCGCTCGCGTTTCGGCGAAGGTGACCTCGATCTGCCAGCGCCGAACGAAATAGGCAATGATCTGAGCGGGCTCAAGGTTGACGTTGGTGCTCATGAACGCCTGGGGTTCACGACGGCCTGATGGATCGCGAACGAGAACCCAGCGAATTGGTCTTGGGGGCGTTCCACGCCGATACCAGAGGCCGGTTCCTGATGTGACATCAAGGGTTTTGTCGGTTTGCTTGCCGTACCAGGACGATGCGACGATGCGCTGCCACTCGGTCTTTGCGTCTTTGAGGAGCGTTTTCAGTTTCGGCAATGGCCTGCCTTTTTGCGCCGGTCGCCCGAGCGTATGTTCGTGCCGTTGATCTGGTGGAGCAAAGAGACTGGCATCCAGACGCAACCGCGTGATGAGAGTGGCCGTGTCGGGAAGAGCCGCAGCCAGTGTATGAACGGCAAAGCTGCTATCGCCGACAAAGATGATTTCGCGGCCCGGCAGCCAGCGGCAAAGCTGCAAGACGCCTTGCCTTGCCCAATCAGTCAGCAGCTTGTGCTTTCGGCCCTTCTTCTGATCATGGCGCTCAGAGGGACACAGGATCGTCAGCACCGGCAGGGCTTTAATACATTTTGCCCATGGGACAGGTGAAAGAACCATGAAGCTCAACCATCTCAAGCCGCTGGCCTTGACAAAGTGGCCATGGCTGGAGCGCACCGGGTCACGATAAATTCCACGCGCGGCGATGCGTTGGCCCCAACGCCGTTCGATTGTATCATCCATGCCAATCACGACAGGGCCCTCGGGCACGAGCCGGGCAACAATGATGGACAGCAGACGGGCCGCCAACGTGCGAGGGTTCCAGCGGGCTCGGTTGAGGAGTTGATGATAGGCGGCAAAATTACTTACCTCCGCGCGTCCGGTGATGCGCAGGCAGGCCGTCACCGTTCGCTTGCCAGGCGAAAGGAGCGCACCCATCACCAGGACCAGCAGATGCTCCCAGCTTGGCGCGGTAAACCAGAAACGAAACGGCGACAGCCATTTGCGAAGGATGTGGGGGACCGCGTCTCCCGGCTCACGGCTACAATCATGTTGTTCGCTCATCCATTCGTTCGAATCCGATCAAACGAATGGCGCAAGGCCGGGACCCTGCGGCGAATTGATTCACCCAGGGCTGCTCAGATGCCCCCGAAATCACCACCGATTTTGTACAAAGTCGAGCTGATATCCGCCCAATATTCTGGCGTGGTGTCTGTCAGGTTTCCGCTGAACAGCAGCTTTCCGGACGCATGGCTTCGTTTTGAAGACGGAAGTCAGCTGGGCGTCGAAGTGGCCGGAGCGTTGGTTCGCAGTGACGTTGAAGTCGGAAAAGAACTGGCGGCGGGATCGCCTGTGGCCGCGCTGATAGGTTTGCCGGATGAGGCTCCGCAACGTGATTTTACCATGGCACGTCAGAAGGGCAGGATGTGGCATTCAGCTAGCCATGTCGACAGCGTTTTGATCGATGGCGTTAAGAAGGCTCTGGCCGACAAGGACGACGAAAAGTACGCCGGGTTCGCACTGCTAGTCGTTGCCCCGCTCAGGCGTCGTCCAAGGCGCAGCGACGTCGAATGGCGCGAGATTCTCCTGCAATCCGCGGAAATGCTACCATTTGCAGAGATTTATCTCATGGAACGATCCGGAGCACCTCGAACAATTAGGGTAAAGTAACCTCAACGTTCTGGTCCACATGCCGCCGTTTTAGAAGGAGGACGAATACCGCGGGCTGAAATCTAGGCCGATACGTCGTCCATTTCCTTGTCCCTACAAAGCTCCATCCCTACTTCCGTGACGCAAGCGACCAAATCCTTACGTGGTTGATCCATCACATAGCCTTCGCGGAAGAAGACCGCGATATCCCGATTGAGGGTAGGGTCCCAGAAAGGCAACTCGAAAAGCCTCTGCTCGGCGACTTCCTCTCGGACGGCATGAGCGGGCAATAGGGCGAGGTGCTCGGTCTCGGCAACCAACGACTTGAGGAGGGATACTGATCCGCAGACGGTAATCTGGGGCAGGGGCGCATCCATAGTCTGCATGATGTGATCTAGCACTGTGTGCGTCCGCCGCGATGTCGGGCTGATCCACGGATACTTCACCAGGTCGGTCCATGTAAGATTTTCCAGCTTCCGCAAAGGATGATTGATGCCCGCGATCACCCGCAGAGTGTCGCGGAAAAGCACCCGCTGACGGAGACCGTCCAGCATGTCGAAGACCTTGGTGAATCCGATTACGAAATCGAAGTCCCGCCGCAGCAGGCCTGTTAGAAGATCGACCTGAGCGTTTTCGACAACCTCGAGGTGGCCACCTTCGTGGGTCTCTCGCCATTTGCTGAGTGCCATCGGCACGATTTTGCTTGCTAGGCTTGGTAGACTGCCGATGCGGATCGACTCGCTGCGACAATCGTCCGCGTTCAACAGGTCACGTTCAGCGAGCTGAATCTCTTCCCTGATGAGACGCGCATGACAGTAAAGGATGTCGCCCTTCCTTGTCGCGACAATGCCTTTCGGGCCGCGCTCGAGGAGCTGCATCCCAAGCTCAGCTTCCAATCGATCCATTGAGGTCGACAGGGCAGGCTGCGACACGCTCAGCTGACGTGCTGCGCGGTTCAAGCTACCCTGCTCAATCACCGCGGCGAAGTAGAGCAGCTTCTTGGGATCAATTTCGAGCACCATCGCCAGAACTCACCTCCATTCGTTCCAAGATGAGTCTAAAGCTTTGAGCTTAAAAATCAAACTCGTACGCGGCATTCTGCGATTGTCTTGGCAACTGTGTAGCTGTTGTACATTTCAGTCCCGCCTTCGCGGCCGATGCCGCTTTCTCGGTAACCGCCAAACGGTGCATCGCCTCCTGGGCTGGTGAACACGTTGAGCGCCACCGAGCCGACTTGAAGCTCTCGAGACAGATGGTTGGCGCGCTCCATGTCATTGGTGAACACGAACGCAGCAAGGCCCATGTTGAGGCTGTTGCTGATCTGGAGCGCTTCGTCCATGGAATCCACTGCCGTGCACGGAGCGATCGGTCCGAAAGGTTCCTCGCTCATTACACGGGCGTCGAGAGGTACGTCCGCGAGGACAGTCGGTGCGTAGAACCAGCCCCGATTGCCGACACGTTTGCCGCCGGTTGTGACCTTCGCTCCATGAGAAACCGCGTCGTCGACAAGGTCGGCCATTGCGGCCAAGCGGCGACGGTTGGCGAGGGGACCCATCTGCACGCCTTCGGAGAACCCATCACCGACTTTGAGTTTGCTGGCCTTTTCAGTGAGGCTTCCGACGAAATCATCGTACCGCGAGCGGTGAATGAGGAACCGGGAAGGTGCCGAGCAGAATTGGCCCGCCATCCGAAACTTCCAGTTTACCGCCAACTGCGCGATCTCGTCCGCATTGGTATTTTCGTCAATCAGGACAGGCGCATGGCCGCCAAGCTCCATGAGGACCGGCTTCATGGTCTCTACTGCAAGCCTCGTGAGGTGCTTGCCGACGTTGATCGAGCCGGTAAGCGTTACGAGACGGGTGATCGGCGATAGAACCAGGGTGCGAGACACTTCGTCCGGGTTGCCGAAGACAACGTTCAAAACGCCCTTGGGGAGACCAGCGTCGAGGAAGCATTGCGCGAATAGGCACGCGGTTGCGGGAGTTTCTTCAGCCGGCTTGAGGATGACCGAGCATCCAGCCGCGAGGGAGGCACTGATCTTGCGGGAAGGAGCGCTCATCGGAACGTTCCACGGCGTGAATGCGGCAACGGGGCCAACGGGTTCGCGGACTACGAACTGCTGAATTGGTGGATCCGTCGGTACGATACGACCATACAGGCGACGAATTTCTTCCGAGTCCCAATCCAGGAAGGTCGCGGAGCGCTCGATTTCGGCTAGCACCTCAGCGTAGGTGCGTCCTGACTCCGCCGTGAAGATAGGCGCGATCTCTTTTGCACGTTGACGAACGAGCGCCGCGGCGCGCCGCATCACGGCCGCCCGTTCCGTCGGAGGCGTCTTACGCCACACCTCGAAACCGCGGGCAGACGAGGCCAGTGCGTTCTGAAGGTCTTGGGCGGTGGCTTTGGGCACCTGGCCGAGGATCGTCTCGTCGCTGGGGTTCTCCACCTCACAGAGGGCCTCGCGATCGTAGATCCATTCCCCGTCAATCAGGAGGCCGATCTTGGGATAGGTGTATTGCTGCTTGTCAGTCATGTCATCTGTCCTTTGGAGATCGATCAAAGTCGATCCCGCTCTAATGTTCTCGGCGGCGCGTGCCGGCCGTCAATGCGTTGTGGTCGCCAGGAATGCGAGAACCTCGTCCTCCGCAATCCGTGCGCCTCTGGAGCGTTGGCCCCAAGTCTGACCACCGATATGCGGGGTCAGAATTACGTTGGGCAAAGCCGCCAGCCGGGGCGGAATCACCGGTTCGCTATCGAGGACGTCCAATGCTGCGCCCGCGATCGTCTTGTTTTCCAGTGCTGTGATGAGAGCTTCAGTGTCGACGAGGTTGCCACGTCCTACGTTGATGAGACGGCCCTTTGGTCCAAGCGCAGCCAGTTCCTTCGAACCGATGATGTTCTTGAGGTCCGGCGTTCCGGGGACAGCCAGCACAAGGATGTCACTTGCCTCCGCGAGTGCTTCCCATCCATCATACAGCGTCGCGCCGAGGCCCTCGTTGGAACTACGCTTGAGCCCTGCGATCTTCATCTTCGAGGCGGACGCGCGGGCGGCGATCGCTTGGCCGATCCGACCGCTGAGACCGCCGATGCCGACAGTCATTCCTACCGGGCTGTCGCCTACCTCGAAGCGCCCGTTCTGCCAGTCTCCGTTGCGCGCGAACGCGTCAGCGCGAACCAGGTCGCGGCAGAGCATGATTGTGAGCGTCATAGCGAGGTCGGCGACATCATCAGTCAGGGCTTCGCCTACGCAGCGGACGCGAACTCCGCGCTTCTCGAGAGCTGCAATATCGATCTTGTCGCTTCCGGCACCCTGGGAAACGACGAAGCCCAAATTGGGGAGTGCCGCGGCAAGCTCGGCGCTGCAGCCGCGTGTCGCGCTGGTCATAAGAACGCGTACGGTCTCTCGCTCGCTCTCGGGGAGGGAGGCAACCTGTTCAGGTGCGGGCACAATCCGAACCCATTCAGCTTCCTCAAGTTTCGGATAGGCCATGCCGGCGAGTGGCGGGAAGGAAAGGATCGGTTTCATCGTTCCAGACTGTTGTGAGATTGAGTTGGCATCACGCTATCACGGAGGCGTCGGGCGACAATGGTGCAGCCGGTTCCGTTATAGCTTTAAGTTATATCCTGGCGCTCAGGGCCGCTGCCCTTAGAGGTCCACGTAAAATACCGCGCTCTTGGGTAGGCCAGCTGCCATGTCGGCTTCTGTTCCGAGAAATGCCGTCATAAACAAGCGACGGCCATTCTCCCCGCCCAGCGTGCAGGAGATTCCCGACCCTTGGAATTTGATGCTGTCTGTGATCTGCCCACCATCCAGCACGCGGACGAACTCGCCCGTGTTATATATCCCGGCCCAGATCGCACCGGTCTCGTCCGCGCAGATTCCGTCAGGCTGCCTGCCCGAAAGATCAGCAAAGAGGCGTTTGTTGCTGAGATTGCCGGCGGAATCGATGTCGAATGCGCTGATCCGTGTCTTCCACGTCTCAGCAACGACCAGGGTGCGGCCACCGTTGATGACTACGGAGCCGTTCGGGAAATCTACATCGCGGGCCGCAACGGCCACCGAGCCGTCCTGATCGACGCGGTGAATATTTGTGGCCTGAGGAGGCTGTCCCGCAACGAAGTCGCACCCGAAATCGCCGACATAAATCGTGTCCAATGAATCGACCGCGAAGTCGTTGAGCCACCACTGGGTGTGGGAGGAAAGATCGGCGTAATCGGAGACCGAATTGCCGTCGTATCGGAGGAGCTTCCGATCCTTGGCCGACACGATCACGAGCGACCCGTCGGAAAGGAAGCCCAGTCCCGACGGTCTGTTCGGAATTTCGAGACACTTCGACCGCTCACCACTCGCCGTCAGCGAATAGACCTTGTGATCGAAGACGTCCGAGACCCAGAGCTGACCATCACGCCATTTTGGAGCTTCGAGGAACAGAAAACCGTCCGCAAACAGTTTCGGCTTGATCTCGTTCATCAGCGTTCCTCCCATTGCCGGTCGTTACCACCCACCGTCGCAGTGGATGTCCTGTCCGCTTATAAGGTCCGCCTGCGGACTAGATAGGAAGACGGCGAGGTTGGCGATATCGACCGGCTCGATCCTGCGCTTTATGCTTTGACGCTCAAGAATCCACTGATGGTAGGCTTCCCGCTTTTCACCAAAGTGCCGCCATTCGGCATCCGAGAGCACCGCGCCCGGAGAGATGCCGTTGACCGTGATGTTGTACTTGCCGAGTTCGCGGGCCATCGACTTGACCAAGCCGTACATCGCGCCCTTCGAAGCTACGTAAGGTACGAAGCCTTCCCAGTTGCCGTTGAGGGTGAGGGAGGTGAGATTGATGATCTTGCCGTATTTCTTCTGCTTCATCAGAGTGCTGCAGGCTCTCGACAGGACGAATGCCGAAGTCGAGTTTACTCGAACCTCTTCCTCATACTCCTCGATGGAGAACTCCTCGTGCGGCTTGTTGACCACAAATGCCGCGTTGTTCACGAGGATGTCGATACCGCCGACTTCGTCAGCAAGGCGGGTCACCGCCTTCTCGAGATCGGCCAACTGGTTGAGGTCAGCGCCGAGATAGCGAACGTCTTTCGCCAGGTCCTTGAGGACCTCGTCGACGTTCGGCGCATCCGGACGGTCCGATGCGATTACCTTAGCGCCCTCTTCTGCAAAGCGTGAGACAAGCGATTTGCCGATCGTGCCCAAAGCGCCTGTGATGAGTACGGTTTTGCCAGCCAATGTGGGCATGTTCTCTCCTCCATGTAGGTGCCTTGAACTTTCCATTTCGGAGTTCACTTGAAAACCACCAATCTCGCGAGGCTCGGTTGTGGTATAAGTAAGAGTTATATCCCGTCTCTTGCTGTGCCCGGTCGTGTGCAGGTTGGGGATGAGATCGGCGCTAGTTCGTGCGACATCATTGCATTCGTAAAGAATAAGGTTTTCGACAATGACTGATGATAAGCGCGATCTCGTCCATCTTTTCGGCACCCACGCGGCCGAGGTGACTTACGACCGCCTGAGTGACGACGCGCGTTGGGCTGCCAAGAAGAGCATCCTCGACACCCTCGGCGTCATTCTCGCTGCTAGCGGCATGGAGCCGGCCGTTCAAGCGGTCGCGGAGATCGTCGCCGAAACAGGCGGTCGCCCTGATTGCACAGTCCTCGGCTTCGGAGGCAGGGCCCCGGCCCTGATGGCCGCGATGGCGAACGGCGCGCTCGCGCATTGCCTCGATTACGATGACCAAACGCCATGGGGACAACATACAGCCAGCTCGATTGTGCCGGCCGTAATTGCGCTCGCCGAGCGCCGGGGCGGGGTCAGTGGAAAAGACCTGATCGCGGCGGTCGCGGCTGGACAGGACATATTCGCTCGGCTCAGGTGCAACGTCGATTGGCAAAAGGACTGGAACCTGTCCACGGTCCTGGCCGTCTTCGCTGCTACTGCATCCGCAAGTCGCGTTCTGGGTCTTTCGCCGGCACGCACCTCTGCTGCCATGGGGATTGCGACGATGCAGTCATCGGGCATCATGGAAATGGTCGCGGGCAGGGGAAGCGACCTACGCGGGATGTATGCGGGGTTCTCGGCCAAGGGAGCCGTGCTCGCAACACTAATGGCTGAAAAGGGTGTGACAGGCATCGATAAGGCATTCGAAGGCCAGTATGGCTTCATGAACACTTACTTTGGTGGGCGCTACGATCGCGACAAGATCGTAGCGGGGCTTGGCAGTGATTTCCTCGGAAGCGGGACACTCTACAAACGTTGGCCATGTGTTGGTACCGCCCACAGCCATATGAAAGCTGCTATCGATATCGTCACCCGGAATAACATCCAGCCGGACGAAATCGCCGAGATACGGCTCTACGTGGGCGATTACCACGACCTTATGTGCCAGCCCCTGGAGGAGCGACGGGCACCTGCGACGCTTGCGGATGCCAAGTTTAGCCTGCCGTACCTAGTGTCGGTCGCCGTGGTTCGCAGGGGAATGAGCGTCACCGACTTCACCGAAGCAGCACTCAAAGACAAGCAGGTGCTCGCGGTTGGTAAGAAGATGACTTTGGTCCGAGACGCCGCGCTCGACTGGAAGCTCGAGTTGCCCCCTGGCCGTGTGGAAATCACCACGCGCGACGGCGGATGTTGGATAGAGGAGGGCCATCGTGTTCCGGGTAACGCCGACAACCCGATGAACTGGGAGGATGTCTGCGTGAAGTTCTTCGAGTGCGCGTCCGTTGCTGCCAACCCCGTCTCTGAAACTGTTTCGGCGCGAGCCGCAGCCCTCGCCGAGAATCTGGAAACCCTCGAAGACGCAACGGAACTGGTCAAGTGTCTCGCCTGACCAGCAAACCCGGTTAAATTCCTGCGGTCTGGCCGCCGTCGACGATCATGGCATGGCCGGTAACGAAGCCGGCCGCGTCCGAGCAAAGCCACAACACAGTGCCAGCAATCTCCTCGGGACGACCCATGCGGCCGATTGGCTCCTGGGCAATCATGAAGGCGCGGCCTTCATCGGTGTCATTGGTGTAGCGCGAGATCATCGGAGTATCGATGATGCCGGGGCAAATGGCGTTAACCCGGATACCCTTCTCGGCATACTCGAGCGCGGCAACCTTGCTCGCTGCGACGACGCCGAACTTCGATGCGCAGTAGCTAGACTGATTACGGATCGCCAAGACGCCCGCGCCGGATGCGGTGTTCACGATGGCTCCGCTGCCCTGTTTGAGCATGATTTCGATCTGATATTTCATGCAGAGGAAAACGCTCTTGAGGTTGACCGAAATGATGCGGTCCCAAAGCTCCTCAGAAATGTCTCCGATTGGCTGCGCCGGCTGCTCGATGCCAGCGTTATTGTGAGCTGCGTCCAAACGCCCGAACGCCTCAATAGTCTTATCCAGCGCGCCCTTTACCTGCTCGCCCTTGGTGACGTCACAGGTGATCGCGAGGACTTTTCCGCCCGCGTCGCGAATGATCGCTGCGGTCTCATTGAGAGCCACTTCGTTTATGTCGACTGCGGCGACCGACGCGCCTGCTTTGGCGAAAGCCAGAGCGGTTGCCCGCCCAACGCCGCTTCCGGCTCCGGTAACGAAGGCAACCTTGCCGTTGAAGTCTACTCGTGGAATATCGGTCACGAAATGTCACTCCCAGTGTTTTCGGGCTATTGAAGGAGACCGCCCGTCGGCACACGAGCGGTCTAGAGTTTGTTGGGTCAGCCGCCAGTCTTGGATTTCGACTTGTTGCCGCCAACGGTGTAAATGGCCGCGGCAACGACAACGACGATGCCTTCGATCAAGCCCTGCCAGTTCGCACCGAGGTTCAGGATGTTGAAGCCGTTTGTCAGCGAAAACAGGAGGAGCGCGCCTGCAAGGGTTTTGATCACGCTGCCCGCGCCGCCGAACAGAGACGTCCCACCAAGAATGGCCGCCGCGATGACGGTAAGCTCCGCTCCTTGGAGACCAGCGGGATTGATCGACCGCAGTCGGCTGGCGAAAAGGATTCCGGCAAATCCTGCTGCGCCGCTGCAGAACACAAAGGCCATGAGCTTGTAGAGAAGCACGTTGATGCCGGAAAGCCGGGCGGCTTCGGAGTTGCCGCCGACAGCGTAAACGCGGCGTCCCACCATTGTGAAGGTCAAGGTGAACCAGACAATTGTGGTGAAGATGGCGAGGTAGATAACCGGATTGCGCAGCGTCAGCTCACCACCCGATGCCCACGCGAGCAGGAGGAGCCCGATGCCGCCGATGGTCATGCCGATAGAGGAAGGTCGCATCGGGGCCTTGTTGCTCAGCGTCCTTGCGAGGCCGATCGCACCCAGAGCCAACAGCAACGCTCCGCCGGCGACAATCAGCCAGAAGCCGTCGTGACGACCACCCTCGAAAACCTTCATGGTTGCGATTACGTCTGGGTCCGACGCAGATAGCGAGCGACCGTCGGTATAGATAAGAACGAGGCCGCGAACGGCGGTCATCGTGCCCAGAGTGACGATAAAGGCGTTGATGCCCAGAAACTGGACGATCGAGCCGTTGATCAGGCCGATTGCCATTGCCACTGCCATCGCAAGCGCCGCGGCGGGAATGAAACCAATCGCATCCGCGTTGCCGATCAGGATCACAGCAGCGAGCGCCGCGACGGAGGCGACCGAGAGGTCGAAGTTTCCGCTGATCAGTACGACGGTCATTGCGACCGCCATGATCGCCATCAACGATGACTGATAGACTACGTTCGAGAGATTCAAAACGCTCAGGTAATTTGACTGGCCGAGGTAACTCGTGAGAAGCTGTTATCACAGCAATCAGTAGCAGCAGAGCGTAATAGACACCTCGTTCGCGCAAGCCGAAGAGGCCACGCCAGTTGGTCGCAGGCGAGGCGGCGTGGTTTTGTGGAGCCTCCGGGATTTTCTCGACCGAATTTTGTGTAATGGTATTCATGGTGTTTTCTCGCTTTCTCTACGATGCCGGTTAGTGGACGGCCGCTTCGACGGAAGCAGCCTGCCCGCCGGCAAGCAGAAGCAATTCGTGCTCGGATGTCTCATGGGCGCTGCGAACGGCGACGCATTGACCGTCTCGCAGGACGATGATGCGATCCGAGACCGCCAGCAGCTCTTCGAATTCGGAAGAGACGATGATGACTGACTGTCCTTCACTAGCCAGCTTGCGTACAAGGCGCAGAATGTCAGTCTTTGCCCCGATGTCGATGCCGGCCGTAGGCTCGTCGAGAAGGAATAGCTTCACGCCACTGTAGAGCCACTTGGCGATCGTAACCTTCTGTGCATTGCCGCCGCTAAGGTCCTTCACAAGAATGTCGGGCGAACTTGCTTTGATCGACAGCGTGCGGATGGCCTCCCAACCGCGCTCGCGCTCGCGTTCTTCGATGGGCATGGCGTTTAACACGGATACGCCGCCCAGGGCTGGCAATGTGGTGTTTCGCCAGATCTCGAACTCCGGGACCAGGCCTTGGGCCATTCTGTCTTCCGGGACCATACCCATCCCAGCCTTCACAGCTGCTCCGGTATTTCGCGCAACAGCCAATCCGTCCAGCAGCACCGTCCCGGTGGCATCGCGGTCTGAGCCATAGATGGCGTGCAGGAATTCGCTTCGGCCCGAACCGAGAAGACCTGCGACGCCGAGGACCTCTCCACGACCGACTTCTAGGGAAATCGGGCCAAATCGACCTTTCGAGGCTAGGTTCTGCAACTGCAGACGCGCCGTCCCCGCTGTCGGTGTCCGTTCCTGCGCTTGCCGCTCGAGCGCGACGATCTGTTTGCCGACGATCGCTTCGGCGATGCGATCTTCGTCCAGGTCCGCCGTATTGGCACGCAGCACGGCTGTCCCGTCGCGCAGAACAGTAACCTGGTCAGTGAGCGCCATCACTTCGTCCAGGAAGTGGCTGACGAACAAGATCGCTTTGTTCTCTCCCTTCGAGAGCCGCCGAACGGTGGTGTAAACCAGTTCACGCTCTTCCGCCGCCAAGGAAGCAGTGGGTTCGTCCATGACGATCAGATCGGCCCCGGTGCCGACAGCTGTCATGATGGACACCATTTGGCGCTCCCCAATGGAGAGGTTGCCAACCAGCGCATCGGGATCAAGACGATAGCCGATGCGCTGGCAGAGTTCCTCGTACTCTCGGCGGATGCCCGCCGAGAGACGCCATAGTCCGCGGTTGCCCAGGAATATGTTCTCGATAACCGAAAGGGTCGGGACCAGTGGAATGTGTTGGTGGACGGTGGCAACCCCCATATCGTTGGCTGCCTTGGGACTATCCCATTTCACTGGATTGCCGCGCCATATGATGTCGCCCAGCGTGGCCCAATACGCGCCGGACAGGATTTTGATCAGCGTGGATTTGCCAGCGCCGTTCGCGCCAAGCAGGCCGTGGACTTTGCCCTGCTCGATGTCGAGATCGACACCGCGCAGGGCGAGTGTGCCATTGGGAAATCCCTTAACAACACCACGTAATTGCATGATCGGGTTATCGTGTTGCAAAGGACACCTCCCATTCACCAATCTAAAGATCTCACCACTGCTCAGGGCAGGAGTCGATAGTTTCCTTCGTGATCGGAGGCATGTCGTAAGACACGAACCGACCTTTGGGAGTTTCCGGCTTTGTCGTAGCCTCGTATAGGGCATCAAACATCAGCTTGCCGAGGAGTTTAGGTCTCGTGCAGACCGAGCCATACATTTCCCCGGCAAGGATCGCGTCGTGGCCGAGTTTAGATCCGCCGCCGGTCGCGATGAGCTTAGGCTTGGAGTTGGATGCGTCGATTGCGCGTGCACATCCAATCGCCATGTCGTCGGCATGGCTGTAGATCAGGTCGATGTCGGGATGAGCCGTCAGGAAATTCTGGCAAACGGCTTCGCCTTCATCAGGTGTCCAGTTCGTCGGCTGCTCGGCAACGATGGTGTATTTCGCCCCAGCCTTGTCCAGTGCGGCTTTGAAACCGTCTGTATCGAGCTTGACGATCGTGTAGGCCGGATCACCCATGACGATGCCAATTTTAGCGGTCTTGTCCTTTGGCAATAGACCAGCTGCCATCTCGCCAGCAACAACTCCGGACTGATAGTTGTCCGTTGCAACGAGGGCCGATAGGCCTGGGTAGGGGTCTTTCAGTTGACGCTTCGCTGAATCGCCCACCTGTAAGGCGATAGCTACGATTGGCACCTTTGCGTCGCTGACCTTGTCAACAAACCCTTCCGCGACGACGGAGTCGAGCGGGAGGAAACCAATTGCATCGACCTTCTGAGATAGTAGATCGTCGAGGGAGTTCCCCTGCTTTTCCACGCTGCCGCGCGGGTCAATGACGACTGTTTTAACGCCCTTTTCTTTGGCGGCCTCCTCGAAGCCCTTGGCCGTCATGACGTTGTAGGGATATTCGAGGCTTGCCGGGACGTAACCGAATGTTAGATCCTTCGCCATGGCGGAGCCGGCGAAGAGAAGAGCCGTCAGTGCGATAGCCGACGACCGAAAAATCGATCCCGATACGGACTTGGAGTGCGTGCGATATCTGTTCTGTGTAGCGTGCATGGAATCCTCCCAAATGCAGTGTTGCCGTTCGGTCGCCGAGTGCGTTGAGACTGAGCTTCCGGTACCTGTTATTCCGGTATTCTGTGCCTGGTCGCTTGAAACCAAAGTCGCTAGGGACCAAATGATCCATAGCGTTGAAGAGTGGCGTTTTCCTCCGGTGTGCCACCTTGCACAGCTGTCCCGTTATCAATTCGGTAACATGCTAGAACCACTCAAAACAGTGGCGCGGCGGAAGGGGTATAATGCGGAATTATATGGGTTCTGAGTGGCCCAGCCGCAGGCGTAACGATCCCAAAGGGATGGGTTTCTGAAGTGCCAAAACGGTCTCAGTCGCGATATAACAAAATACTATAACCAGCTGCGTGCCGAGCCGGTTTGTGACCCGTCGCCTATTGTGCTGGACATCCAGATTTGTAACCAGCGTGGATAGTTCAGAGATGCAGGAGAGGGCTTTAGCTTCAGCGTGCCCGATCAGCTCAAAACGGCATGTGGAGGATCCCCGTATGAAAGGTCTGGTATTTCTTGGAGAAGGTAAAATGGAATTCCGGGATTTCCCGGATCCAACGCCTGGCCCAGATGAAGTCGTAGTTCGGATCAAGTCGTCGGGAATGTGCGGGAGCGATTTGAACCACCTCAACGAGCCCAAGCGACGTGAGGATCAGATCGTCATCGAGGGCCACGAGCCCTGTGGGATCATTGAAGAAGTTGGCTCAGCCGTCCGCCCGTGGGAAGCCCGCGCTGGCGATCGCGTGATGGTCTATCACTACGATGGCTGCCGGACCTGCTCGAATTGCCGAACGGGGTGGATGCAGAACTGCGATCATACGCGAATTGCATTCGGCGGGAACAGCCACGGTGCGCATGCACCTTTCATGAAGGTGCCGGCTCATACGATCATCAAATTGCCCGAGCAACTCTCGTTCAACGCGGGTGCCGCTGTCGGGTGTGGCAGCGGAACGGCCTACGCGGCCCTGAAAAGGGTAAACCTAGTAGCGGACGAGACGATTGCCATCTTCGGTCAGGGACCAGTTGGACTCAGCTGCACAGTCTTCGCAAAGGCCTTCGGGGCCCGCGTTATTGCGCTGGACGTCGGCGAGGAGCGTCTTGAAATGGCAAAGAAGTTCGGTGCCGACTTCGTCATCAACCCGATGAAGGACGATCCCGTCCAGGCAATTCGCGACCTGACCAGGGGCGGTCTTGGTGCCGACAAGGCGATCGAATGCAGTTCCAACGCCGTTGCTCGCGATCAAGCGCTGCAGGCCATAAAGCAGTGGGGCACCACCTGTTTGGTTGGGGTCCATGGGTCGATGCAGTTCGAATGCAACGAACTCATTACTAAGCAGAAGAACCTCGTCGGCTCCCTCACTTTCAATAAGAATCTTCAGGACGAATGCGCAGGGTTTGTTGCGGAAAGAGGGATCGACCTGGATTCCCTCTTCACTCATCAGTTCCAACTGGACGACGCCGTTGAAGCATACGCTCTCTTCGAGCAACGAAAGATCGGCAAGGGCGTCTTCGTGTTTGACTAGCTTTGCATTCGTAACCGCAGGGCAGCGCTTGTTCGTATAAGCGCCCAAAGCGCGCCCGCGGTATCCATCGACAACATGCAGCACTGCAACCGACGCCCGTGAGGACGTCGTTCCATCGTCGCGTCTTACCGCGCTCGCTTTAGGGCAGAACCCAAATGAAAATCGGATCACCAAAGGAGACCCTCGACCGAGAGGCTCGAGTGGCACTCACGCCAGACAGTGCGAAGGAACTTCTGAAACTCGGTCACGAGTGTTTCGTGGAGAGTGGCGCGGGGACTTCGTCGGGATACCCCGACGACGCCTACCGAGCGGCTGGAGTGGAGGTAGTCGCGGACGCCAAAACGTTATTCTCTGTCGCTGACGTTGTCGTAAAGGTTCGACCTCCGCAGCCCCAAGAGGTGGATCTGCTGGCCGCAGGAAAAACGCTGATTTCCTTCTTTTACCCGGCGCAGAACGGGCCGCTTCTCGAACAGGCAGTCGCGAAGGGCGTGAACACCATCGCAATGGATATGGTCCCGCGCATATCCCGCGCTCAGAAGATGGACGCGCTATCCTCGATGGCCAACATCGCGGGCTATCGCGCAGTCATCGAAGCCGGCAACAACTTCGGCCGCTTCTTCACTGGTCAGGTCACGGCGGCAGGCAAGGTGCCACCAGCCAAGGTGCTGGTCATTGGTGCTGGCGTGGCCGGGCTCGCAGCAATCGGTACTGCGACGTCGCTGGGCGCGATCACTCTGGCCTTCGACGTTCGACCCGAGGTGGCCGAACAGATTGAATCGATGGGAGCCGAATTTGTCTACCTAGTTTCCGTCCATAAACGGCTGGTTTTCTTGTGCTTGCAGCGCGTTTGGGTTCCGCTTGGTGGCCGCTTTGAAGCCATGCGGTGTGGCTCATGGGTGCTAATTGCGGCGGCCAGGATTTCTGGTGGAAATGCGCGCATTGGGAACTGCCGGCGTTCCGCCGGTCCGGTTTTGGCTGGCGACATGGGATGTCAGTTCGATCTGAGGCGGGCGAAGAGGGCGAGATTGTAAGCGACCACCGAGGACCAGACATAAGTCTTGAAGTGGTCGAGCCCACGCCAGGTGCAGCGCCCCAAGCCGTAGGCGCGTTTGAGGCAGGAGATGCCGGCCTCGATGCCGGCGCGGAAGTTGCGTAGCTTGCGATAGACCCAACGGCTTTTGACCATGTCTTCGATCTTGAGGCCGCACTTCTTGTGGAAGGCCATGTCTCGCACGCCCCAGGCCTTGGCTCCGCTCAGATTTTCGCGGCTGGCATAGCCGCCGTCGGCGGCGGCCTGCCGTGGCGGCTCGCCCCAGATGCCAATGTGACGCTCCAGCATCGGCAGCAAGCGCTCGCTGTCGGCCGGGTTGCCGGCTTCGACGACGAGGTCGAGGATCAGCCCGCTTGTGCCGGTGGTCAAATTGATCTTATGGCCATACTCGACGTCGCGGCTGCCTTTGACGATGATGTCGGCATGCGGCTCGAACAAACTGACCAGCTTGTCGCCAGCCGGCACCGCCTCGCCGGCCAGGACCCGCCGCTCGGTCTGGGCGATGATCCGTTCGATCAGCGGCTTATAGTGGCGGACTTGGGCCTGCCAGCGTTCGACCGCCGGGCCCGCCGCCAAGGGCAGCTGCGCCGCCGCCTGTTCGAGATAGCTCAAGGTGGTGCGCGTGATCCTGAGCAGCGCGCGATAGTGCTGAACTCGTTTCGGACGACCGCGGGTAAATTGGATCGCCCGGGATCGCTTCTTCGCCGCGCGGCAGTGATCGTGCCATAAGATGGCGCTGCCCAAGGAAGCCGCCTGCTGCAACAGCCGCACCATCACCCGCACGCAGTCCCACAAAAGACTGCTGTCGCTCGGTTCGTGCATCAGCGCCGAAGTGACGGTGCTGTCGATGCGCACGACCTTGCCGCGTTCCACCTTGTCCTGCCGGGCGCTTGTCAACAGCACGCGATTGATCGCTTCAAAGGTCCCGGCCCGGATCGCGCTGATCGTCTTGTGCAAGACCGACTTCTTCGGGCTGCACCCCCATGGCAGCCGGGCAAAAGCCCGGAACGAGGCGGAATCTTCCAGATGAAAGGCCAGCTCCTCATAACTCAACTGACGGTGTTGTTTGAGCAGGGCGCAACGCAGCACGGCCTCCGCCGGCAGGCCCTCGCGGCCGGTCTCCTTGACGCCGTGGCGGCGCAGGTCCTGCGCTACCAGCCCGAGCAGATCACGATGCTCATCCAGCCATTGCGACATGGCTTTCAGCTCGCGGCCGATCTCGTGTTCGGCGAAAAGATCGAATATATTGGATTGGACGGTGCGTTCTTGGCGCATTGTCGGCTCCGGCGGTTGCGGGTTTGTCTTTAGAATCAATGGCTTGATCTAAAGTGTACCTGAAACCGCCGGGCTTTGCCCGCGGCAATATCGCGATTCCTCCAATAATTTCAGCGGTTTACCGTTTGTGGACGGACACTACCTAGACTTCGCGGAGCAGCAGGATGGGTCGGCGAACGGCGGATACGCCGCGCCTTCGTCGCCGGAGTTCCGCGAGATGCAGCTAGCAAAGTTCCGCGAGCTAGCGCCTGAGGTGGATATCGTCATCACGACGGCGCTTATCCCAGGTCGGGACGCTCCCAAACTCTGGCTGGCAGACATGGTTGGAGCCATGAAGCCTGGCTCGGTAATCGTCGACTTGGCCGCCGAGCGTGGCGGCAACTGCGACCTTACGCGTCCGGACGAGAAGGTCGTCTCGGAGAATAGTGTTGTCGTGATTGGCTACACTGATTTCCCAAGTCGTATGGCCACCCAGGCTTCCTCGCTTTATGCCATGAACATCAGACACATGTTGGCCGATCTCACACCTGGCAAAGATGGTCGGATCGTCCACAACATGGACGACGATGTGATCCGCGGAGCAACAGTTTCGTTCGAGGGAGGGCTTACTTTCCCTCCACCGCCACCTAAGGTCCAGGCTATCGCCGCGCAGAAGCCACGCGAGAAGGCGAAAGAGCCTACTCCCGAGGAGAAACGCGCTGCTGAGATTGCTGCCTTTCGTGCACAGACCAAGGGCCAAGGGCTTTTGCTCGCGGTGGGAACGGCCTTTCTACTGGTCCTTGGCGCATTTGCTCCATCGAGCTTTATGTCACATTTGGTCGTTTTCGCACTGGCCTGCTTTGTGGGCTTCCAGGTCATCTGGAACGTCTCCCACTCCTTGCATACCCCGTTGATGGCCGTAACCAATGCTGTCTCGGGGATCGTTATCCTCGGTGCTCTGCTTCAGATCGGTTCCAGCGAGGGGTTGGTGACGATACTCGCGGCGGTCTCCGTACTTATCGCCACCATCAATATCGTCGGGGGCTTCCTGGTGACACGGCGCATGCTCGCCATGTTCCAGCGGTCTTAATCTGAGGGGAAATCATGACAATCGGTGTTGTCTCCGCAGCGTATATCGCCGCGGCTGTTCTATTCATTCTGTCGTTGGGCGGCCTTTCGGGACAGGAAAGTGCGAAACGGGCTGTCTGGTATGGCATTGTTGGAATGGCACTTGCTGCCGTGACCACCATCCTCGGACCTGGTGTCGGAAATTGGCTCGTCATCGGTGGGATGATCGCTGGCGGTGCTGTTCTCGGCTACTTCTTGGCGAGCAGAGTGCAGATGACCGAGATGCCGCAACTCGTTGCCGCGCTCCACTCATTCGTCGGATTGGCGGCGGTTTTCATCGGCTTCAACGCGCATCTGGAGGCCGCCCGGATTTCGGTCATGGATGAGAGCCTGCGTACGATGCTCGATGGGTTCGCGGGTATTCTGGCCCACAAAACTGCGGTCGAGCTTTCGATCATGAAGGTCGAGGTGTTTCTTGGCGTGTTCATCGGAGCCGTCACCTTTACCGGATCGGTAGTTGCGTTTGGAAAGCTGGCTGGCAAAGTCGATGGCAAGGCCAAAAAGTTGCCCAGCGGCCATTTCCTCAATGCTGGCGCTGCAATTCTTTCGCTTATCCTTCTCCTGGTCTACGTGAACCAAGGCGGCATTTGGCCCCTCGGCGTGATGACCCTTCTCGCCTTCTTCATCGGCTACCATCTCATCATGGGGATCGGCGGCGCGGACATGCCCGTTGTCGTATCCATGCTCAATAGCTACTCGGGCTGGGCTGCAGCGGCGATCGGGTTCACGCTCGGCAACGATCTGCTCATCGTGACCGGTGCGTTGGTAGGCTCGTCCGGCGCGATCCTGTCCTACATAATGTGCAAGGCGATGAACCGCTCCTTCGTTTCCGTCATTCTCGGAGGCTTCGGAGCCGTGAAGGGGCCGGCAATGGAAATCATCGGCGAACAGATTGCCATCGACGCGGAAGGCGTCGCGTCAGCCCTGAACGATGCAGAAACCGTGGTCATCGTCCCGGGTTACGGAATGGCCGTAGCTCAGGCTCAGCAGGCTGTCTCGGAATTGACTCGAAAGCTACGAGCTGCCGGCAAGACCGTCCGTTTCGCGATCCATCCTGTCGCAGGACGTCTGCCCGGCCATATGAACGTCCTGCTGGCCGAGGCCAAGGTACCGTATGACATCGTTCTCGAGATGGACGAGATCAACGAGGACTTCGCGACAACAGACGTGGTCATCGTCATCGGCTCGAACGACATCGTGAATCCGGCAGCACTTGAAGACCCGAACTCTCCGATCGCCGGCATGCCGGTGCTGGAAGTCTGGAAAGCCAAGCATGTCTTCGTTTCGAAACGGGGGCAGGGAACAGGCTACTCCGGCATCGAAAACCCGCTGTTCTTCAAGGACAACACGAGGATGTTTTATGGGGATGCCAAGAAGTCGATCGATGGCCTCATTCCCTTGATGGCGTAGAGTGATGTTCCATCTCGGACATGAGTCGCTCAAGTCTTTCAGCGACTCCAATTGATTGTTTGAAAGTAGCAGGTGACCCGTGAAGCCGTACATTGCATGCTTGATGCTCACCTCGCCAGACGGAAGCCTCCATCCGAGCAGGTGGACCAAGTCACCGGATGGTGACCGATCGGATTTCTCCAAGGTTTGCGATAAGGTTCGCGAGGGGCTGGAATGCCAAGCTTGGATGGTTGGTCGCGTCACGATGGCGGAGATGGCAAAAGGGGTGCCTCACGCACCTGAGAGCCCATACGAAGTCGAAAGACCTTGGCATTTTGCAAACCGCGAGGCCAAGAGCTTTGGCATCGCTATCGATCGATCGGGTGCGGTCCATTACAAGGGGCCCGACCTTTTCGGCGATCACGTTGTTGCCCTTCTCGGAGCGGATGTCCCGGACATTTATCTCGCCGAGCTTGCTGCAGACGGGGTGTCATACGTGGTCGCCGAAAGTGCGGACTTCGATGTCGGACAGCTGTTGGGTGTACTGAACCGGGAGCTGGGTATCCAGCGGATCGTCCTCGAGGGCGGCGCGGCCACCAACGGCGCGCTTTTGGCCAGTGGTTTGGTTGATGAACTCAACTTCATCATTGCGCCGGCCCTGGAAGCCCGCTCGGGGACGGACAGTGTCGTGGAGTTTGGCACCGAAGGTCTGGCGGGCAAGGTAGAATTGGCGCTTCTCGAATGCCAGCAACTGGCTCACGGCGCAGTAAACCTTCGATACGCGGCAATCAAGCCGTCTGTTTGACAGCGGATAGGCAGGCGAGTTGCCTCTCTCGCCGCTGAGGTGGCAGAAGAACTAGGGTTGGCTGCCGTCTGGTGGCATCCTGAGTATGCGGTGTTGGCGTGGAAGCAGTACGTCGGGTTCGAGCGAAAAGCCCGGAATTATGTAGCAAATGCCACAAGATTCCATTGTCTGGAATGACTACCTTTAGGTTGCACCTAAAGGGGTTGAGACATGACTGCGATCGTTGCTGAACTGAAGAGAAAATTGGCGGAGCTGGACACCAGGATCGATCAGCTTAGGGCAGACCTGGCGGTCGCTGATGATCAACGGAAAGCCGTGGTCACGGTAATCGGGGTGTATGATCCAGACGGTGCCAAAGAGGTCGCACAACGGGAGGTGAGAAGTGACCGCTCGACACAAGCGAGGCGGGTGACAGACCTTCTGAAGGGACGCGATCTGCGCCGCGGCATCTTGGAAACCCTACGAGATTATTCTCTGCCGTCACCGTATGCGAAGATCACAGACAAAATTGCTTCTTACGCGAAAATGGTAGACATTTCGGTTGACACACGCATTGTTATGCGAAATTCTATTATGCGAAACTGACAGACAAAAGCGGATCTTATGCGAAACTGAGAGACATTTTGGCTGATGTGATCGCCTTAGGAGAAGAAAATGGCTATTTATTTCACGCCGACAGGTGATGCAGCAGAAGACAAGCGCATTTGGAGGCTTCACGCCTCAGGCCGCGTGGAAAAGTTGGCTAACGGAATTTATTACCAGCAGGAAGGAGAGACAAGAGAAGCGGAAATCAGGCGCAACTGGCAACGGCTGGTGGTGAAACTGGTGCCGCATGCAGTGATCACTGACAGGACCGGAATGGAAGTGAAGCCGGTAAGACATTCCGATGACGGTCCCTACAACGTATATGTCGTCGCTCCTCGGAGCCGATGGACTTTTGAGTTGCCTGGCCTCTCCATCCATGTCCGGAAAGGCCACGGCCCCGCAAATGGCGACATTCCGTACCTAGGGACGCACCTTGCCGGACAAGAACGGCGACTGCTCGACAACTTGGCATTCTCACGCGCCCGCAAAGGTGAAGGGAGCCGCACCTTGGGAGAAGCGGCGGTGGAAGCGAAGCTTGACGAATTGTGCCGCGCGAACGGCGCTGAATATCTGAACGGCATCCGGGATCGTGCGCGGCATCTAGCGCCCTTGCTCGACCGGGACACCGAATTTCAACGTTTAAACGGGATTATCGGCACACTGCTCAATACCCACAAGGACAAGATGTTGACCCCTCAAGGCCGCGCTCGGGCCGCCGGGACACCAATCGATGTCGCTTGTGTGGAGAGATTCCAGAAGCTCATCACCTACATGGCCGCTCGTGCGCCACAGGCCATACTGAACGCTGACACGAACCCGGACCGACTGATGGCGAGTTCCTTTGTCGAGGCCTATTTCTCGAACTACATCGAGGGAACTGAGTTCGCCGTCGACCAAGCTACGGAAATCGTGTTCGAGGGGAAGATTCCGGACGATCGGCCGGAGGATGGTCATGACGTCCTGGGGACCTACCTGCAACTCGTCGAGCGCGTTGAACGACCTCCGTCGCGCACGAGCTTTGAAGAATTCAAGGACGAGATCAGAACACGGCACGGCCGCCTCATGGAAAGCCGTCCCGGCATCAAGCCAGGACAGTTCAAGACGCAGACCAACCGCGCGGGCGACACATCCTTCGTCACTCCCGATCTCCTCGAAGGAACTTTGAGGGAGGGCCACGCCATGATGGCGAGCATCCAGGACCCTTTCCATAGATCGCTCTTCCTTCATTATATGATGGCGGAAGTCCATCCCTTCAATGACGGCAACGGGCGCATCAGCCGCATATTGATGACCCGAGAGCTTCTGTCGGCCAACCTGTCCCGTATCGTCGTACCTACCGTTTTCCGCGATGACTATGTGGATTCGCTGCGCGCTCTTTCGCGACGAGACGAGCCGTCGATCTTCGTCCGAAACCTGGAGTTCTGCCAGCGCGTGTCAGCGGCGTGCTCAGCGTCGACGGCCGCAGCGGCCATCGACCTTTGGGCCAAGACCTACGCCTTCTGCGAAGATTCCCGTGAAGCCCGGCTGACGATGCCAAATGCCGCTCTCAACATCACCAACAGAAATGGCGTCTATGCGCCCGACGACTATTGGCAAGCACTCGCCAACAAGAACGGCTTGGGTCTCTGACTTGGCCTGATCTAAAAAATGGAGCCTTCCCGGACAGCTGCGAGTGGGATGCACCCCGTGAATTTTAGCTTTCATTCGTCCGAGAAACTGTCCCCGTGGCATTTGCTACATAATTCTGGAAAAGCCGAGGCATCGCCGCGGGAACCCAAAATAGCCTTCATCGACTTGTGCCCCTTGATACCAGCCCGCTTCTCGGCATGCTTGCCGGACGAGGTGGAACCGGTTGCGTGTTCCTCGCTTCGGCGAGCATGGTCGTCGTCGCGTGCCCGATTGCGCTTTGGCTGAACCAAAAGCCGGTCTTGGAACATTCATGAAGCATTCTCATAACAGCATCCGGGAATGACCGGCTAATCCGTTCCCCAAAAGATGACTATTTATCTCACCGAGCCCGCTTGATCGCGGCCGCACAGAAGGAAATCCCAGAATGGAAATAACGCGAGCAGGATCGCAGCCGTCTGCTAAAGGTCCCGAAGATTGGTTCACGGGAACCGTCCGTATCGACCCGCTCTTTGCAGCGAACGATGCTCGCCGGGGATCGTCAAGCGCGGTTACCTTTGAACCGGGTGCACGCACCGCATGGCACACACATCCGCTAGGCCAAACCCTGATCGTCACGTCCGGCTTTGGGCTCGCCCAGCGCGAAGGCGGCCCAATTGAAGAGATCCGTCCTGGTGACGTGGTATGGTTTCCTCCGAACGAGCGCCATTGGCACGGAGCGTCGGCCACGACTGCAATGACGCATATAGCGATTCAGGAGGCGCTAGACGGCAAAGTCGTCGACTGGGAGGAAAAGGTATCTGACGAGGAATACTCCGGAAAGTGAGGGCCAGCCAACCTCGGCGATGCGCCGCACGAAAATTGTCCGTCCGTGGTGCCGACGGGTATCCAGCGAACGGTCCTTCGCCCTAAAGGCCCGCCGTCTTCCATCCGAACAAACAGGAGAGCATGCCATGTGCGACCTCGACGTTAACACCACTGACCGAGCAGCGGGTAGGCTGTTGAGAAGGGTTGCGACAGCCCTTCTTCCCGCAACGTTGTTCATTGCAGTAACAGCATTGCCAGCAGCTCTACTCGCGGCCACATGCGCGCGTGCAGAGCAAATAGAAATCGGATCGCCGGGCCACTTCATGGGAGAGATGCAGGTTTCGCCCCTCGCGCCGCCGCCCATCACACCGAGACGAGCGCCGGACAAGTGACTTTCTCTGCGGGAGCACGCAGCGCTTAGCACGCGCATCCCGCTGGCCAGGCGCTCATCTCGACCGAAGGCACCGGATGGGTCAAGGAAGAAGCGGCCGCGAGCCGCGGCAATTGAATGTTATCTGACGCTTCCAGCTGACTTTCGCATCAGGTGGAGCAACGTTGACTACTAAGCGGGAGAATATCGGGGGGCAATCAGGACAATTCTGAGAAAAGCCGTCAACGTGATGCTTTCCTAAAAACTACCGACGTCGACAACTATCCATTTGATAGGATCAAGAAAGTCTTAGACGTTATCGTTGAGGCTTGTATCCGCGTCTCTTAGATGACGTTTGATGGCCATTTCATGCGCGCATTGGATCGATTCTTCAGCTGCAGGAAGCGGGCCACCCAGCGAAGCGAATCCGCTGGGTGGCTGCGAGCACATTGTCTAGTCAGGCAGCTGATGGGACCAGGGATGTCAGTTTATCACTCCTCAAGGGCCTCGTCCTTCTTTCGGCGGATCGTCGGCAGGAGCATCGCTCCGAGTGCGAGAGCCGCGATAGTCAGGAGAACGGCGCTTACGGGTCTTTCGACGAACACCAGGGCGTTGCCACGTGACACCACCATTGCTCTCCTCAGGTATTCTTCGAGCATGGGACCCAACACGAAACCGATCAGCAGCGGTGCGGGTTCAAGCGCAAGCTTGAAGAACAGGTACCCGAGGAAGCCGAAGAGGACCGTCTCGAAGACGTTGAACGCCGAGTAGTTCACCGAATAGACGCCGATGGCGCAGAATACCAAGATCGCCGGGTACAGGTACTTGTACGGGAGCCGCAGGAGTGACACCCACATCCCGATCAACGGCAGATTGATCACGAGTAGCATCAAGTTCCCGATCCACATGCTGGCAATCAGACCCCAGAATAGCGCGGGCTGGGCCTGGATCACGCCGGGGCCGGGCTGGATGCCATGGATCATCAGGCCGCCGATCATGAGAGCCATGACGGCATTTGCCGGGATACCCAAGGTGAGCATGGGAATGAACGAGGTCTGTGAGGCAGCGTTGTTCGCACTTTCGGGGCCGGCAACACCCTCTATTGCCCCGGTGCCGAATTCGTGGCCGTATTTCGAGACCTTCCGCTCGAGCATGTATGAAGCGAAGGTCGATAGGGCCAATCCGCCACCCGGGAGGATACCGAGGATAGACCCGACGATGGTGCCGCGTATCACCGATGGTGTTGCCCGTTTGAACTCTTCCTTGGTCAGCATCAGGCTCCCGACCTTGGCGACGGTCCCGCTGCGGTTTTCCGGGTTTTCCAGGTTGCGAATGATCTCGGCGACACCGAAGATCCCCATTGCCACTGCCACGAAGTCGATGCCCTCGAACAGTTCGAAAAATCCGAACGAGAAACGGACCTGGCCGCTCTGCACGTCCGTGCCGACGAGGCCAAGCGCTACCCCGAGCACCAGCATCGCGATCGACTTGAAGATGCTGCCTTGGGCGAGCACCGTTGCGATGATCAGGCCCAGGAGGATCAGGGAGAAATACTCGGCGGGCCCGAAGGAGAGCGCGAGGTTGGTCAGGACTGGACCGGAAGCGGCAACCACTAGCGTGGCAACAGTTCCGGCAAAGAACGATCCAAACGCGGCGGTGGCCAATGCCGCGCCGGCGCGACCGCGTTTCGCCATCTTGTGTCCCTCGAGTGTCGTCACGACAGCCGTGACTTCGCCAGGGAGGTTCAAAAGGATGGCTGATGTGGACCCGCCGTACTGCGCGCCGTAATAGATGCCGGAGAGCATAATCAGCGCGGTTATCGGGTCCAACGCAAAGGTCAGCGGGAGGAGGAGGGCAATGGTCGCCAGCGGACCGATACCGGGAAGGACACCGATCGCCGTCCCGATCATACAGCCGATGAAGGCGAAGCCGAGATTGTGGAAGGTCATCGCGACCGAAAGGCCGAGGGCGAGGTTCTCGATCATTGCTGCCTCGCTTAGAACTGAGTGAACGCGGGCGGCAGAAACGACACGTTCAAGCCAAGTCCGAGAGTGAAGACTGCCCAACAGATCGCGACGAGGGCCACGGTCAGGCCGGCGATCCCCTTGATTGTCTGGTCCCTGTCAGCGAGGCCGCTGATCACCACGACGACCGCGACCGAGACGGCCATCCCGACGTGCTCGATTAGGACGCCGAATGCCGCCATCGCGCCGAGGATGAGGAACATCTCCCTCCACGCCCAACTCTCCAGGGGATCGTGTTCGCCTTTGATCCCGAGGATGGCGACCGCCGCGCCGAGCAGACCGAGCAGACCGAACACGAGCATCGGCATGTAGCCGGGACCCATTTGGGCGGCCGATCCGATTTCGTAGTCCTGACTATAGTAGAGTCCGCCTAGCGCGACGGCGACAAGGAAGACGCCAGCCGTCACATCTTTCGCTCCCAACGGACGGCGTGGAGCCGGAGCAAGTTGATCGTTTTGCATTTGAGTGTTCCCCGTTTTTTTGTTTTCAGTGGAAGGAGCGGCCGCCATCGACCGCTAGCGCTGCGCCCGTGACGTAGGAGGATTCCGACGACGTGAGGAATAGCAGGGCTCGTGCGATCTCTTCCGGGTCGGCCAACCGCTTGAGAGCGTAGTTGCCCACGTTGGTGCGGTAGCCATCGGCCATTGGGGTATCCACCATCCCAGGCGCGATGCTGTTGACCCTGATCTTCGGCGCGAGTTCCGCAGCGAGAGCGCGGGTCAATATCACGACGCCGCCCTTTGATGCTGCATATGCCGTGTGGCCCGGCGCGTTCGGCAGGAGTCCCTGAGCTGATGCGATGTTCACGATCGTCGACTGCTCGTGCAACTGCATGAACGGAATGCAGCAACGGGCGACGATGTATGTGCCGGTCAGATTGACTTCGATGATCCGACGCCATTCGTCGCAGGCACTTCCGTGGCAAGCCCCTTGGACATGACGCCGGCCGCATTGATCAGACCGTCGATGCCGTCCATCTCGGACGCGGCCCTTTGGACGGCCCGAGAAACTTCGGGTTCATTCGTGATATCGACGCTGGAGAATCCGGCTCCAATCTCCTCGGCGACCTTTCGGACGGCCTCGGCATTCCAATCGAAGAGAGTGACTTTCGCGCCTTCCGCCGCAAAGAGGGCGGCGGTGGTTCGGCCGATGCCCGAGCCGGCCCCGGTGACAATGATCTTTCGGCCGGCCAGTCTTGCGGTATGGCCTTTGGTCTGTGCCGGGCTTGCAAGGGGGGATGCGCTCATCTTGATTTGCTTTCTTGTACTGAATTCACTTCGGCTCGGTCTGCTCCGCGCATGCGGACGCTCATCTCATGATGAAGGGATTGGTTGGTCCTTCGGTCGCCGTGGACACGAAGACGCTCTTGGTCTCGAGATATTCGTTGATCGCCTCGATACCGCTCTCCCGTCCGAGGCCGGATTTCTTGGTTCCGCCGAAGGGCATCATGAAGCTGTAGGCACGGTAGGTGTTCACCCAGACAGTGCCTACCTTGAGCGCCTTGGTCATGCGCATCGCGCGGCCGATATTTTGTGTCCAGACGCCAGCGACGAGGCCATAGGTGATGTCGTTGCCGATCCTTGTGGCATCGTCTTCGGTATCGAACTCGATGATCGACAGGACCGGTCCGAAGACCTCTTCCTGTGCGATCCTCATGTCGTTGGTGACGTCGGAGAAGATGGTCGGTTCCACGAACTGGCCAGCGCTCAGACCCGCGCCGGTGGCTCTGTTGCCACCAAGGATGCATCGCGCGCCGTCCTTCCTGGCGATTTGGATGTAGTCCAGGACCTTCTGGAACTGGGGAGGGGTCGAGATCGGGCCGACGTTGGTCTTCGGGTTCATCGGATCGCCCATCCTGATATACCGGGCGAGATCGACGAGTTTGGTTGTGAACACATCCTTGATCGACTTCTGAACCAGGAGGCGGGACCCGGCGGTGCACATCTGTCCTGCCGCGCCGAAGATACCGGAAACGACGCCCGATGCGGCGAGGTCGAGATCGGCGTCTTCAAATACGATGTTCGGCGACTTGCCGCCCAGCTCGAGCGCAACCCGCTTCATGTGTTTGGCAGCGGTCTCGTAGATTTTGGCTCCGGTCAAATCGGAGCCCGTGAAGGTGATCATCGCGACATCGGGATGTTCGACAAGTGCGGCACCTGCGTCATGTCCATAGCCGGTGACAACATTGAACGCTCCATGGGGCATTCCGGCTTCCTTGATGAGCGCCGCCAGTTCCAGGGTGCTGGCCGACGCGAATTCGGACGGCTTCACGACGACGGTGCAGCCGGCCGCCAAGGCAGGCGCGCTTTTAACCGTGGCGAACCAGATCGGTGAATTCCAGGCGGTAAGGGCGGCCACCACGCCGATGGGTTCGCGCATCGTGAAAGCCATGGTGTTGGGCTTCTCGACAGGTATCCATGCGCCTTCGATCTTGTCGGCGAGACCAGCGTAGTAATACCAGCATTCGGCCACGCCGTTGAGCTGGCCACGTACTTCGGCGAGCAGTTTGCCGTTGTCGCGTGCTTCGATCTCCGCAATCCGATCGGCATCACGCGTGATGAGGTCGCCGATTTTGCGCATGATCCTGCCACGTGCAGTCGCTGTTAGCTTCGACCAAGGGCCGTTGTCCAGCGCGTGACGGGCGGCTTTCACCGCGCGGTCTACGTCGCCTCGCGTCGCCCGAGCCAATTCAGCCCACGGCTTTCCGTGATAGGGATCGAGACTCTCGATACGCTCCCCGTGTTCTCCGTCGGTGAATTGCCCGCCTATGAAAAGTTGGTAGTTGCGCATGTTACTCCTGTGAATTCATATTTCAGCGCAGGTGGCCGCGTTTCGCCGATGGGTACCCGCAGCGAAAACGGGCCCATCGGCGACTGCACAGCGGTCCGCGACCGTCTGCCATTTGTATGCTGGTGGCTGCTGCCGCCGGCTCAGTTGTTCAGTCGAATGTTGTTCTCGGTTATGACCTTGCGGAACTTGTCCTGCTCGCCCTTGAGAAACGCCGTAAGTTCATCGCCGGTCTTGATGTCGGTTTGAAACGACAACGGCGTGAAGCGCTCCTGGAACTTGGGGTCCTTGACCCCTTTGATGATCGCGGCGGAGAACTTCGTCACCACCTCGTCAGGCACACCCTTGGGTGCCGCATAGCTGTACCAGACGCGTGAATTTATCTGCGGGTAGCCGATCTCCGCCGTGGTCGGAACATCGGGCAGGTTGGTTGTGCGGGCAGGCGACGTGACAGCAAGAACACGGACGTTCGGGTCGTCCTTGAGCAAAGCTGCTTCGCGCGCCGACGCGAAGATCATCTGGGTGAAGCCGCCGGCGAGAGCCTGGATGCCTTCCGGGTTATTCTTGTAGGAAACATGGACGCCCTTGCCCTGAGCTTCCTTGAGGAACATTGTCGCGGTCAGGTGGCCCATCGTTCCGACGCCGCCACTTGCGAATGTGACGCCATCCGGTGACTTAGCCACCGCCATCAGGTCATCAAGGCTCGTAATTCCCGCCTTGGCGGAGACGATCAGCGCCAATGGGTAGCCGCCGATTTCGACAATCGGAACAAAGTCATCCAAGCCATACTGAAGGTTGTCTCTCAGCACAGTTTGCACCAAACCGGCCGTGATTAGGCAGAGAATGTTGTAGCCGTCGGGCTTGGCTCCGGCGACGGCGTTTCCGGCAACTGTCGTCGATCCGCCTGCACGATTTTCGATGACGACGGGTTGTCCAAGTTCCTCGCTAGCTGTCTGCGCTAGGAACCGACTGAGCGTGTCGTCATCGCCGCCAGGCGCGTTACCGACGTTGATGGTAATCGGTCGCGCCGGCCACTCGGCGGCGCGAGCATCCGACGCCCGCGACAGCAGTCCGGCCGAAATCGCCGCTGTCGTTCCAATCAAAACGTTTCTTCTCGAAATCATGTGAATCTCCCCCTGAGATGTCCATTTGAACCGCTTCCAGCCGCCGCTGACCTCCCGTCAGACAACAGCACCTACCGCCAAAAAATGGCCCGCGGCGACGCGTATTAATCGAACCCGACAATCTCAGTCTGTAAAGGCGAAAGCCGCGGGAAGGGCTCGGACTTATAATCCAGCGTTATATGTGAGTGCACTCACGAGATGGCCCGAAGTGCCAGCCTGCATGGCTTCCAGGCTCTTTGGCGAGCCTCATTTTTTGGCTGGCGCAGATGGGGTTTTGGCGCTTATCGTTGCTGGATGAAATGGCGTCGCGACCAATCGTGGTTGAATCGGCCAGTCACGTGAAGATGGAGTGACAGTTGACGGACATGTCCGCCGAAGATGAAAATACCGAGCGCCGGCGCTCACCAAGGGCCTCGATATCTTGGAGTTACTGGCGTCTGCCAATGATGGGCTCTCGCAGGTCGAGATCGGGAAGATGCTGGGGCGGACAACGTCGGAGATATTCCGTATGCTGGTCGTGCTAATGCAGCGCGGCTATGTGGAACTGAGCGGGGACGACCGCTACCAGTTGACGACCAAGCTGTTTGAAGTCGCACACCGCCATCCTCCTATTCGCCGGTTGACAGCCATCGCGGGTGAGGCAATGCAAAGGTTGGCAAACCGGATCAATCAGTCAATCCACCTGTGTATTCTGCAGGGCGGACGCCTCCTGGTCATCGCGCAGGTCGATTGCCCGGACAACAACCTCAATTCCGTCCGGCTAGGTGCGCAGATACCGATTTTCGATTCGGCATCGGGACGTGTGCTGGCGGCGTTCATGGATGATGCCGCCCTTGAGCATCTTCTGACACTCGCGGGACCCGAGCCGAAAGACCGTCGTGAGAAGTTCCTCGCAGACCTTCCCGGCGTTCGCGCCGCAGGGTATTGCGAGGGCCCTTCGCTCACACTAGCTGGCGTCACAAATCTTTCCGCCCCGGTTTTCGACTACACCGGAAAGGCGGTCGCGGCAGTTACCACGCCCTTCATCCATAGGCTTAATAGCCCGCTCAGCGTACCGGTCCCTGAAGCCCGTGACATACTGGTGGAGACATGCAGGGACTTGTCGAAGAGGATGGGTGCAGGGGCGGCTGCGGACCAATAGAAGCCCCGCTATCCAGTTCGAATTTGAGGGCTCGGTTCATCGCCGAGCCCTTTCGTATTTGAGACCCGGTTGCGCAAATAAAATATTGACGGCATCTTCAACATATGAAAGCCTATTTCATATACGAAATTACACAACGGCCCCATTGGCCGACCGATTGCATTGGAGGAGCAGCATGAGACGTTTCGAGGGCAAGGTTGTTTTGGTGACGGGAGCCGGCAGTGGCATCGGTGCGGCCACGGCACGGCGTCTGCATGCCGAGGGCGCTACTGTCATTGCCGTGGATGTCACGGGGGAAGGCGTCTCGAAGATTGTCGCAGAAATCGGCGATAGGACCCGGGTGGAGGGGATTGCCCTCGACGTTTGCGATCACAAAGCTTCGATCGAGACGGTTGCTGACGTTCGCAAGCGACACGGCGCTTTGCACGGCCTCGTGAACTGCGCCGGCATCAAGGGCGTCGGAAGTATCGTGGACGTCGAACCTGAGAACTTCGGCCGTGTTCTGGCAGTCAATCTCGAGGGCACGGTCAATTTGTGCCAGGCGTTCGTGCTGGCCGTGAAGGATGATGCTGGCGACCGGGCTATCGTGAATATCTCGTCCGGCGCGGGCGTGATGGGGGTGGCAAACAGGCTTCCCTATGTGGCGTCGAAGTTCGCGGTATCCGGCATCACACGTTCGATGTCGCCCGAACTCGGACCTTTGGGAATCCGCGTAAATGCCGTTGCGCCAGGAATGACTAAAACGCCCTTCACCGAGTACATGCTGCAAGATCCGGCCGCCGTGGAACGCGTGAACGCGAAGCATCCGATCGGGCGAATGGGTGAACCGGAGGAAATCGCAGCCGTCATCGTTTTCCTGCTGACGAAGGATGCGAGCTTCATGACCGGCGCGATCGTCCCGGTCGACGGAGGCCAGACCGCCTGCCTTTGATCGGTTGGCGATGGACCGACGAGGGAGGATGCGTTGGCCGATATTCGACTTTTAGTGGACTGCAAAAACAATCTCGGCGAGGGCCCTGTCTGGGACGTTCGCGAACAGCGCCTTTACTGGGTGGACAGCACTGCGGGAGAGATATGGTCGTGCAGTGAAGACGGAAACGATGTTCGCACCTTTTATGTCCCGACCTACGTCGGCTCCATGGCCCTCCGTGAAAGCGGTGGCGCTGTTCTGGCACTCGCCAGTGGATTTGCCCTGTATGAGTTCGATACCCAGAAGATCGAGATCGTTGGAAATCCGCTGGCTGACCAACCCGACTATCGTTTCAATGATGGAAAGGTCGATCGAAGCGGCAGGTTTTTCGCAGGCTGCATGGGGTACGACTTTGATCCGCTTGATGTGACTATCCCTAAAAAGCCCTCCGGCAACGGATCGCTCTACCGCTTGGATCCGGACCTTCGCATTACTCAGGTGGACTCGGGGTTCATCTGCTTCAATGCGCCGTGCTGGAGCCCGGACAATCAGACGTTCTATTGCGGTGACTCCGAGCACAGGGCCATCTGGGCGTACAATTACGATCTCGAAACGGGCGACGTCCGCGACAAGCGTCTCTTCATTTCTGATGCGGGCTACGTCAGCACGGTCGACGGTGCGACCGTCGACTCCGACGGCTTCATCTGGAACGCGAAGGTTCTTGGCGGCCGGATCGTCCGCTACCGGCCGGACGGTGTCATCGACCGCGTAATCGTGGTTCCGGTCCGAAACGTGACGAGCATCATGTTTGGTGGTCCCGATCTGGACATTCTTTACTTCACGAGCATGGGACGCCCGATGCGTGGCGTCCCGCAAAAGGAGCCCGGTGCCGGCGGGCTGTTCGCCATTCATGGTCTCGGGGTCACAGGACTTCCCGAGACCCGGTTCGCCGGTTGACCGGCAGTTTGAAATCAAAACGAGGATGACGCTGAAATGACCATCACTGCCGACCTTTCGCAGCAACTTGCCGAATTCGCCGCAAACACCAGGTTCGCCGATATGCCGCCTGCTGCGGTCGAAGCCGCGAAGAAAAGTGTCCTGGATACGATCGGCGTCATGCTTGCTGCGAGTGGCATGGAGCCTGCTGTCAGACCGATCATCGAACTGGTTCAGGAAAGCGGCGGCAAGGGCGAGGCAACCATTTTTGGATACGGTGACCGCGTTCCGGCTGGCGCTGCGGCCTTTGCCAACGGCGCGCTCGCGCACGGTCTCGACTTTGACAGTCAGACGCCATGGGGAGCGCACGCCGACAGTTCGATCGTTCCGACAGTGCTCGCACTGGCGGAACTGCGCGAGAGTGTGACCGGGGAGGAGCTGATCACCGCGGTCGCCATCGGGCAGGAGATTTTCATTCGCCTTCGCTGCAATGTCGGTTGGCACATGGACTGGAACCTCTCGACGGTCGTTGGCTGCTTCTCCGCGACGGCGGCAGGCGGCTCGCTCTTCAAGCTCGACGCGACGCAGCTGGCCAACGCCCTCGGCATCGCCAGCCTCCAGTCCAGCGGTACGATGGAACAGATTTTCGGGCTCGGTAGCGACCTGAGGGGCATGTACGCCGGGTTCAGCTCGCAGGCGAGCGTCAACGCCGTCAGGCTTGCTGCCCGCGGGATGACCGGTATCCGCAACCTCTTCGAAGGCGAGGCGGGGGTCTTCAAAGTCTATTTCAAGGGTGAGTACGACCGCGACAAGATGGTCGCCAACCTCGGCAAGGAATTCCTCAGCGGTGGAATGACCTACAAGTACTGGCCTGCCGTCGGAAACGCCCACACCTACATTCACGCGGCGATCGAGTTGATGAAGGAAAACGACGTGGCGCTGGATCAGGTAACCGAGGTGAAGGTCTTCGTCGGTGACTTCCAGCAGAGGATGTGCTCGCCTTTGGCGGAGCGGCAGGTTCCAAACACGCTTGTCGATGCGAAGTTCAGCCTGCCGTTCCTTGTCGCCCTCGCATTGGCAAAAGGGCAGATGGAAGTGGGGGACTTTACGAGCGAAGCGCTGAAGGATCGGACCGTCCTCGCCTTGGCCCGCAAGGTCGTGCCGGTCCCCGACAGCAGCTACAACTGGACGTCCAAACTGCCCGACGGAAAAATCGAAGTCTTGCTCGCAGATGGCACCAGCGTCTCGCGTCTTGGATCGAGGGTGCCGGGGTCGGTAAAGCTGCCGATGACCTGGGAGGAACTCTTCCACAAGTTTGGTTCCTGCGCACGTGCCGCAGTCTCACCGCTCTCGGCCGACAGGATTTCCGAACTTTGCAACTCGCTGAAGACACTCGAAACCGTCCGTGACGTCCGGGAGATAGTCGCGACAGCCGTTTCCAACTTCGACGTCGCACACAAAAAGTCCGCATAGCCCGCGACGCGGGTTTCTCCCGGGGACGGCGGACCCGTCGCGGGATATCGAAACAGCCATGTATCTCAATGGGAGGAGAACAGCATGCCAAGCTTTGAAATCACGAGACGGAGGTTCCTCATGACCGGAGCGGCAACCGCCGCAACCCTTGCAGCGTCTGGTCCAGCCTGGGCGGCCTACCCGGATAAGCCAGTAAAGTGGATCGTGGGTTTTCCTCCCGGTGGAGCTACTGACACTGTCGCCCGCCTCGTCGGCCATTCAATGTCGGAGGCGCTTGGAAAACCGATCGTCGTCGATAATCGTCCGGGCGCGGGTAGCTCGGTCGGGGCGACGGCTTTGGCCGGCTCTCCCGCGGACGGTTACACCGTGGGAAGCGCTGACAACGGGACGCTGATCATCAACCCGGTGGTCTATCCAAATATCCAGTACGACCCTGACCGCGACTTCCGCGCGGTGGGCATGTATGCGGGGATCAATCTCCTGCTTTGTGTTCCGAGCAGCTCGCCGATTAAAACTGGTGCCGAATATCTGGAAAAGGCCAAGGGCGCTTCCGAGCCTCTGCTTTATGCCAGCCCGGGGATAGGGACGCCCCTCCACCTCGCAATGGAGCGTTTGGCCCGCGATGCGAAAGTTAACCTCAAGCATGTCGCCTACAAAGGTATGGCACCTGCGCTAAACGACGTCTTGGCGGGTATCGTCGATAGCATTGTGATCGATTACACGACGGCAAATTCCCAGATCAAGGACGGCAAAATCCGCGCGATCGCGGTCTTCTCGGAAAAGCGCCTGACGGTGCTTCCGGACGTTCCAACGATGGCGGAGCAGGGCGTGTCCGGCTTCTCGGCTGGGGCTTGGCATTCGCTGATCGTGCCCAAGGCCACGCCGGATGACGTGGTCGCTACTCTGTCTCAGGCACTCGGCAAGGCTTTGCAGGACCCGTTGGTGAAGACCCGCTATGCCGAGCTTGGTCTCGACATGCCTCCGAGCGACCCCGAAACCATGGCTCAGCGATGGGCAAGCGAGAAAGCCACCTGGCAGCCTCTGATCCGTTCGCTGAACATCAAGCTCGATGGCTGAATTCAAATGGTATGTCCGCTCACGCCACACGGACTCAGAACGGGCGTTAATCGATCTCGTGCGTTGCCGGTCAGCCATCTCAGGAACAACACCATGAACGCCGGATCGCGCCGGCAGGCAGATGCTAAAGCTTCCGAAATTGCGAGCGTGGCGCTCTGCCTCGCAGGTTATGAGGCGAGCTTCGTCCATGGGTCGGTCTATACCGCTGATGGGGGGTGGCTCATCCGATGAGCATGCCGGGCACGTGGTCAGCGAATGAATCTATGCCGTCGCCGGTCGCTTGTTCTCGCGTCCGATTGATGAGCGTGTTCGATAACCGTTAGCAAGATATCGCACCTAATCATCTTTTTCAGCCGCGCTACGTTGGAAGGCGGCGTTTCTCGGAATGCGCCAGGCCATCAGCAACGAATGGAGCTGGAGATGAGAGATCACTCACATTTGGAACTTTCCCGTCGAGACTTGCTTGTCTCCTCGGCGGCGGCACTCGCCGTTACTGGAGTTGCTGCAAAAGGGGCAGCGGCACAATCCTCGGGGAAAGAAATGAACTTCAACACAACCGTCTCCTTCAAGGTGAACGGCGAGATGCGCGATCTCGAGGTCGACAATCGTACGACCTTGCTCGATGCCTTACGCGAGCACCTTCATCTGACAGGCACGAAGAAGGGTTGCGATCACGGCCAGTGCGGCGCATGCACTGTGATGGTGGACGGACGTCGGATCAATTCCTGCCTGACATTGGCTGTCATGCACGAGGGTGACGAGGTCACAACCATCGAAGGCCTCGGACAGCCCGGCGACCTTCACCCGATGCAAGCCGCATTCGTTAAACACGACGGCTTCCAGTGTGGTTACTGCACCCCCGGACAGATCTGTTCCTCTGTGGCGGTGTTGGAAGAAATCAAATCGAATATTCCCAGCCACGCGACCCCAGACATCTCGGCAAAGGTTGAACTCACCGCTGCGGAAGTCAGGGAGCGCATGAGCGGAAACATCTGTCGATGCGGCGCGTACTCCAACATTCTCGACGCAATCTCTGAAGTTGGGGGGATCAAAGCATGAGACCCTTCACCTATGAACGTGCCACAACGGTCGAGGCGGCAGCGACAGCAGCAGCAGCCAATCCGGAAGCGAAATTCATCGCTGGCGGGACCAATCTTCTGGACTTGATGAAGCTCGAAATCGAGCAGCCGACGCATCTCATTGACGTAAACGGCATTGGCCTCGATAAAATTGAACCGACGTCCGAAGGGGGCCTGCGCATCGGCGCTTTGGTCCGCAACACCGATCTGGCAAGTGACCCAACCGTCCGCCGGGATTACGGTTTGGTTACGCGCGCTCTTGTCGCTGGGGCATCCGGCCAGCTGCGCAACAAAGCCACTACGGCAGGCAACCTCCTGCAACGCACACGCTGTCCGTATTTCTACGACACCAATCAACCCTGCAACAAAAGGCAGCCGGGAAGCGGGTGCTCGGCGCTGGGCGGGTTCTCCCGCCAGCATGCGGTCGTCGGAAGTAGCGATTCCTGTATTGCCACTCATCCCAGCGATATGGCTGTCGCGATGAGGGCGCTCGACGCGACCGTCGAAACTGTCAAGGGCGACGGCAGCACTCGCGCAGTGCCGATCGCAGACTTCCACCGGCTGCCAGGCGATACACCCCACGTCGAGACGGTGCTTGAGCCGGGTGAGTTCATAACTGCAGTTACGCTGCCCAAGCCGATTGGCGGCAAGCATATCTATCGCAAAGTGCGCGATCGCGCCTCTTACGCGTTTGCGCTCGTATCCGTCGCCGCAGTGATCCAACCGGATGGAACCGGCCGCGTTGCTGTCGGCGGCATCGCTCACAAGCCATGGCGGACAGCGTCAGGGGACCAGCAGCTGAAGAGCGGGGCAAAAGCCGCGAGCGCAGCACTGCTCGCCGACGCACGCCCGACGGAGCAAAATCGCTTCAAGGTGACCCTCGTGGAACGAACGATCGGCGCGGTGATCGCAGAGGCAAGGGGATAACGACCATGAAATTCGACACACCAGCAATCAACAATCCCATCGATCAAATGAAGGTCGTCGGACAGCCCATCCCCCGCATTGACGGGCAACTGAAGACGACCGGCGAGCGATGTATGCCTATGAGTGGCATGATCCGAAGGTCCCCTATGCCTACGGTTATCCAGTCGGTTCCTCGATCGCTAAGGGCCGTGTCCGGTCAATGAACACCGATGCCGCAAAGCGGTCCCCCGGCGTTCTGGCGGTTGTCACGACTCTGGACGTGGGCAAGCGCGAAAAGGGCAAGTTCAACACGGCCAATCTCTTCGGAGGCGATGAAGTCCAGCACTACCACCAGGCCGTAGCGGTAGTTGTCGCCGAAACCTTCGAGCAGGCGCGCGCTGCGGCTTCACTCGTGAAAGTCGACTACGAAACCGCGGCGGGCAGTTTCGACCTGGCGAAGGCCAAGGACAGCGCCGTCAAGCCCGACGAGAAGCAGCAGCCCGACACAGCCGTCGGCGACTTCGAGGGAGCCTTCAAGAACGCCACCGTGACCTTAGACCAGTCCTACACCACGCCCGACCAGTCCCACTCGATGATGGAGCCGCACGCTTCGATCGCCGCCTGGGATGGCGATAAGGTGACTGTGTGGACCTCCAGCCAGATGATCGATTGGTGGCGATCCGATCTCGCGACTACACTTGGTATCGACAAGGACAATATCCATCTGATGTCGCCGTTCATCGGCGGCGGGTTCGGAGGCAAGCTATTTCTGCGAGCCGATGCCGTGCTCGCCGTGTTCGGAGCGAAGGCCGCAGGCAGACCGGTAAAGGTTGCGCTTCCGCGTCCTTTTGTGGCGAATAATACGACGCATCGGCCGGCGACGATTCAGCGTATTCGCATCGGTACGACTCGCGATGGAAAGATCACCGCGATCGCCCATGAGAGCTGGTCGGGCGACCAACCAGGCGGTCAGCTGGAAACGGCTGTCAACCAAACGAGGCTACTTTACGCCGGCGAGAACCGCATGACGGCGATGAGGTTGGCGACACTCGATTTGCCGGAAGGCAATGCTATGAGAGCGCCGGGCGAAGCACCGGGTCTCATGGCTCTCGAGATCGCAATCGACGAGATCGCCGAAAAGGTGGGCGTCGACCCTGTCGAGTTTCGTATTCTCAACGATACTCAGGTCGATCCCGAGAAGCCGGAGCGTCCGTTCACCCAAAGGAATTTGGTGGGTTGCCTCAAGCTCGGCGCGGAACGGTTCGGCTGGAACCAACGCGGCAAGCCGGGCTCTCGACGGGAAGGGAATTGGCTCATTGGCTTCGGTGTTGCAGCCGCGTTCCGGAACAACTTGCTCCTCCCGTCGGCGGCACGGGTTCGACTCGGGGCGGACGGGATCGCAACAGTCGAAACCGACATGACGGATATCGGGACCGGTAGCTATACCATCATCGCGCAGACGGCGGCGGAGATGTTGGGCCTCCCGGTGGATCGGGTGGCCGTTCAACTTGGCGACTCCCGCTTTCCGATTTCGGCGGGTTCGGGTGGGCAGTTCGGTGCGAACTGTTCCACCTCAGGCGTGTATGCCGCGTGCGTGAAGCTCCGTGAGGCGGTCGCGCAGAAGCTCGGTTTCAACACCGATGACGTTGTATTCGAGAACGGACAGGTACGATCGGGAAACCGTTCGGTCGCACTCGCCGACGCAGCCGGTCCCGATGGGCTGGTAGGCGAGGACAATATGGAATGGGGCGATCTGGCCGAAACCCATCAACAGTCGACCTTCGGTGCCCATTTCGTGGAGGTCGGCGTCGACGTCGCGACGGGTGAAACACGCATTCGGCGCATGCTTGCAGTCTGCGCCGCCGGCCGAATCCTCAACCCCATCACCGCGCGCAGCCAGGTCAACGGGGCCATGACGATGGGCGTGGGCGGTGCCCTATCTGAGGAGCTGGCGGTCGATACGAAGCAAGGCCTCTTCGTAAACCACGATCTCGCTGGCTATGAAGTCCCCGTCCACGCCGACATTCCACATCAGGAGGTGGTTTTCATGGACGAAGCAGATCCAATGTCGTCGCCGATGAAGGCTAAAGGCGTAGGCGAGCTTGGGCTTTGTGGTGTTTCGGCGGCCGTCGGCAACGCGATTTACAACGCCACCGGGGTGAGGGTGCGTCACTATCCGATGACCCTCGACAAGATCATACGCGGGCTGCCGGATGTCGCGTGACGACATTGCCTCCATTCCGGATATCTATCCGCACGAGGTCGGCGAAGCTGGCACAAGACCGACGCCGGTTCGATCGCTGCTAACTGATGATATGGAAGAAATATTTCGCTTTGCGACACGGGAGCTTGCACAGGGCAGGGTGGCGCTTGCCACCCTGGTCGAAATCCGGGGAGGAGCCGCCCACGCACTCGGCTCCCATGTCGCCATTGCGACCGATGGACGTTTCTGTGGCTATGTGTCTGGCGGCTGCATAGAGGCAGCGGTTGCTTCCGAGGCTCTCGACGCGCTCAGCCAAGACAAAGACCGGGAGGTTAGGTACGGAGAAGGCTCGCCCTTTTTCGATATTGTCCTGCCATGTGGTGGCGGAATCACGGTGTCGATACAGGTGCTGCGCGACGCTCAGGTGCTAAGCCAGGTCCTTACGGAGCTTCAGCAGCGCCGGTGTGCGGGCCTGCGGTATACGAGGTCAACAGAACAGCTTGAGATGGTCGAACCGCCGGCAAGGGCAGGCTATGTCGATGGCTGCTTTTCAACAATTTATCGGCCCCGCACGCGTGTTGTGATCTCGGGTCAAAGCGTTGAGGCCGAGCTCGTTGCTGCTCTCGCCAATTCATCCGGGTATGAGGTCGTCACGTACACGAAGAGAGAAAGATACCTGCCCGATATCGATCATTGTACCGCCGTGGTTCTTCTCCATCACGACCTCGAGGCGGAGCAGGCGCTTCTCCACGCAGCACTGCGCTCGAACGCGTTTTACATCGGTGCGTTGGGAAGCACTCGCACTCACCGCAAAAGGGTCGATAGGCTCGACAGCTCCGGGTTCACGAAGGCGCAAATCCATGGATAAAAGCGCCGATCGGTGTGTTCGGACCCGCTCGCGACGCCAGTTCACTTGCCCTTTCCATCCTGGCTGACGTTGCAGCTCGCCGCTTGTCCATCTACGCGTGACGCACTATTGCACCGATCGAGAATGCGCCAGGTTCGGTTGCGGTCGTGGTCCGCAATCGACGTCGAGATCGGCGTGAGCGCGAAGATAGACATCGATACCACTGAGCAACTTGTCGCTTTCGGCGGGCAACTGGAAGCCGACTGATCTTTGGCATCTCTTCTTGGCGCTACGCGTATTCTCTCTCGATTGATGAAATAACCTCATAACGTCAAACGGTTGCGGGCTCTAATCCTGGCCTGTCGTCTTTGCTATCTGTTGTCTGGCCGCCTCCGTATGCTCCGGAGCGAGCGGTTTGCTCACTTCTTGACTCGTTCGGTGGGGAGGACCGGCAACGAAAGGATTTATTTGAATGCCACGTAAGACCTTTGCGAGCTTGGCCTGGTTTGTCGTTGCCGGCTTAGTCGTTTTCGTGGTCGGCTATTTTTCCGGCCCAGTTATCAATGAAACCACGCCAGCTATCGCAGCAGAAAACGCCGTTACCTTTCCTCCCTTGGACAAACTTGTCCACTACACCACGGTGCGGAGGGGCGTGACACGAGAACATATGCTGACAAACCCCGAGGCGCTCGCGGCGATCAAAGCTGGCCAGCCTGTGGCAGTCGGCACGCATGTGGTTCTAGTCGATTTCCAGAGTGATGTGCTGCACCGCTACCTCGTCGCGCAGAAAATGGGCGAGGGCTCGGCCGATTGGGCGTATCAATGGTTCTGGCCGGACAAGTCCATCAAGGCCGACGAGAACGTAGCGCAGTGCTACTCGTGCCATCGTTCGCGCGAGGATCGCCAGTTCATGTTCACGTTCACCGACGCGCTGTCGTTGAAGTGAATAGGCACAGGGGCGTGTCATTCCCCATGTTCAAAAGCTTTCTTTTGCAGCGCGTGATGCTGCCGTCGTTGATGCTCGCGCTGTTGCTTCTCTCGCTTGCCTACTGGTGGCTGGGCAACGTGCCCCATGAAGCCTTCGGAACCGGGCTCTTTACGTTCCTCTGCTGGCACATCTACATGAACCGGACTTGGTTCAATAACCTGACGCGTGGGAAGTACGATGCGAGGCGAGCTGTCCGCGTGCTCCTCCATTTTGGTCTCATTGTAAACATGGGTGTGCTGCTCGTCACCAGCGTGGTTATTTCCAAGTCGGTCTTTGCCTGGCTGCCCATCCCAGATTCTGTCTACCTCAGAGAAATACACTGGTTCGCTGCCTACTGGGTCATCATCGTCACCGGCATCCACGTGGGCCTGCATTGGGAGCGTTTGCGAACGAGCTTACTGAACTTTTTGGGTGTCAGACAGACGAACCCGGTATTGCGAGCCGTCCTCCTGGCGATGGGCGCTGCCTTTGCCTTGCAGGGCACGGCGAGCTTTCGGACCCTTGGCGTCTCGACGAAGCTGACGTTCAATTACAGCTTGGATTTCTGGGACTTTACCGCCTCCGTCACGCCGTTCTTCGGTCATTGGCTGGCAGTGTTTACGCTGCCCGCCATTATCACCCACGTGCTGATGGCGATCTGGAGAATGACGAGGCGAAGACATAGGGGCGTTGAGGAAACTCAAGATCGATGGCGCAACGCGTCGAGCAACGCAGCGAATGCGGGCGAGGACTGACGTCGGCTGGGATAATAGAGATAGTAGCCGTCCCATGGAGGGGAGAATTCCTGGAGAACGTGCTGCAATCGTCCTTCCTCGATATACGGCTTGGCGATCTCGAGCGGGATGTAAGACATACCGAACCCGTCGAGCGTGGCCTCGAGCGCGTTAAATGTATTGTTGAACACGAGTTGTCCGTCCACTCGTATCCTGATTTCCTGTCCATTCTCCTCGAATTCCCAAACGTAAAGTCCTCCCGAACTCGGAAGCCTGAAGTTGATACAGGTATGGGCGACGAGGTCCTTAGGGTGAGCGGGCACGCTGTGTTCGGCAAAATACGAGGGGGACCCGACAACGGCCAGGCTGAAGTCGGGGCCGATCCGGGCGGAAATCATGTCCTTGGCAAGGTGCTCGCCCATACGCACACCGGCGTCGTAGCGCTCGGTAACGATATCCGTCAGGCCGTTGTCGAGGATGAGTTCGACTTTGATGTCGGGGTATTGCGGGAGAAATTTTCGGAGCTTCGGCCAGAGAACATGGCTGATCGCGTAGTCTGCGGCAGATATGCGGATTGTTCCCGCAGGCTTATCCTTGAGTGCGCTCAAGGCTTCGATATGAGCGTTTATCTCGTCGATATGGGGTCCGATCCCGTCGAGCAACCGCTCCCCCGCAGTGGTCAGGGATACCGCACGAGTTGTTCGCGTCAGGAGGCGCACCCCGAGCCTGGCTTCCAGCTGCCGAATTGTGTGGCTCAATGCGGACTGTGAGACACCCATCTTGGCGGCTGCGCGCGTGAAGCTGCATTCGCGCGCGACCTCGGTAAAGGCAGTTAGATCGTTGATAGACTCGCGAGCCACTAATGAATCCTTCTCATGTTTGAGACGCGATTATTAGCGGACTTCAATTAATTGAACTATTCAAATGATCTCACGCATGTGTGATCCCTCATTGTTCAGTACGTAGATGCCAGTTCGTCTTGTAGCCACGTCGGACCACTGCTCAGTCACTGTCCCGCTGTTTATTCCCCGGAATTCCACCGTCGGGCGATAGGGGAGGCTCGGAATACGACAACTGGCGAGGTCTGATCTCTGTCGCGGCGCGAACTGCCATCAGTCCCAGCGGCTTATACCTCTCAATGAGATTGATTTCGGGGTCAGTCTTCCGCTGCGAAAGCTGCATTTTTCCTCGCTTTGCTGGCAGGGCTTGGGTTGCCATGCCAGAAATTGGGCGCTCCTAAAGAGTCACTACCGTAGACGCTGTTCGACGATGGGAAAGCGATCGAATAGTCTGTGGCTATCCCGCCGATCAGTCAGCGACTTTTCATATACTTGATCGCCGACCTGCCAGGAATCCTCTTGGAAACTCCGGTATAACCTGCGGTTATTACTCTTGGAGTCTTCGCTCAACGGTTTCTGAGGAAGGGTAGAGGTTAACATTGGCGAGTTGAAGTTACCTGGCATTGCGTCACGAACCCGCTCCTGCTGCGGAAGGGCGCGCATCGAGCGCACTTTGCAGGGCGTCGTAGACTTTGTTCAACTGGCGACCATTGAATGCTGGTATCGCTGAACGCACAGCGCTGTAGCTGTCCCGCCGCACTTTCAGACGCCCTCTTTTATTTTGCGCGTATTCCATCTCAGTGCCTCGGTCAGCGCCGTTAGCGTAATCAAATCGCAGGAGCCACGAATCCTCGTGCGGAACGAGCGCGACTTTTGATACTGACACTTCGGGTACGCGAAGGTCCGCTCGGCTTATGAACCGTGTCCAGTCGCGGTCTTCGATGAGGTCATCCAAGCCTTTTTCGATATCTATGGAAGCCTTGGGGTCCCAAAGCGCAAGATTGTCGAAGGCCTCCATATATCTCTGAACGCCGTTTTGAATAGTCTCGAGCGACTTTCTCGTCGTCGCCAAGTTCCTGAGCGCGATAGCGCAGGCAGCCCTCCGCGGTGTCGAATTCTTCGGATGCATCGAATATCTCGATCTCATCGTCGAAGCGAACCGAGGCGCGTACGCCCCATTCAGCGTAACTAACCATCGCTTGGTCGCTCGTCCTCCTCAGGAAATATAACCTCAAGCCCTCCGTACGACCTTCCGGTGGCAGGCAAGCGGCGCGCGCCGAAAACTGCGCGAGAGTGAGCCACGCCACGAGCTATGGACGGCAAAGCTTTGGTGATTGCCATCGGAAGCGTGGGACCAGCGGCATCCCGTTCTCCGTCATCGTACTTGCCGAAGAAGAGGAGGGGGAAGGCGCATTCCATTGCTGCTTCGGCTGCGGTGGGGACGGGCGGGTGGACGATCGGGTTGCGGTATCGGTCACAGAGCATTCCTTGCTTGCACTTGGCTACAAGAAAAGGGTCATCCGGAAAAGGAGACCGGCCGCAAGTGGCTTTCCGCCCCGAGGTACGTTGTCGCCAATACCCGCGCGTTCCTCGACGGCTTAAACCCTGGTCACTTAGAGCGCCGTGCGTTCGAATGGGCGCACAAAGGACGCTCTAACTCTTTGAGCCTACGCATCGTGCTTTCCGAAAATCGATTCCGATTTTCGGGTCGATGCTGTAGCGAAACCAAGGATCGGACAGTTGTCCTTACGTCTGGAAAGAGTTCACAAAGAAGACCGCGCTCAATGGACGTACTCGCAGCAACCTCACTTCACCCGCTGGGTGGGAGCGCCTGACCTAAGTCGGTCCCGGTTCGCGATCCTCCGGCGTCGGGATAGCCAAACGACCTCGCAGCCATACGTTCGTAGATTCGGAGGAACGTTCCCGGAAGAACATTCGTTTGGACGGAGGCAATCAGGCTTATGACCCACGCAGATTCAGTTGTTGACATGCTCAAGCAAGCCGATGGCGCGCTTCATCTTTCGTGCTTTGTGAACGCCAATATTCCACACGAAACGCTCAGCCGGCTAGTCGTCGCCGGCATTGCCGTGCGGACTGCCTTCGGCTACTACGCGCTCAAGGGCAAGATTGATAGCCGCGACCTCCCATGGGTTGGCTTCGCCCTGGCGCTGCCAGACGGAGCCCTCGGCCTTCTCACCGCCGCCAGATTCCATGGAATGACTAACGAGCAACCCGAATCGATACAGGCTTTCGTTCCACGTCGCTATGGCGGGTCCGTTAACATAGGAGGCGATTGCACGGAGCATGTCGATGCCATCAGTTCTCGGAATCCCAGGTTTTTAACGGTCGGAATCGACAGTGTGAGGCTAGCTGGAACCGATGTCCGCGTCACCGACCAGGAGCGAACACTCGTCGACCTATTCATTTTCAGTCCACTTAACCGAGTGAGAGCAGCCGCTGCTCGAGCCACAGATCAGACGTTCTTCGACGCCCTCCAAAGGTGCGCCGCAAACCCGGGTTTCTCAATCGATCGCTTGCACGACATCGCCGACGCCTTGGGGTGTTCGGACCGACTTGTTGCTACGACGAAACTGTTCGGATTTAGGCGGAAATAGCTTTAGAGACCGATTGGCGCGCTTTCCAGCTGCGACGCACTCTGGTTGATTACTTCTCTCACAAAATCCGCGACCAACGAGCGCGTGAAATGGCCTCGAAGACAGCCGCATGCGTCGTAGGAATTTTCGCGTTGCTTTTGCGGAAGCCAAACCTTGCTGTGGGAAATACAACGTTGCTTTTCACACTACACGTTCAAAACCGCCTAGATGTTCCAAAGAGTGCGGTTTCGGCGTTGAAGCTGGGTGAGTGAGTAAAGCTAAGGCTTTCTCCCACAGGGCTTCTGCGCCGCTCGATCCAACAAAGGGTGTTGCACACCGGTTCAGAGCGCGTTTGTTGCTTTTCACGAGGCATCGATCTGCAACACGTACAGCCTATGTTGCAGATCAAAAGCATGGCCTCTGTTGCTTTATTGTAGAGGATTCAGCGAGCGGTTCATTGCCACGACATCATCGTGGGTGGGGTTCGCTCCGAGCGTTGCAAATTTGCCCATGAGCTGGTCACGCTTCTTAGACGCCTCACCCTTCACCGCCGCATCGAGCGCCTTGCGCATGGTGGGCGCGTCGTAGTCGCAGCAGTATCCTGGCGTCGACGGCTGCTGCCGCCAGGACTCCGAAAGCGGTCCGCTATCAACCGGATCGAACCCGACTTCGCTCACAATCCTCATAACAAGCTGCTTCGCTGCGTCGTTATCTCCGGCGACCGCTACTGCCAGGCGACCGGGCGTCCCTTCAGGCTGACCCAGTTCGGCCAGCGAATGCGCAAGGATATTGTTGAACGCCTTGATGACGGAACGGCCGAGTTGCTTTGAGACCCACACGCTTTCGACCTCACCTGCATCAAGGTCGGTAATCTGCGGATCGCGCAGGCCAGGATAGTAGTTGCTGGTGTCGACGACCGGGACACTGGCAGGCAGGTCGCTAAAGTGGTCTTTCGATAGCTTTTCGATGGCGGGAAGCGGAATGGATATGATGACCAAATCTGCCCCGGCGATAGCTCCGTTCGTGTCGGCGGCAGTCGCTCCGATCTCCTCCGCGAAGGGCTGCACAGCGTCCGCGCCCTTGGAGTTCGCGACCCTGACCTCATGGCCCGCAGATGCGAGCTTGCGGGCAAGGGTGCCCCCGATGTTGCCAATGCCGATGATGCCGATTTTCATGCCGATGCTCCTGTTGCTCTGCCCACCAAGATATTAGATACTGCGGCATCGACAAGAACTGACGGATAAGTGGGTTACCCACCAAAAGGTAAGTATGACATTGGATCGGGACTGGAAGTGCGGAGACCCGCAACAGCATCTCAAGTGGGCAGAAGCGACCACCGACGCCCTCCGGGTACTGGAAGGCAAATGGAAGATCGTGATCATCTGCCAGTTGTTCGGAGCCAAAGAGCCACTTCGCTTTTCCGAACTCGAACGGCGGTGCGAAGGCGTGAACCAGAAGATGCTGATCCAGCAACTGAAGGAACTGGAGAAGGACGGCATAGTCACCCGCACCGTCTATCCTCAGGTGCCGCCCAAGGTGGAATACGCGCTGACCGAGATTGGCAAAGCGCTCGGGCCGTCGATGGCCGAACTGATCGACTGGGCCTTCATGCGTAAGGAGCGGCTGGCATCCAAGGAAGCGTAATGACACGCACCTTCGCTTATTCCACGACAAACCTTAGGGCAGTGTGCCTGGCGAGGCTCGAAGGAGACGCCGCGATTATCTCATTGATGAGATCAATGTCTCCGACGAGAACGACGGCCTCAATACCGCGAGTTATGGCCGTGTAGAGCATGGTCCGGTCCAGCAGCTTCGACCGGACGACGGGGATGATGACCCGCTTGAATGCCGACCCTTGTGCCTTATGGACGCTGATCGCCCAGCCGTGGGTGAGCTTCTCAAGATCGGCCGTGGTGATCGCGTCTTCAGCGCCATCGTCGAACCGCACCCAGGCACCTTTGGGATGGGGTTTGGTGACGACTCCGAGGGAGCCGTTCATGAACCCCGCGCAGATCGGATCGCCCGTCATTTTGTCGACAACGGGCTTCCCTTCGGCGTCGAGCAGAGGGGCCTTCGAGTAATCGTTCTTCAGCCACATGATCTTCGAGCCGACGCTCAGACCCCAATCCTCGACGTTGGGCTGCCTGTCCATGTATTCGACCTCGATGGCACGGTTCAGCTCCTTCGATCCGGCCGGGCCGTTCTTCACCTGTGTGAGTATCTGGACGTCCATCTCGTGCAGGGCGGCCGTCTTGCCATAGGCTGGAACCCGTCCGCACATGGCGCGGAAGGCGGCTATGGTCTTTCCGGCCACATCATCTTTCGACGCCGGGAAGAGATAGACGCCAGGTGTCAGCGCAACATTCGGATCGAAGCGCCTGAGGCCGACCGCCTTCCCGGTGCGCACGGCGGATGCGACGGCCGGAATGCCGGTGGCGTCGTCCTGCCTGTGAACAATGTCCAAAGTGACCGAAGGAATGCCCGGTGCCTTGACCATGGTGTGGAAGGGCAGGCCGGGTCCGATAGGCGGGAGCTGGCCGGGATCACCGATGAAGATCAGGTTGACCTCGATAGGCAACTGCGCGAGCACCCGGTAGATCGACGGGGTATCGAGCATCGAGGATTCGTCGAAGATGACAGTGCCAGCTTGGACGCGGCGGCCAGCATCCTCGATGTCGTGCACCAGCCGCGAGAGGGTGCTTGCGGGGCGACCTGTGGCTTCGCTGATCCGCCTGACGGCACGCCCAGCCAGTGCCACCTGCAGGTGTTCGACGCCATGGCGCTGCGAAGCTGGAAGATGATCGCGCATGGCCTCCAGCGCGGCAAGGATCGCCCGGACGACGGTCGTCTTGCCCGTGCCCGCGCCACCGCTGATCACGCAGACGCCGCAGGTGGTGGCCATGAAGACCGCCTCTCGCTGCGCATCGGTAAGGGCGTAGCCGATATCCGCCTCGACCTTGGCCATGGCATCGACAACCAGCTTGCCGTCGAATCCCGGAACTTCGCGGCCCATGCGCACGCCGATCTGCCGAGCGACCTCATCCTCCATGAATCGACAGGCTCTTGATTGCAGAAGGTCGCAAGCTGGAGAAACCACGCGACCGCTGGCCAAGGCCAGATCGATGGCACTTACCGGATCGCCAGTCCAAGGTGCAAGCAGCCGCTTCACCAGATGTTTCAGAACCGGGGAAGGGGAGGCCATGTTCCCTGCCCGGAAGCGGATGGCCAACGCCTCCTCGACGGCGGCCGTCAGTCGCCTCGGATCATCCAGGGCAACACCGAGCCGAAGTGCTCTCGCATCCACATCCTTCCACGGCTCCAGCAACGTCATCGTGAAGGGATCGGCCTTGATGCGGTCGATGGCTCCAAGACCCCAGACACGGGCGGCGGCACCAGCCACGCGAGGAGAGACACCGTATCGATCCAGCCAGCGGAAGATTTCGGCCTCTTCGGCGAGCATGCCGAACCCGTCGACGATAGCGATGGCCCGATCCGCTCCGACGACGTCCGCGAGCGCCTTCAGATCGCGATCCCGGATGATGTCGTAGGTGGTCTCGCCGAAGCGCTCCCAGACCCTTTCTGCCGTCGCCCAGCCGATCCCGATGAAGCGCTTGTCGGTAGCAAGGTGGCGGATAATCGCCCGCCCTTTGGTGACGAGGGGCAGTGCCACCTCGGCATGGAGCTGCGGACCATGTTCTGGATGGAGTTGGATCGAGCCTGTGACACGCCACGTCTCGCCAACGGCCGGATCACGCGGCGATCTCTTGGAAAGAACGAGGGCACGGCGGAGCTGCTCGGTCTCGTCGCGACCGATGATGACATGGTCGCCGAACCGGCTGGCATGGACTGACGTGATGGAGAGCTCCCAGGACTGCTCAGAACGCTCACCAAGGACCAGGAACGTCTGCCCCTCTGCGCCACCCCGTCGTTGATTGGCCCCTGCCATGGGCTCTGGCTCTCCGTTCACTGCGGCCACCCACGACGGGACGTCGCGGGTCCCTGCGCCTCGTTCACTGCGATCCAGCTCCCACGGCCTGTCGGGACCACGACGGCGCGGCTCCGAGGACCAGACTTCAAACACCCAATCATGGAAGTCTACCAGTCTCGGCGATCACCGCGCTCAGTCGCTTCATGCGATCCAGGTCGCGGCGCAGCGAGGCGTTCTCCGCCTTCAGCCGAAGGTTCTCCTCTTCAAGAGCCATCTGGTTGCCGTCCACTTTGGCCTTCTGCTCGCGGTCCGCTTCCGCCTGTTCGAGGCGTGTCAGGTTGGCCTTGCGATCACGGTCGTCGGCGTCGCTGAGGATTTCGGCGCAACGGGGATTGGTGCGGAACACCTGACGGTCGAAGCCGCAGGCCTTCGCGATGGCGCTCTTGTTCAGTTCGACGCCGCCATAGCGTGGCAGCGGCTGGTCGCCGAGGTTCTCCAGATACGACTCCAGGGCATCGACATGCTCCTGGGCGACCTCGACGCCGCTCTTGCCCGTTCCTCGCGCCATCAGGACTTCCTCGGAGGAAGAGCGACGACTTCACCGGAGGGAATGGCATCCATGCTGTCGAGCTTGTCGAGGACCTCGTGGTATCGCTCGAAGAACTGTCTCCAGATGGGCAGGCCACCCATCTGCGCTACGCCAAGGATCATCTTGCGGTGTGAAGCCGTCAGCAACTCCTTGTCGGCTTGCAACTGCGCGATCTCCGCGTTCTTCGCCGCCACGAGCTTTTCCAGTTCGGCACGAGACTTTTTGCTGGATCGGTTGACGGCTGTCCGGATGGTTTCCTGCTTGGCGATCGCCGACTTCACACTCTCGTTGCGGGTTTCGTTCCGCGTGATATCGGTGGCGTGCTTGAAGACGCCGTCACTCCTCCTGCACACGGCACGGACGGTAATGTCCTCGTCCTCGGCGATCATCGCCTCAAGGAGTTCTTCGAGAATCTGGGCCTTATCAATCATCGAGGTCCCTCAGCCGCTTCATCGTGTCTATGATGGTGGTGCCAGCTTTCTGCTCGGCCGTGACCGACAGGTCTTCTCCGTCGGGGAACACCTGCATTCCCGGCTCTGTGCCGAGCGCCGTCACGATGTTTTCGTACCGGACACGGGCGTGGGTGAGCTGGTTAGCCCAGCCGATGTTGCGGCGGTCCTCGGGCAGTGCCTCCAGCGTGATGATCACCTTCGCGAACCTGTCACGCATGCGTTCGAGGTTTTCCTGTTCGCTGATCACGTTCGTCCGCGCTAGGTGAAGGCACCCATTGAAGCATTCTAGGTGCTTGGGGCAGGGGTCGCTGGTAAAGCTATTCATACACAGGCCATAAGGCGTGACATGCAGTCCGTCTGCCTCGGCATTCAGGTAGTCGAAAGCCGCCTCGTCTCCGTACTCGCGCTGGACCTTACGGAACTCATCGACCACCGGACCCCGCGCCCTGTTGGCTGAGATAAGCTTGAAGACCTGCAGTGCCTTGTTGCCTAGCCGCTCCTCCGCTTCCGGAGGGAGATCGATGTTGGCAAGGTCCTCGGCCAGACTGCGATGATCGTACACGTGGCTCTGCTGAACGCTGCGCCGATTAAATTTCTTGGTGATGATCGTGTCGGCGACGCCGAGACGGAACAGCTCCGTGTTCTGAAGATGACGCAAAGCGTGCGTCTTCATCGTAAAGGCGCGATCCTCTTCGGTCAGTCCGTAGCGGGCGAAGATGCAGGTTTGACCGCCATAACCGCCAAGGATGTTTTTCAGGTCTCCAACATCCAAACGGCCAACGGCTGAGTAAAGCGTCGTATCCAAGACGCCGTCATTACGCCCTTCGATCAAATTCCTTACCGGCACCACGAACATCATCTCATGGGGATAAAGAAGAGTTCCATCGGTCGTCCTCGTCGGGCTGGTATCGGAGAGCTTGGTGGCGCGGCTCTCACGGATATGGCGCTCCACGTCTCCCACACGGATATAGGCCGTCCGCCAGTCGATTTTTCCACCGAACGGGACACCCGCTTCATTCCGAACAGCAATTTGCTCTTGCGCAGGATTAGTCCAGAAAGCAGAGAGGCCACGCTGTGCCCTGCCTTTCTGCATGTCCTGTATTTTAGCCAGGAACGATGGATTATAACTTTCCCGATAGGTTCGAACCAGTTCCTCCGGAAGATCGACATCCGTAAAAATGGCATTGCCTGTCATCCGAACATACATCTCTGACGCAGGGACCAGCGCGTCATCGGTGTATTCTGGAAAGATGCGGCCCGTCGCCGTCTGCTGTCTCAACCGCTCTCGCAAAGGCGCAGTGATCCGCTCGATATGATCTAGCGTCTCCACGAGAATCTGCTCGAACATTGGCGGTATGTGCTGAGTGTTCTCGTACAGCGCGACACCGTCCGTACGCTCGTCATCTTCCTGCTTCTCGGCAAAATGCCGGATCATCAACGAGCGAGAGAAGCCGCCATGTTCCCCGGCAGGGCGGCCATCGGCGTCGAAGTATTCACGCCATCTTTTCCAATCCAAAGGGAGCAGAGCAGTTTCACCAATCCGGAAGCCCATGATGATCTGCACACGGAATGCCGCGAACCGAATGGCGTCGGAGAAGGTACGCGGCGTCTCGGTGAAGACGATCCGAACCAGTTCCCAGAAGGCACGCTCATCTGGAAGCTTTGTGGCCGATTTTCTTTCGGCTAGGGATCGACGAAGGCCGTTCTTGCCGCCATGAGCATTCTGCCTTTTGCGTACGGTTTCCGCCTGCTGCTGAGCGGACAGGGACTCGTTGGTCGGGTAGGGAGCGCAAAACCGGGCTAGGGATGGGATGTCTGCGAGCTTCTGACCGTCAAGGATGTTCCGCAAGGTACCGGCGAAGTCCAACGCCAATTTGCCGGAGGCCGCCGACTGAAGGACGGCATTGTAGGCTTGTTGTACTTGCTCAGGTTTTACGGCCCAAGGCGGCGTATCTTCGGCGGCGGGGGCCAGTCGCCGGATACCTTGTGCGACCTGGAACGCGCTCTGCGGCTTCGTCTTGCGGACAAGAAGCTGATGTATCAAAACTGCCTGGTACAGTTCACGCCAGTGCAGTGTCATCGGCCCGGCGGTAATCGGACTTTGATTCATCCTCCTTCTGATCTCGTTGAGCTTTTCATGCGCATTAGGATCGACCCCAACCTGCCCCAGATAAAGTGGGGGTGGCGGGAACATGCCGACTAGCCCGATCAGGTCCCAACGTGTTTCCTTGCTTACCTTTCCCTGGTCGTCGTAGTCGAGGTCCCAGATCAACCCGCGCTCGGCAGCCAACCTTTTGGCCGTCGCAATATATTCTGCATAAAACGGGTTCATGGGTGACGCTCTTGGATTCGGTCGGATTTCAACTCTTCAACGACCCGGCGGACCGCATCCATCGTGGCTTTGAGCTGCGCGTAGGCCGGAGACTGCTCGTTATTGCGTGAGGCAGATGCAAATTCGACAACGACCGGACGAAGGCTTTCGAGTACCTCCTCGTGTATTTCTGACTCGCCAAGCGGCATGAACCTGGAACAGGTGTAACAAGCCAAGACCGGGTTCTTCGTGCAAAGGCTCTGACCGAGTCCGCAGCCCCCGATCCCGGCAATGGGAACGCCGTGCGGTACGCCGCCAATCTGCTGGTCCGGTGGCAAGCCGAGAAGCATCGCCTTGTCGATAGTCTTGGTCTTCGCGATTTTGGCGATGTTGGAATAAATTGGCGAGATGGCGAGCGCCTCGTTGATGCGCTGTGCCTGCGCAGGAGACTTGTCGTAGTAGACGCTGGCGATGCGGTCGCTCGTCTGCCCCATGAACTCCGTGAGACCGACATGTGAGATACCACCATCGGCAAGACGTTGGGCTGCAGTGTGCCGCAGGTCGGTCGGTGACCAAGCGTCACCAGTCAGCTCCTCGGTCAGTTCCATGATGGCGCGGCTGACCCCCTGTGGCGTGAGGCCGAAGAGCAGGCGAGGGGGCGCACCCTCCTCCAGTTGGAGCGAACCCTCTTCCCGCCGTCTGACCAATTCATTGAAGAGCGGTCCCCACTCGCGCTTGATCTTTCGCGTGATGCGGATGCGTTTGTTGTTGTCCTTCTGCTTGATGATCGACACGGCGACGTGCACCGCGCCCGTCGAGAAGAGCCGGACGTCAGCAAGCTCTATGCGTGCGATCTGCCCTGGACGGAACGCGTACTGGAAAGACATGACGAGCATGCAAGCGTCACGAACCTCTTCATTGTCGAGCGAAGCTGGGTCAACCGCCAGTTTTTCGCAGAGGCTGTCGATGTGATTGACGATCATGGCCTGCTGATCAAGAGGCAGGAAACAATCGCCAGCGCGAACGACGCGGTACTTGTCGACCCTCGGGCTTTTTTAATCCTCGTATGATCGAGGTTGACAGCGGAGACCAGTGGCCGATGTTCAGCCGACAGAGCGAGTGCAACGCTGCTCGCAATGCCCAGCTCTCATCTGCTTTCACATCTGATAGAACCTGAGTTGACCAGTAAGCTCGGCTGTCAAAGGGCGAGGATACAAATAGATACGCGACGGGTTCCAGTCCGCATCGTGCGATGTACCTAAGGACATTGGCAACCTTCATGATCACAGTGGTCGGATCAAGCCTCTGGAACCAGTCGACTACAACGTGCTTCATAACGATGTCCAAAACACCGAACGCATCAAAGTCGATAAACCGTTCGAGACCGTCTACGAGGATCGATATCTTACCGCTCGACGATATGTCACGGATTGACCTCATCTCATTGTAGAAGTCATCGAAGTACCGAATGACAGGAGGCAGTGGTGGAAGCTTGGCAGACATCCTCGTGATTTCGACTGACGGCGCTGAATACGGCTCGATAGCATTGTTATTCAATGGTTTCGCTCCGGACTAATGCGCCTCAAGGCGTCCACGAACGTGTCAAACGTCTCGTCCCACACTTCGGCAAGAGTGGTTTCAAAGTAGGCCTTCGCATAGAGGCGGGGCATGTTGGACTCCTCCGACCAGCCGAAGTATTCCCGCAAATTCCCTTGAGCCGTGTCCAGATCGAGCCCTTTGTCCCGATATCGTGTCATTCGGACGACGGCAGACGTATGTCGAAGATCGTGACAGGAAACGCTGCCAAGGCCCTGTTTACTCAGAGATTTCCTCGCTTCCGGAGAGAGCGCTTTGGATGCCACCTCAAAAATCTCGTTCATGGATCGAAGCGACAGAGGCTTGGATTTCTGGGAGATCAGAAGATGCGGATAGTTTGCTTTGCCTCGGAAGTTTTGAGCAAAGATCGGGATCAACTCGACAAACTCCTTGGATAGCGGGAGTTGCCGCCGTGACGGCGCGGTTTTCAAGCTCGGTTGCTCGTAGCGTGGGTCACCGTCGTGCGTCTCCTCGACGTCGAGCCAGTAATCCATTGCGCCGGTGTCGTAGTTGAAGTCTTCCTTGAAGGAATTGATACACAGAAGTGCTGCTTCACCGCGACGCAGTCCCAGACGTAGGAGAAGCATGAAGATGACGAGGTTGCGCCAACGAAGCGCCTCGGTTTTGAAGGGATTGCGTGCGGAATCTGGTCGAAAGATTTCATAGAGGTCCTGAACCACCGTCGAAGGCAGCGCACGGACCACCGGCCCCTCGGTAGCCTCGGGGTTGGGAGCAAGCTGGCGATACAGGACTTCGAGCCTGAGAAGCTTGGCCTCCATTTCGGCGGCGCGAGCGCCCAAAGAATTGCCCGTGTATCGGAGCATGTCGATCACAAAGCTCACCGCAGACGTCCACGTCGAGGCTTTGTCGAACCCGGTTATGATCGCTTCGTTGCGGAGTTGAGCGAGGAAGCCCAGCAGGACATTCTCAAGGCCGTCCGCGTCAGCCTCGGCGATCAAGCGGTCAAGGCAGTCGCGGCCGCGCTGACGATTGCACGCTTCATAAAGCCGATCCAAGGCTGTCAGGTGTTTGCGCCTGGTTGACGACTCCATCGTCGGTTTCAGCACATCGATCCAGATGGTCGCCCAAAACCGAGGTATGCCGTGCTGATCGACGCTGGCCATGCCGCGCAGCGTGGGTGGTAGCGATGACGAATTGAGGTTGACCGGCATGTTGACCCGCGCTCCCGAACGCGGGCAAATGTCACAATGCTGCTTCGAAAAAGCAACAGGTGAAACCGCCGTTTATCGAGGACATCCACAGGAACGCAACAAGCGGTTTGATTGCCAAAAGCAACAGACACAAAACCGCTCGGGTGTTCCATAATGTTGATTATGCCACATTGCAGTGTAAGGGGGTACATTCTATTTAGTAATGCGACAGTTGGGCCAGTTAGAGATGCGACAGTCTTGCCTCTCGACGCGCTGGTCAAAGCCAACGTTGGGAGCAAGGATGACGATCTTCAGCCTGGTCGAGACCATGAGCGGTCGGAGTCGTCATGTCCTTTATGATCACCATGTCGCAGAAAGAATTGCATCGCCTCGAAGTCATTCAGAAGATCCGTGATGAACGCAGAAGAGCATCCCCGGCTGCTGAGCCGAGGATTCACGCCGCGAAACGGAAGCTTCGCCCCAGGCCGAGCATGTCGGATGGAAAATTCGGCCGATCAACGGCCTCATTTCACCGCAGCGGCCGGCCAGTCCATCACATCCTCCTTGCCGCCCGCCAGACGACCGCGGCTGCCGGTAACGATGTCGTAGGGGAAGCCGAGCGGGATGGCGCTGGCGGTATCGAGGCGGGCGATCTGCTCTTCGGTCAGGCGAACATTGAGTGCTGAAAGATTGTCGTCGAGCTGCTCCTTGGTGCGCGGACCGATGATCGGCAGCGTTGTGCCTTTGGCTAGTACCCAGGCGATGGCGATCTGACCGGCAGGAAGTCCGGTTTCCTCGGCAATCGCCAGAACCGCGTCAACGGTTGCCGTCTTGCGATCGTCGCTTTCGCCATGGATGACCGCGCCGAGCCCTTGTGCCCTGCCCGTCTCGCCCTTGCGATATTTTCCGGTGAGCAGACCACCGCCAAGCGGCGACCAGCTAACGGTGCCCAGACCGAAGGCATTGGCCATGGGGATCAGCTCACGCTCGACGGTGCGTTCCACGAGGCTGTATTCGATCTGCAGCGCCGAGATCGGCGACCAGCCGCGCAGGTCTGCAACGGTGGCGGCGGTGGCGACGCGCCAGGCTGGGAAATCCGACAGGCCGGAATAGAGGATCTTGCCGGAACGGGCGAGGTCATCAAGGCCGCGGACGATTTCGTCGATCGGGGTGACGGCATCCGGCATATGCACCCAGAGAAGATCGATGCGATCGGTGTTCAGGAGCTTCAGGCTGGCTTCCACGGACTGGATCATGGCCTTGCGGCTGTTGCCAGTGCGCTGCAAGCCGCTGGTCGGCGCATCGCCCAGCGAGAACTTTGTAGCGAGCACGATGTCGTCGCGCTCGCTAGTGATGAATTCGCCGGTCAGCGTTTCCGACTGGCCGAACTGATACTGGTCGGCCGTATCGATGAAACTGCCGCCGGCGGTGCGGTAACCGTCGAATATCTGCTTCGCAGTCTCTCGATCCGCGCCGTAGCCCCAGCCGGTGCCGAAATTGCCGGTACCCAGCGCCAACGACGAAACGCGAAGGCCGGTGCGGCCGAAAACTCTATAACGCATGCTCATGTGCTTCATCCTTCTAAAAAGCGTTTCCGCTGGGCCTGTTAATTTAAATGACGTTCGTCATGTATTGCATTTAAATGACGCTCGTCATATATTTTGTCAAGGGCATTTTTAAAAAGGATCTGCCGATGCGTCCGACCAAGGAACAGGCAAAGGAAAACCGACAGCGCATTCTCGATACAGCGGCAAAGCTGTTTCGCGAGAATGGCATCCACGCTGTCGGTGTCGATGCTGTCATGAAAGGGGCTGGCCTCACCCATGGCGGCTTCTACGGCCACTTCAAATCCAAGAGCGATCTTGCAGAGCAAGCGCTGGCCCATGCGATGCAGAACATGCTGGGTGCCAATGCCCTCAATGGTTCTTTGGACGATTTCGCAAAATCCTATCTTTCACCAGAGCATCGCGCCGTCGTTGGAGCGGGATGCACCGTGGCCGCTCTTGGGCCGGAGCTTGCAAGACTGCCGGAAGCGGAGCGAGGCCCGGTGACAGATCATATCCGCGGGTTGATTGCCCATATGGAGAACTGGCAGACGGAGAGTGGTTCCAAGCCTGACCGCAGCCAAGCGATCGCGGATGTCGCAAGCTTCGTCGGCGCTCTCGTCATGTCCCGGGCGGTGAACGATCCCGCCTTGTCCGACGAGATTCTGGAGAGCGTGCGCGACCGGGTGACCGGAAAGGACCAACCGATTTCGGCTTAACACGAAGAAGACCGCGTAGCTCCCTCATGTGATCGAACGTCGAGATGGCGGATCTCCGGGACGAGCATAACGCGAATGCCCTTTCCCGGAGTCCTGGACTCTCACGGACGTCCGGCCATTCGCCGCCCCGGTGTCGTGATTTCATGGAGTTCGCTTATCGAACCCGAGGGCCGAGATCAAGTCGCATGGCGGATCCATCCCTCCCCCCTCTGTGTTGGTCAAGCGTCTCCAAGACCTCTTTGCCCGGCAACTCAAGCCGCGCGACAAGTTCATCGGCGAGCATCATGCAGGGTCTCCGATGCCGCTCAAGGATTCCTTTCGCCCGATCGAGCTGCTCTTGGAGAATGCGGTCGACCCGTGCCATTAACTCAGGATCCAAATGGCCGATCTCTTCGAGACGGCGCCGACTGAGATCGCCATAGGAGGCAAGCTTCTCGCCCATGCCGTAGGATCGCTCCAAGGCGATGGCCGTCTTCGTGGCCTCGAAGAGGTCGGATCCATCGTTGCCTGCGACGCCGTCATCGTGACCACCAAGGAAGACCTCCTCCCGCTCGGCGCGCCAGCAATACGGCTGCAACGGCTTCTCAACCCCATAATGAACCGGATCGCCGCCGGCGGATTCTCCGCGTAGATGTAGTCGCCAATTTCCTCAATATCCTGCGCCGCCGCGGGAGCGAACACGATATCCATTACCTGCGGTATTTCGCTTCGAGGCGATTAAGCACTGATGCTGCCGGGAGTCCATCGCCACTCACGACACCCTTGCGAATTTCTTCACGCAACGCCGACAACTTTGCAGCCCGCTGCTCTTCGCGTTCCTCAAGCATGCGCAGGCTATCGCGCACGACCTCGCTCGCGCTGGCATAGCGACCGCTTTTGACAAGCTCTTGCACGAGAGCTTCATAGTGAGATCCAATGCTGTAACTCGCTGGCATGACCTTACCTTTCAACTTATCAAAATTTATCAATTTATGATAGATTGGGCAAGTCTAAACTCACTGCCAAGATCTCCGCCATCTCTTTCGAGTTTGTAGATGTCCGATGGCAATGGCGTCACAACAAGACCAGATCGGAATTAACCAGACGGACATTGCCGCGTCCGACCAGGCAGGCGCCGGAAGCTTTTTCGCGATGAGCCGCCTAGCGTGACTGGCACCGGCACGGGCCGCCGCGGGCGAAAACCAGACCCGGTGACCAGGGCGTCTGAAGACCGGGTATGCTACCTCCCACTCGCCCCGGTCTGTCCTCGCAACCTGGAACAGCCGGACAGATCGGGGGCTGATTGTCGTGCCGTGTGGCGGCGCAAAGTGACATTTTAACTTTGCGTCGAAACGGACAGTTCAACCCTGCCGCCACATGCAGTGATCAAAGGTGGGTTCAAGGATGAAGTGCGACTTGCAATAGATAACAACGGTTTATCCCTGCAAGGAACGAGACATGAAGCGCACCTACTCCCAGATCGATATGGATGAACGCCGCAAGATTGCTCGCTGGCGTACGGCTGGAATCAGCGTTGACGTGATCGCCGAGAAACTGCACCGACATCGCTCAACCATTTTCCGTGAGCTGCGCCGCAATACTTTCGAGGATCGTGAGATGCCGGACCTCAAGGGTTACTATTGCGTGATGGCCAATGACACGGCGCGAGAACGGCGTGCCAAGCTGCGCAAACTTGCCCGGTTCTCGCATCTGCGCCAGTCGGTGATTGAGCGCATCATGCATGGCGGTCGCCGCAACAGATTGCTGGCCGGTTGCAGCTTGAGCGCCATCCGATCTCCGTCAGCCATGAGACGATCTACAAGTTCGCCTATTCATCGGACGGTCATGCGATCAAGCTGTGGCGACATCTGCCGGAGCATCGTGCCAGACGCCGGCCACGGCACGCCAGACGCCGCCATGGCAGGCGTTTCACCCCGGATGTCAACATTCTCTACCGGCCAGACGCCGTCGCCGAGCGCAAACAGTTCGGGCATTGGGAATGCGATCTCATCCAGTTTCGCAAGAAGTTCGGAAAGGCCAACGTGACGTCGCTGGTCGAACGGGTCAGTCGCTTCGCCGTCTTCCTGCGCAACAATGACCGGCAATCGAGACCAGTGATGGACGGGCTGATCCAGGTTCTCCAGTCTCTACCCCACCTCGCCCGCCGCTCGATCACCTTTGACCGTGGGACTGAGTTCACCGACTGGCCCTACTTGCAGGCGAGCATCGGAGCGCAAACATGGTTCTGCGATCCACAATCCCCTTGGCAGAAAGGCACTGTCGAAAACACCAACAGACGGGCCAGGAAATGGCTCTCGAGAGAGGTGGATCCACTGTCTCTCAGCGACGGCGATCTCACCGAGATCTGCAATCATCTGAACGCGACACCACGCAAATGCCTCGGCTACAAAACACCCGCCGAAGTCTTCCGCCAGAAACTCCTCGCGCAAATCCGGCGTACCGGTTAGCCTCTCGAAGCCCGCAGGTCGCGGTTCGCCATGAACTCACAAAATGATGCCTCTCAGCTCGAAAGCTTCCGCACGTCGATTCGGCGTTCACCGGCGGACACAGTGATCTCAAAGTGGTCGGTCTGCGTGACATCCCGAATGTTCCGTGGCCGAAGTGCCGCAACATTCACGCCGGTCCTGCGCCTCAGGCTGTCGTAGATGATACCTGCGCCGACGCCCGCCCGGACCTGCTCACCAAGCGCTTGAGAAGCTGCATAGCTGGCACTGTCATATACCGCAGAGTGCCGCGACTGCTCTCCACGGATGTCCAGGTAGTCTCCGTGCAGAACTGCGGTGTAACATCTGTAGGAGCGCGCCATTTCTCTCACACCGCGGGCAACGACCTCGCGGCGAAGATGATGCCCGACCTCGGCAGCGGCTGTGCGAAGATCATCGGCCGCATACCAGGCACCAAGATCCCCGCCATTGAACCGCATTCCATCAGGAGCCACATGCAGGAACGCAGCCATTACCACACTGGCGTTGGGAACACTGTAAACCCATTCATCTTGGGGGAGTCGCTGAATGCGTTCAGCGACCAATCGGTCGTTGGTCCAGCCGACAAGCTCCATCACAGCCTCGAGATCAGCCGCCGTAGCAACTGTGTCAAACAGCCCGATCGGCGGAAACTGCGACGGCACTAGCCGGAATGAGGGATATGGCGCCGGGGCAAAGCGACTGGTCACCGGAACACAATGTCCCCGTCGTCGTATGGCGTAAATGCTTCGTCTAGAGTGTTTGGGGACATGTATACACCGCCCCTCGCCGCGTCCAGAAATCGACGGACAGTCATCAGTCCGTCCTGAGTTCCATTGGTTAGGACTGTAAGCGGGGGATGACCGCCAAAAGCAAGCGCCTGATGCGGCATGCGCAACCACTCTACTCCCGCCCGTTCGTTGGAGAACAGGATGCCAAGCGCCTGATGAATCCCCAGCACTGCAGAGATTCGAGTAAGCGTGTCGACGTCCAGGGTAAACACGCCATGTTCACGGGCCTGTTTGGCCCAGCTATGATAAGTCGACCGTGATGGATAACCGAGAACGAGTAATCGCTGCTCTTCGGTCAACGCCCACAGATCCGCAATGGCCAAGAAGGTCCTCAGCGATGGCGCACTGAGTTTTTTTCGATTCGAGGGAGCAAACCGATCTGTTTGAAGGCGCGGTAGTACCGTCCCATCTATCTTCTGTTCAGCGTTCCGCATTACATTGCTCCAATCTGAAAATAGATATAGTCTAGATCTAGACATTCAGCAAGTCACCTTCGCCTGAGGATCTGATTGTCGGTCGGAATGCATGAATTGCTCCCTCACCCTATCCGGTCGACGTCGCGTCACTGGAAAAGCAGGCGGAACACCGATTCTTCTTTGCCCGATTGGTGCGATCGGGATCTGCTCGGCGATCTGTGGGCGCGGAAGGCTATGATGGTGTTTCGACGTCCGAGATCACTCACTCGTCCGCAATCAACGTCCGAACGGATGCGCTTGCAAGGAAAAGGCGCATCTCGTTCGAATGGAAAGGTAGAAACCCGTATTCGCGATAGAGCGCGCGACGTTTTTCTTCCGGATTGCCACAGTCAAGGACGTCAGGAACGCCGATGGGTGTGTCTCATCCGCCCCCGCCCTTCCCTTGCAACCCGGCCCAGCCGGTCCGGTCGGGGGCTTGCCTCAGCGCAAGTGGACATGCCGAGTGTCGCATTTCTAAATGGCTGAAGACGCGCCCAAAGTGACACTTTAACTTTGCGCACAAACGGACATTCCAACCTTGCCGCCACATGCAGCATTGTAGGGGGGTACATTCTATTTTCAAGTGCGACATGCCAATGATTACAATGGTTTCGCTCTGGAGATTTTTGGGTGTCGCATTGCTTTTGCAGATCACCCTTTCCGATCGACGACGTCTTCACCAACTCAGGGAACGCAATGTTCCGACTGGTGAGATTGCCCGTCAGCTCGGCCGCCGGCTCGATGGAAAGCCTTCCATTGACCTCCGTGTGGAAAGCCCCGTTCATCGGATGCTATAGTCGGCTGAGCAAGTCCGACTTCTTGGCCTCGAATTCCTGATCCGTGAGAATGCCTTTTGCATGAAGTGCCGCGAGACGTTCGATCTTGTCGAAGATGTCCTCATCCGACCGAAGCGCCTCCGCTGCTGGACGTGTCGCTTGTTGTGGCTCGGCGGATTCCGGCGCGGACGATGCGAATATCGACGGCGCAGCCGTGGCGGCGGATGTTCCGGTAGCCGACGTGTCCGCCGGTTCCTTGCCGCCCTGCCGTACCACATCCAGCTCCGAAATTTTCACCAGCCCGTACTGAGAGGTAAAGCTCAGCGACTGGTCGCCGCTTTGCTGTTGTGAGAACCCGCCAATTCGATGGTCCTTCGTGTCATAGATCGTAACCCGGCCACCGATATCGATCGCCAGCCGTCGAATTGTCGGGAACAAGGCATAGCGAAGGTCATTCTGCGCCCCGGTCGAGGCAGGATGCCCAAACTCCTCGGGCCACCAGTTTCCAGCCGACAGTGCGCCAGGCAGGAACAGGCTGACGCTGCCGCCCTGACCTTGATATTGGGACTGGTGCGACGCCTGCGGGCCCAGCAAATCCATGCCGTGCACCAAGGCCGCAAGCTCGGAACAAATCCCGGCCACGTTCGCTTTTAGCGCATTGTTGAACATGTCGCCGACCATGATCATGCCGCCCTGCGACCATTGCCCCATCCCACCCAGATCGGGATGGTTGAACTGGGCCTGTGTCGCCTGCCCGGCGATAATCGCCATCAGAAGGTGCTCCACCGCGCCGAAGCTGACCCCGTACCGCTCTGCGATCTCTCCCAGGGTCCGTCGGCACTCTTCACTGAGTTGTCTCATCGTGATCGCCTTGCATGACGAAGATTGCGGGCACGCCGCACCACGTCGGCGCATCCGTTGCAAGTGATCTAGCACGCGCCGCTCCGAGTTGACAGGCCGCCGCAGGATCAGCGTCGCGCTGCGCGCTGCCGGACTGGCACAAGGCCTCTTCTCCAATCCCTCGTGACGTTTTAATTATAACGCACTGGGCAGTCGTAAACTGGGACGGCGGACGGATCTTGTCCCCGATCCTACCGTCATTTTTCCAGCGGCAGAGAGCGATTTCTCGTATCGAGGCGGCGTCCAACTCACCCGGCCCCCGATCTTCCCTTGCAATCCCAACCAGCCGGTCCGGTCGAGGGCTTTGCCTCAGCGCAAGTGGAGATGCCGAGTGTCGCATTTCCAAATGGCTGAAGGCGCCCCCCAAAGTGACACTTCTACTTTGCACGCCGCCACAAAGGATTGGGTAGCCCCAGGGCTTTTAGCATTGATGGACGCAGATGGTGATGTGTGCCCTCCCGCGAACCGCTGCCCTGGCCGAGCCCTCGACGTGGTTGGCAAAAAAGCGGCTTCACGAACGGTGTCTTCTCGTTCACCAAAAGGGATTCCGGAACATTCTGCCATTGGTGGGCGTAAGAATTTTTAACGTCTCGGCCTCCATGCGCCTTGGACGATCAGCTGGCGATCAAAGCGGCTTCATATACCATCGTCGCGGCGGCAAGATCCGCCAACGCCGTTCCGACTGCCTTGTAGAGCGTGATCTCATCGTTGGACGTCCGCGCCGGAATATTGCGTCGGCACAGGTTGTCGAGTGTCGCGCGCACCGCATCCGTAGAAATGACGCCAGTCCTGATCGGTTGAACCAGATCGCCCGCTTCATGAAGGGCTTCGCGGGTGTCGATATAGACCGAGGAGCGCCGGAGCGCCTCGTCATCGGCCTCACGCATCGCCGGGGTGAAGCCGCCGATCAGATCGACATGGGTGCCCGGCCGCAGCCATTCGCCCCGGATAAGCGGCGCGGTCGCCAGCGTCGCCGCGCTGATGATATCGGCTTGCCGCGCCGCGGCTTCCAGATTCGTGACGGCAGTTGCCTGCAGCCCCCGTTGCCGCAGGCTCTGCGCCAGCCGCTCCGCACTGACGGGATCGATATCCCAGATATCAACATGCGCGATCGGCCGGACGATGCAGTAGGCATCGGGTATGAGGCTCGCGACGCGGCCTGCGCCGATCACCAGCAAACGGCGGGCGTCCTTTCGGGCAAGATAGTCGGCGGCAAGGGCCGATGCCGCCACCGTGCGACGCGTCGTGATCGCGTTTCCGTCAAGCAGCGCAAGCTGCAGCCCGGTCCGACCATCATAGAGCATGTATGTCGAGGTCAGGCCGGGAATGCCGCGCGCCGTGTTGCCGGGAAAGACGGTGACGATCTTGATGCCAAGGTAGCGCTCCGATCGGTGCGTTTCATGCCAGGCCGGCATCAGAAGGAGCGTCGCATCCCGCCCGCCACTATTTGCAATCGTGTGGTGATGCCGGACCGGCACAACGCAGCCTTCGGAAAATGCTTGCCGCAGGGTCGCGACCAGTGCGCCGAAAGGTAGAAGTTCGCCTGTTGTCCGGGAGTCGAGAATACGGATTTGTGTGTCGGTCATTGAAGCGATCTCCCAATAAGTTCTGACTGCGGCCGTGTCGGCTGGATAAAGCGAGTTCTGTGTGATCGAACGAGAGCAGGCTTTTCAACCCGGCATCGGCCCTAGACACTCCGTTGCGATCGGAATGCGGAGCCAACTCGGCACAGCTCAGCCAAACGCAGCTTTCTTTTCCAGAATTCTGGCGTATTGCGTAAGCGGATAGCAGAGGGCGAAGAAGATCACCGCGACGAGACCGTAGACCTTGAAAGGTTCGAAGGTCGCGTTGTTGATGGCGTTCGCGGTTTTCAGCAGCTCTTCGAAGCCGAGGATCGAGGCCAGTGCGGTGCTCTTGATCAACTGGACCAAAAACCCGACAGTCGGCGCGCGTGTGATCCGGAAAGCCTGCGGCAGGATGACAAGGCGAAGTTCCAGGAGCCGATGCAAGCCAAGGCTGGCTGCAGCGTCCCATTGCCCGCGCGGCACCGCCTCGACGCCGCTCCGCCAGATTTCCGCAAGATAAGCGCTTGCGTAGAACGTCAGGCCGCAGATGGCCGCGGTCCATGCTTCGATCCGGAAACCGAGCATCGGCAGGCCGAAGAACATCAAGAAGAGCTGCATGAGGAGCGGCGTTCCCTGAAACAGGGCAATGTAGCCGGACGCGAAGGTGCGCGGCCAGCGCGTTTTCGATATCCGTGCAGACAGGATCGCCAGGCCAACGATGGCACCGCCGGCAAAGGCTGCGAGCGAAAGCAACAGGGTCCAGCGTGTCGCGAAGACAAGATTGCGCAGAATGTCCCAGAACGTGAACTCAATCATTCCAGACCGGCTCCCAGAAAACGGCGTTTCCCGGCGACAAGGAGCCGGCGAAGCGCGGCGGACATCGAAAGGTAGATCAACGTCGCGACCAGATAGGTCTCAAAGGAGCGGAAGGTGCGCGCCTGAAGCAGATCAGCCTCCTGCGCTAGCTCGCGGACGGATATTTGCGAAACCACCGCCGATTCCAGCATCATGATGATGATCTGGCTTGTCAGCGCGGGAAAAATGATGGCGAGCGCTTGCGGCAGGATGATCTTGATGAACACCAGCCGGGGCCTCAGGCCGAGTGCCTGCGCAGCCTCTTTCTGGCCCCTCGGTATGGCATCGAGTCCGGCCCCGACCACCTCGATCGTGTAGGCCGCCATGTTGAGGGTCATGGCCAGGACGGCCGCTGCGATCGGATCCAGGCGAATGCCGATGCTCGGCAAGCCGAAGAAGATGAAGAATAGCTGTACCAGGAATGGCGTGTTGCGCATGATTTCCACATACAGGCCGACGACCTTGCGCAACCATGGATAAGGCGCACGGCGCGCGGCCGCGCCGAGCACGCTGAAAACGATCCCCAGGACCGATGTGCAGGCCGTCAGTGCAAGCGTCGTGCCTGCGCCATCGGCCAGAGCTCCCATTCCGTCCCAAAGCCAGTTGAAATCGAGGCTGTATCTCATCTTCTGTCCTTTGGGGCCGGATGATCTGGGCCGGGTCGGCCCGAAATCTGGATCCGCCTCTCAACCAAAGAATTGGAGCATGATGCCACCGCGATCGCTTACAGTTTTCGGCATCATGCTCTAGTGAGTGGGACGTCCTCGTCAGTCCTTCAGGTTTTCTGGGTTGAGCGGCGATTTCAGCCAGCTCTTCGAGCTTGCGTCGAGCGAACCATTGGAGATCATGGCAGCGACGCTGTCGTTGACAGCCTTCTTCAGGCCTTCCTCGCCCTTGCGGAGCGCGATGTGCGAGGGGGAGCTGAGGAGCTGGAACTTCTGCTCCGGCTTCAGGGCGTCCTGTCGTGCCAGAACCTGCGCGCCTACGTCGTTGCCGACGACCATCAACTGGGTCTGGCCGGATATGAAGGCCTGGATGACCGAATTGTAGTTCTCGAAACGCTGGATCGCAGCCGAGCCCGGGGCAGCGGCCGTCAGCGAAGTGTCTTCGAGCGTTCCGCGATTGACGGCAACGGTCTTGTCGGCAAGGTCTTCCTTGCCGCTCACCTTCAGCGCCGCCGGACCGATGACGGCGATATAGTAGGGGGCGTACGGGGCGGCAAAATCGATAACTTCGGCGCGCTCCTTCGAATAGCCGACGCTCATCAGCAGGTCGACGCGGTTGTCGTTCAGGTAGGCAATCCTGTTCTGGCCGGTAACGCTGACGAGATTGAGTTTCACGCCGACCCCGTCGGCGATCTTCTGGGCGACGTCGACGTCATAGCCCTTGATGCTCATATCGGCGCTGGCCGAGGAAAAGGGCGGGAAATCGGAGAATATGCCGATGTTGATCTCGCCTGCGGCTTTGATATCGGCAAGTTGGTCGGCCTGCGCGGCCCCTGCCAGGATGGCGAATACGGCAATTGCCGCTGTGGCGGTGTGACGCAAGTTCATAAGAGCAGTCATGTCGTTCCCCTTTTTGAGACGTGTTATGCGACAGGTGATGGGTGGCAGCGGGCACGAGACACGCTGCCGTTTTGGAGCTGGTTAGGCCACATTCGCCCTGACCGCGGGACTGAACGCCGCGAGGCACAGGAGTTCGAATAGAACCTGCGCGGCAATCTGCGCGGTGTTAGTGGTGTTGTCGTATTGCGGCGCGATTTCCACGACGTCCCCGCCGATGAGGTTGATACCCTTGAAGCCGCGCAGGAGGGTCAGGACCTCCCTCGGCTGAAGTCCGCCGACTTCGGGAGTGCCGGTTCCCGGAGCGAACGCCGGATCCAGGCTATCCACGTCGAAGCTGAGATAGGTCGGACCAGCACCGACAACCTCCAGAGCCTTTGCGATCACCGCCTTGAGGCCCATCTCCGCCACCTCTTCCGCGTGGATGACGGTCATGCCGGACGCAAAGGAGAACTCCCAGAGATATTCGCCGCCGCCGCGGATGCCTATCTGGATCGTACGCTTCGGATCGAGCACACCCGCCAGAACCGCCTCGCGGAAGGGCGCGCCATGATGGAACTTCGAGCCCTCATAGGGACCAGCGGTGTCGCAATGAGCGTCGATGTGGATCATGCCCACCGGCTCGCTGGCCACGACGCCCTTCAGAATGGCACCGGAGATCGAATGGTCACCGCCGACCGACAGCGGGATAACCCCGGTTGCCGCGATCATCCGGTAGCAGGCCTCGATGTCGGCATGGCACTCGGCCAAGCCGAACCGGCTGCGCATCGGCACGTCGCCGACATCGGCGACCTTTAGCTCTCCCATCGGCGCGACACGCAGAACATGCTCGTAGGGTCCGACACGCTCGATCGCCCTTACGGCCCGCGGTCCCAGCCGCGCGCCGGCACGATTGGTGACGCCGAGATCCATCGGCACGCCGATCAGAGCGACGTCAAGCGCCTCAAGAACCTCGGGCCTCAAGCCGTTCTCGATAAAACGGGCGTCCAGAAAGGTCGCAGGATCGGCGAAGGGCCATTTGCGGCTGTCGCCGTCCTTGAATACACTCGCCGCCACAGCGCGGAAGTGTGGATCCTCCATTTCCCCGCCTGCAGCGTTGCCGAAGCGCTTTCTCAAGCCTTGCAGAAAATCCCGGTCAATGGTCAAGGCTGGCTCCCGCAGTGTTGATGTCGCCATCATCATCGGGGTCGCACGCGCCTCTTGGAACCTCGAAAATTCGAGAGGGGATATAACGATTATTGATAGGTCGGATTCACTAACGATCCGCGATGCGGGTAGTGCGTCGATCGGCATATTCAGAAAACTTTATAACCCGGCGAGAATTTTCCCACTACCGCGGTTTGCAACGTCCACCCAGTCTCCGATGCGAACGGTCCACAAGAGGACCGACACCAAAGGGAACCTACCATGTTGCACGAGTTGACACGCCGCCGCTTCCTCGGATCCGCAGCAGCTCTGGGGATTGCCGGCACGATAACCGGGTTTGCGAGATCGGCCGCTGCCGGCAGCGGCAATCTCACCGCTGTGGAATGGGGCGGCGATGTTGTCGAAGCCATGAAGCAGATTGCCGCTGACCAAGATGCCGCGACATTCAACTGGGTTCTCCATCAGGGGGGCGCGGGCGCAATCCTTCCGAAGATCAAGGCCGTCTGGCCGAGTGTCGACTACGACTACGTCGCCGGTTGGGAAGGCTCGTTCAACAGCATGGTGAAGGAGGATTGGCTCGAGACCATCAATCCTGCCGATGTTCCCAACCTTGCGAATATTCCCGAGAAAATCATCATTCGTGATGGCAAGGGTGATATCAAAGCGGTCCCACGCGCAGTTGGCGGCATGTATTTCGGTGCCCGGACCGACACGGCTCCCATCGCTGTGAAGACCATCGATGATCTGCTGAATCCCGATCTGAAGGGAGCGATCTGCTGGCCGGGCCCGACACAGAGCATGATGCTCCAGATCGTCGCGCTCGCCCTTCACGCCGGCGGAAGTGAAACGAATATGGAGCCCGGTTGGAAGCTCATGAGGGAATTGGCGAAATCCGGCAATATCGGGCGCATCGCCGTCACCGATATCGATTTCACCAATTCGCTGACGTCGGGCGAGACCTCCGTCGGCTTCTTCGCCGAGCCCGGCTGGGCGGCCGTGGCGAAGAATTTCCCGGTCACGCGCTTCACCAAGGACAGCAACTTCAAGGCCTTCCTCTACCAGAGCGGTTTCGGCGTACTGAAGAATAGACCGAACACCAAGGCGACGCTCGATTTCGTCAACTTCGCGATCAGCCCGGACATGAACTCGCTCTACGCCAAGGTGGCTGGCGAAGCGCCGTTGAACGGCAAGGCGGTCACGCCCGACAATCTCAAGCATCTGTCCTTCACGTCGGACGAGTTTTCGAGCTTCGTCTATGTGCCGGACTACAATGTCGTTCTTGAACAGCAGGATGCCTGGTCCAGGCGCTGGGAACAGGACATCGCCCCGTTGCTCTAAGGCACCTCGCGGCAGGTTGTCGAAGGCACGAGCGGGCTTCGACAACCTCCCTTTCTCATGACCCGTAAGGGCGAGGAAAAGGCTGTTCCACCATGACCAAAGCAAGGCGGCAACCCGTTGCCATTTCAATTCGGGATCCCCGAGATGCGGCCCTGACGCTCGCGCCAGCCCTCCTGGTGTTTGCATTCGGTTTTCTGTTACCGTTGATCACTCTGGCAATCGAAAGCTTGAAGGAGTTTACGCCCGGGCGCGTAGGCTCCGTGGAGAATGCCGCGGCAACGGTTCAGAACTGCTACGAGCTTGCAAACCAGGCGTTTGCGAGTGTCCTGCTGACGACCTTCTGGATCGGTGGAACTGCCGCTATCATCGGCCAGCTTGTGGCATTCCCGCTGGCCTACTTCATCGTGCGGCGCTTTTCCCCGCGGATGCGCACGCTCACCCTCGGTTTTTTGATAACGCTTGTGCTATCCAGCGTCCTGATCAAGACTTACGCGATCGAACTGACCTTCGGGTCGGTCGGCATCTTCCGACCCTTCCTCTTGACACTTGGCCTTTCGCCCAACAGCCGCGAATACATTAATATCGTCGTTATTGCGGGTCTGGTTCACGCGATCATACCGGTTGCAACACTGACGCTGATTGGCGCGATGCAATCGATCGATCCGCGTCTGCTCGATGCAGCTCAGTCGCTCGGCGCGCCGGGATGGAAAGCCCATCTGTCGATCACGCTTCCCCTGAGCCTCCCGGCTCTGATCTCAAGCACGCTTGTCTCACTGACTTTCGCGATCAGCGCCTTCGTTATTCCCATGGTGCTCGGGAGGGGCCGGGTGCTTTTCATGTCGAACGTCATTTACACCCGCTTCAGCGATATCGCCAACTATCCGAGCGGCGCGGCGATCTCGCTCGTCATGCTTGCCGCGGCGTTGGCGGTCGTCGCCGTCATTACGTTTGCGCAGGCGCGGAAGGTTTCCCGATGAGCATACAGTCTCTTACAGCGAGAACCGGGAACCGGATCGCCGGTTCCCTTGCCTACGGCCTCATAGGCCTTGGACTGGCCTTCCTCGCCATCCCGTTGGGGATAACGTGTCTCATGGCTTTCGACGCCAGGACCTATCTCGGTCCATTGCCCCCGCCGGCCTTGTCGCTTCACTGGTTCGAACGGCTCGTCTCCCAGGCGGATATCCTTGCCAGTCTTCGCACCAGCCTCATCTTGGCGGTACTCACGACGGTTCTGTCGGTCACGATTGGAACCGCGGCGGCTGTCGGCCTTGCCCGTGGCAATTTTTTGGGAAAGGCAGCTCTGACTTCGGCCTTTCTCTCGCCGCTCATCGTTCCCCCGGTCGTCATTGGATTCGGTCTGCTGCTTTTCCTTTCCAGGGCCGGTATCACATACGGCATGGCGCGCCTACTCCTCGGCCATGTGATCGTGACGGTGCCCTATTGCATAAGGACCAGTCTCGCCAGCCTTCTCGGCAGCGACCAGCGATTGACGGAAGCCGCAATGGTTCTCGGCGCCACGGAGCGCCAGGCCTTTTGGACCATCACCCTGCCGCTCATGCGGACGGGCGTCGTCACCGGCGCGATCTTCGCCTTCGCGATTTCGATGGATGACGTATCGATCAGTCTCTTTCTGAGCGATCCGTCCGCAACGACCTTGCCGGTTACGCTGGTCAGCAACATGCGTGCGGCTTTCGATCTGACGATCGCTGCGGCGGCCGTGGTCCTGATTGCCGTGAGCGCGTTTCTGATTGCTGTGCTGGACCGCCTTGTCGGCTTCGACACTGTCGTCGGTCAGGGTTTGTTTCGTTCATGAGGACAATACGATGATTTCTGCCGTGGAATTTCAAGGGGTCAGCAAGCGCTTCGGCGAAATTGTCGCCCTCGGTAATATCTCCTTCTCGGTGAACCCAGGTGAAACAATCGCACTGCTTGGACCAAGCGGCTGCGGCAAGACCACCATTCTTCGGCTCATTGCCGGATTCGAGCGGCCGGACAAAGGCTCGATCATGATCAACGGCAAGTCGATGGCCGGATTAAAACCCTATGAGCGCAATGTCGGGCTGCTGTTCCAGCACTACGCTCTTTTCCCGCATATGACCGTCGAACAGAACATCGGCTACGGACTTCGCCATCGCAACCATGCGCCAGGCGAAATACCCGGTCGCGTTGCCGAGATGCTCGAGCTCGTCCGGCTCGTCGGTTTCGGACAGCGGCGGCCGCATCAGTTGAGCGGGGGCCAGCAGCAGCGTGTTGCACTTGCGCGGGCGCTCGCCACCCATCCGAGCCTTGTTCTCCTGGATGAGCCCTTGTCGGCCCTGGACGCCAAACTTCGACATGAGTTGCGCACCGAATTGAAGGATGTGCTCGCCGCCGTCGGCTCGACCGCAATCGTGGTAACCCATGACCAGGAAGAGGCAATGAGCCTGGGAGAGCGCATATTCGTGATGAACGGTGGTGCAATCATGCAGTCGGGCAGGCCGGATGATGTGTATTGGCGTCCAGACTCGCGCTTCGTAGCGGATTTTATGGGTCGGACGAACTGGATTCATGGCTCGATTTCGGCCGCTGGCGGAACGGCCTGCAAATTCCGCTCCGAATCCGGCTGGGAGTTTCCGGTCGCATCCACGGGAAGCCTTTTAGGTGCCGCCGAGGTTTGCGTGAGGCCGGAAAGCGTCTCGATATCATCCGGCGCTCCGGCTGCTGGGGCGATGCCGGGACGCGTTGCTGAGGTCGTGACACTCGGTGCCTTCAGGCATGTCGTTCTGGACCTTGCCAGTGGCGACCGCATCATCTCGGCTTGCCCCAACCGTCCAGATATAGCCTTCGCCCGCGGGCAGGAAATCAGCATTTCCATCCCCGCCGAGGCATGCGTTCTCTTCGCGCGATAAGCTGGCGTTGATGGTGCGCAGCTTGTACCGCGCCCCAGCTTGAGGGCCACCAGTTGCCTGAGGGACAGGGTTCGTCCAATATCCGCATATGGGCAGAGAGGCCATCCGCTCTCGAGCGCCACAAAATATGGAATGCGGCTTCTGATGCTTGACCTTGATTCCTATCTGCTTCGTGCGTTTCTGACCGTTGCGGAGATCGGCACCGTCAATGGCGCAGCCGTCACTCTGAATAGAACGCAGGCGGCCGTGAGCATGCAGATCCGCAAGCTGGAGGAGCTTGTCGGCGTTACGCTGTTTTCGCGATCGTCAAAAGGCCTCGAACTCACGAGCCATGGGCAGATCATGCTGGCATATGCCCGCGAAATGGTCGCCCTCAGCGACGAGGTCGAGAAAAGGCTGACCGGCAAGATGATCGAGGACCGCATTCGCCTCGGCGTTGTCGAAGATTTTGCAGCCGGCCACCTGATCGACATTCTTCGGGACTTTAGAGCCCAAAACCCGAAAGTCGAGATCGATATCATTGTTGAGCCGAATCGCCGCCTCGCAGAGCTGTTTGAAGACAGGAAGCTGGATCTGGTTGTTTGCGATATCACCTGCCTCTCGCGAAAACCGACCCTCATCTGGACTGAATATCTGATGTGGACGGTCAGATCTGACTTTGTGGCCGACGCGGAAAAACCGCTTCCCATCATCATGTTCGAGGAGGAGTGTCCCTGGACGCTCCCGACGATTGCAGCTCTGTCCCAGCGGAACGTCAAGTGGAAGACGGCATGCGTCGCATCGACGCTGGTGGCCATGGCGACCGCGGTTCGCGTCGGTATCGGTATCGCGCCAATGATGGTCACGACGAAACCGGAGGGCTGCCGGACGCTTGACAGGTCGGCCGACCTGCCCGGTCCCGTGCGTATCGAGATCGGTCTGTATGCTCAATCCGAGACGGCCGAAGGCGCGCGCTACCTTGTGGACTTCATTTCGCGGCATACCGCCATATTGTCCAGCTAGGAGCGTTCAGCTTCCATTATATCGGGTCAATTTAATTCCCTCTACCGGAATGGCGAGCAAAGCCCCACAGTGATCGAATGAAGGGTCGACGGCCAAATTTCAAGCATTCATGGAAGTCTGCGCATACGATGATGGGGCAAGCCAAAGTTGACGAAACTCTCCTTGCAGATGCCGTCTATCTGCCCGGCCAGATCGCAAACCTCACGAGGGGAGCGAGCGTGACGGCACAAACCAACGAAATACTGCAGCGCATCAATGATATGCTGCTGCACGAAGGTACCGATAAGTCGGAGATCATTCTCGCCAACATCTGGCTTAGCGACCTTGCCTCATTCGAGGAAATGAACAGAGCCTGGGACGTTTGGGTGCCGGATGGCGGGACGCCACGGCGGGCGACGTTTGAGGACAAGAATCTCCCGCCGATGTGCGCCATCCGTATTGACGTAGCAGCGTCGCGAAAGAGCGGGGCCCTGCGAGCTTGAATGAGCCGTCTGCGTGCGTGCGCACCATTCCATCGACGCGTCTTGCATGCGGTCAGACGCAGGTGTTTGAGGATCGGCCATATACCGGGAAAGCTGCCTGAATCGGGTTGGGAATAGTATTCTTGGTTCCGGTTTAGTGCGCGGTAGAGCGCCAACACTCAATGAGGAGGACTCTGTGCTGATCAAAGGTGAACGCACATTTGTGGTCCGCGACATGGGAGGCTTCATCGTCCACATTAACATGCCTGGATGGCTGCAACACAAGCCGACCGATCACGGTCATGGTCCTCTCGCTATGGTCGTCGAATCCATCCTCCATCCAGGTCGGGTCATTGCGATGCACGAGCACCGAAACGATGAAATCATCTCCTGGGTGCCGGCTGGCGTGATGCGCCACGAAGACAAAATCACCGGCCGACTGATTACCGACAGAAACAGCCTTATGGTGATGAATGCCGGACGCAGCTTTTGGCACTCTGAAGAGACAATACAGTCCGATCCCCCTTGCGCATGCTGCAAATTCTTGTGCGGCCCTCTGCGATGGATCTCGATCCCAAGATTCAGCACGGACCTATCCCGCCGGCGGAGCCGAACTTGTGGCGGCATCTCGTAGGACCGGAGGGTAGCAAGGCCCCCTTCTACGTGCGCAATGCGGCCGATTTCTTTGATATCCGGCTGGAGGCTGACGCGGTTGTTGAATTCCCGCAGGTGCCTGGGCGTGACCTCTTTTTCCACGTGTTCAGCGGTTCAGTCGTTGCCGACGGGCTGAAGTTTGACGAGCGCGAACAAGGACTGCTTTTGTCTGGTGCCACACTTACGATAAGGGCAAAGAGCTCCAGTGTGGTTGTCGCGTTCCTTGTAGATCCACATGCCCCGGTGGTTCGCAGAGGAACAGTTGGAGATCACCGAAAGATCCCGCCTCCTATCGTCATTCGGGCTATTAAGGGGTGGAAAAGGCTGCAGCGCCTATGGCGTCACTGGGCCAACTAAGGGCCGGGCATCGCCGATCGGCAGCCCCGCCTCTGGGAGAGTGCTGCCTGATCATGCATGTCCGGGCCACTCCCAGACGAGATCCGGTGTAGAAGGGTCGTCGTCGTGAGCCTTGACCGCCCGCAAGCGGGATGTTGGTGCGGTTGCTTCGAACGGTGGCCGTATTTGGATTTGGCTTGGAAACGAACCGCGTCGCGCAATCGGGCTCAGACCGTGGATGCAGTGATGTACAAAAAATGTCACTCTGACGATAGTTCTGTGTTGACCCTTCGGCGTTTGGGACGTCAGCAGTAGACGTTCGTCTTCAAAGCGATAGAAATACTGTCGCTGGTATCAAAAATCGCTCACTCAGCGCACGAGCTTGTCGAACGTTGATTTGTCTTTTTCCTCTTAGAATCTCAGACACGACGGACTGAGCGCCTACTTCTGGCACCTCGGACTGGCCAAGACTCCGCTCTTCCATGATGTAACGGAGTGCATCAGCACCGGTTACGTGAGGCATTGGGCGGGTTTGCTCGTCATAGGCCTCGATAAGGTCCCCCATGCGAGATGCAAGCAACGCCAAAGGATGATCCTCATCGTCGCCTACTTCAGCCAGGATCTCGTCAAGTTGCTCCACGAGATGATCATACTCAGCTTCGTTGGTCGGCATGGCAAGAAGAGGGGCCACATGCGTCCAGTGCTCGCTTACCAGTTTTACAAGTGCGTTCATCGGGCTAACCCTTCCATTTTCCTTTGTCGTATTCCGCATGGTCCATAATCCGCTGAATATAGACCTTCTTAAATTTGTAATGCACCACCGCGATCAAGCGCAGCTTGTTGCCACCAATGTCGAACACGTGGTGCTGGCCGACCTTATCTATTGCCGGAAACAGCGACTTCATGTCAGCGAAGTCTGTCGGCTCCGAGGAATTTATTAGTCGATACCAAGTATCTAGGGCACTGGCTGCTTGGGGCCATCGGTCTTTCGCCTCCCAGATCTTTATCTGTGTAATGACGTGCATAAACCCGGAATCGCGCATCGCATTTTGCTATGGCTGCAATCTAGCGCGATAATCCGATTATAGCAAGTTGCTATGGCGCCTTTTTATTCGCATTCGCCAAGGTCCGACTAGAGCGCCGTACCTTTAATCGAACCCATAGCCTGCGGCTGTAAAATAGTTTCGACATTCTTGGCTGTTGAAGAGGTTGCAGATGGATCCGAGCGCATTTGAGAGTGCGTCAAACGTGCGAGCGGCGGCGGCTCGGAGATGGGCCTTAATTTTGGCGAAGGCCATTTCGATCGGGTTCAAATCTGGCGAATAAGACGGCAGAAACAGGAGCCACGCACCAACTTCCTTGAGGCAGGCTTTGGCTTTATCGCTCTTGTGAACGCGAAGATTATCCAGGATGACGACATTGCCTGGTTCGAGTGTCGGCGCAAGCTGGGTCTCGATGTAGGTGTCGAAGATTTCCCGGTTCATCGGCCTGTCAATAATCCAGGGCGCAGTAAGACCGAAACAGCGCAAGCCTGCAATGAATGTCTGTGTCCCCCAGTGGCCAAAGGGCGCATCCGTGATGAGACGCTCGCCGCGCGGGGAGCGCCCACGCAGTCTCACCATCTTTGTGTTCACCGAGGTTTCGTCCAAGAAAACAAGTCGATGCGGTTCAAATCGCATCCGGGGTTGGCGTTTCGAAATCCAGACATCACGATCCTTTCGGATATCAGCGCGAGCGCGTTCCGACGCCATTATCTGTTTTTTTATATGTGTATCCCTGCGTTATCAAAAACCGCGACAGGGACGATGGTGGAATAACCAATCCATGTTCATCCTCAAGGCGACGGGCAAGCTCTGGCATGGTGATATCCGGTTTGCCTTCGACCTGTGCGACCAGGAAATCGCGAAACGCCGACAGTTTCCCTGCACCTGGTGGCCTTCCTTGACGCGCGGGGGTTATCAGCCCAGTCCGCTCCCGGCGTTGCAGCAGCTTGATCGCACTGCTGTCGCTGATTGCGAAATGACGGGCAGCGGCTCGCCGTGATTGGCCGCTAGCGACCATGGAAACAACACGCTGACGAAGATCAACAGAATGAGATTTACCCATGTGATTCACCTCCAACCGCAGTGAATCTGGAGGGTTATGTGAGGTCGGATAGGACAGTGGCGTCATACTCGGCCGACCTCACATAAGCCGGATTGAACGAAGGCGCGGGTTGTTTGGCACTATGGGGATTGCGTTCTGCGTCCGGTTCCGGCGCGGTGATGCGGTGGCCCTGAGGGCGCGCAATCAAGTGGCAGACGGCGAGGTTTTACATGATTGTCGAAGCGCAATGTCGCGGGTCGCTGTGCCGGTTGTGCCGATATGGATGCATTTGCGCCTACGGATCGAACATCTGGCCTGGTTCCAGGCAGCGACGATTGTCCGCCGGAACGGCGTCCAAGTCGGCGGGTGATATGGGTCGTCTGCCGATCGCCTGATGTCATGATGTGTCACATCGGAATGAAGATGACCGTGCTTGAGCGGGTCGGATGTTGGCCTTCATCCGACGCATCGGCCGGTCACATTCGGGGCATGTGAAGGGGTAGCCTTGATTTGGGTTGAGGCAATGCGGTTGCTCGGCCGACGTCGACCGCTGGCCCAGCAGGTCCCGACAGAGGGCGATGCGTTGCCGGCGATGGCTATTGGCGAGAAAGCCGAAGTGACGCATACGGTGAAAGCCGTCGGGTAGTACGTGGAGAAGGAAGCGCCGGATAAACTCGAGCGGGTCAAGGCGCATGATCTTCTCGCGATCATGTCCTTGGCGTCGATAGTCCTTCCACCGGAAGTCGACATGCTCGTCATCGGCACCGACGATACGACTGTTGGCGATGGCCACACGATGGGTGTATCTGCCGAGATAGGCGAGCACTTGGTCCGGTCCGCCAAACGGCGGCTTGGCGTAGACGACCCATTCACTGCGACGGGCGTGCGCGAGATGGCTGGTGAAAGCGGTGGGGTCGGCAAGGCGTGCAAGCGCGTTGGAGAAGCGAAGTTTACGCTGAGCGAAGGCGTCAGCAAGGGCCGTCAGAAAGAGCCGCCGGAAGACACGCGATAGAACTCGGACGGGCAAGAAAAAGCCCGGCCGGCATGCGATCCACTTTGACTTATCCGGTGAGAGACCGCCGCCTGGTATGACGCAGTGGACGTGGGGATGGTGGGTCATCGCCTGGCCCCAGGTGTGAAGCACGGCGATGATACCGATCTCGGCACCCAGCCGTTTAGGGTCGGCGGCGACCGTCTGCAGCGTCTGGGCTGCGATCCGCATCAGCAGTGCGTAGACGACCGCCTTGTTGTGGAAGGCTATCTCGGCGATGCCAGGCGGTAGTGTGAAGACCACATGGAAGTACTGGACCGGCAAGAGATCGCAGATGCGGGCCGCGACCCATCCCCTGCGAGCTATGCCCTGGCACTTCGGGCAGTGACGATTGCGGCAGGAATTATAGGAGATGCGAGTCGTGCCACACTCATCGCAGGCATCGACATGGCCGCCGAGCCTGGGTGTGCGGCAAGCTTCGATCGCGCCCATGACACGTCGTTCGCCACGACTAAGATGACCGGCGTTCTCTCGCCTGTAGCAGCCACCGTGTCGCCGAAAGATGTCGGCAACTTCGAAAGCGGGGCGCAACCGATTATGATACCGGCGGCGTCACCTCCAGTCGCAATCGGTCGAGCGGGCTTGCCGTGGAGCGGATCGTGTCGGTGGAAACCCGCGTGTAATGTGCCGTGCTCGACAGGTGTGCATGACCGAGCAGTACTTGGATAATACGAATATCGGTGCCGTTCTCCAGCAAGTGGGTGGCAAAACTGTGCCGCAATGTATGGATGGTGACCCGCTTGGCCAGTCCCGTTGCTGCAACCGCCGAACGACAAGCGGCATGCAACACCGTCGGCTCGATCGGCTTGTCAGGATTGCGTCCGGGAAAGAGCAGCGTCTTGGGCCTCGTCAAGCGCCAATAGCTGCGTAGGATGCCGAGCAGTTCCGGCGACAGCATGACGTAGCGGGCTTTGCCGCCCTTGCCATGGCGGATATGAATCACCATGCGCGAGCTGTCGATATCACCGATGCTTAGTCCGCAGACTTCCGAGACCCTGAGACCGGCTCCATAGGCGCAGGTTAGTGCCACACGCGCCTTCAGGCTGGAGACAGCTTCCAGGAATTGGACTACCTCGTCCGTCGACAGAACGATGGGTAGCTTCCGCGGTGCGCGGGCATAGGGGATGCGCTCCGGGATCTCATTCTGACCGAGCGTGACCCCATAAAAAAACCGCAGCGCGCAGACGATCTGGTTCAATGCCGCCCAGGATATTCCACCTGAGACAAGGTAGACTTGGAACGCGCGGACATCTTCAAGATCAAGCCGATCCGGCGAGTGGCCGAAATGGCGGCTGAACTTCTGGACGGCATTGATATAGGATCGTTGGGTGGCCGGAGACAGATTGCGGACCGTCATGTCCTCGATCATCCGGCGGCGAAGAGGGCTTATCTCGGCCATCTGGACCTCCTGTCTGAAGGGTGGGTTTGCAACACCCTCATCCTCTCAGCCAGGAGGCTCTTCTCAAAGCCCGCCGCAATTGCCGCGGTAGCGGCTTAGTTCAATCACACCAATACCCTCGTGAAAACCCCACTCGATTCTCAATTCAAGTGCGATGCTCTAGTGCCACGAGCGGGGCTCTTAAGAACGTTCATAAGTCTGCTGCGCGACAACACGAAGCCGGCTTTGTGGGCGATGAGGGAGCTCGACGCTCTTTGCCTTCATCCTCTTCGTGACTATGCGCGAGGAGATCAAGAAGATTTGAAACGCAAACAAGGTCAGCCAGGCCGTGCTTAACCAGTTCATCAACGTCAAGAAGGTCACCAGAAACCCAGCAGCACGGCCATCAAGATCCTTGATATTGTCGAAGAAAATGACTGGAAGTGCCCTGCGCGAGCCGCTTGCTGATGGAAAGAAAGGATTTGCCCGCACTATGCAGGCATTTCCATTTTCGGAGATTGAATAAACTTCATGCGGCAGGTGCCAGTTGCACCCCATATGTACAACGCAGAAACCGTACACGTTCGGGCTCACTCGTCGTTGGAGCCTGAGTTGCATTCCATTGGAGTGGCAGGGCGTTGCGATAGGGCCTGTCGTATATTTCCGACGTTTTGGGATTGTCGCCAATTGCAAAAGCCGTCGCCTTTGGCATAGGCCGGACTTTCGACGCCTCGCCAGTTCCGTGCGTATCGAACTGCAAAGTTGTGTACGCCCCAGTCTCGAAACTGGTCGACATGTGTCAGTTCATGCGCCCACGCGGAGACGTTCGCGGCCGCGCTGGGTTCGCGAAATATCACCACGTCGATCAGGGTGACGGCGTCTGCAAAGCCTCCCTTCTCTAGCAGCTGAGCAAGGTCTAGAGAGTCGTCGTTGCCGATCTTGTACCGCACACGGTTCATCGAGTCTTCGGTCGCGTAGCCGGTCAATTGCTCTCGAATATACGGAGGGATCGGCATTGATCCGCTAATCGCGTCATTGCGGCTCTTAACAAGAGCTCTTTCCAGCAATGGCCCAGTTACGACACTGGCTTGAATCTCATTGAGCGCAGTAACGACGCTCTGAAGGGCACTCGTGACAGCATTCGATGAGTCTTGAAGGCTGTTGCCTGTCTTCTCCAGAATATCACCACGTTCCGGACCGCCATGTTTTGCGGTGAAGGCCACATCGGAAATGCCTGCGCAGGGGTGGGCCAGCGAAGCCGGTATCAACGTCCCGAGCAAGATCAGGGCGAGACGGAAAATGGCTGAAAGGGTGCTTTGGGAAACTATCGCGGTGGTGGATCGGGCAACTTGCATAGCCAGTCCCTCAGTTCAGTCTATTACCATATATACACAATATCTAAAATGATGGTGAGGCCACCGTTCTTGCGTAATATTTTTTTGCGGCCAGAAATTGCAGGTGCAAAAGCGCCTGCAATGATCAAGTCTTCCGACGCAGGATATCAAGGCGTTCCTGCATGAAGTCGCTGATGGAAAGAAGCGGCGGCCGTCGGCGATGGTCGGCTGGTCACCAAGCCGTGCCAAAAACCCCAGGGTGATCACGCCTACAGCCCGCACCATCTTGGTCGCGACCGGGCGATAATGTCAGCTCAGCTCGTCGGTATCGATCTTTTGCGCAATCTGGTCGTCTGACATTGGCCGCTCGGTCTGTATGAATTGCATCGGAGTTCTTGCATTCCGTATTGGAGCGGCTTGAGGTCGCAACTCCCATAAACCGTGCCTGAACCGAGGGCCTTAAGATCTATATTGCGGCGAGCCAGTCTATGATCCGAATCGATGCCCTTGGGGAGTGGTCGAAACATTCCAGGTCGTGCAGGCCGGAAAGTCGTGATCGCGCTGGTCTTTTTGTGTTGACCTCAGCGGCTACAGGAGATCGGGCGCGAAGGGTCGCGCCTGGTTCGGAGGACGAAGTTGCAGCCGACCAGCCTACCCTATCGACATCAGGCTGGCATTGCCGCCGGCTGCGGCCGTGTTGATGGAGGTGGACACCTCCTCCAGAAGCCAGTTAAGGCAATACGCATCAGGGTCGCGCTCAAGCTGCTCCGTCGAGGCTGACTGGGTGAGCAGCAGCGCACCCGGCATCGCGGCGATTTTTGCGAGCATGGCCGAGACGCGGTCGGCATCGCCTTCAATCAGGGCGCCGGCCATTGGCTCAGCATCGGCGGAGGTCTCCTTCCAGGAAATCCGCCGGGCGACACTGACGGGAACCCGCTTCAGCATCGAGCGAAGGCTCTCGTCGGCGTCGATGATTGCGCTGTTTCCGGTGGCGAGCACAGCCGAGACCTGGCGAACGAGACCGGTTTGCGAGACCGGAGCGCACAAGATCACACCGCGGGGATGAAGCGCGTAGAGATTGCGCTCGCCGACCGGGCCGGCGAGTTCGGTTTCGAGCCCCAGGGCCGACTGGCCGCCGAGATGGCGCGCCATTTCCGCATCCTCGAAAAGGCCCTGCTGATCCAGCCACTTCGCAAAGTCCGAAAGAGCGGGGTCGCTATAAACGGAGCTGTGCTGGGGTGGGATCGGCGGCGTGGTGACCAGCCTTCCGAGATAGAGAGGACCGCCCGCCTTGGGGCCGGTGCCGGACAAGCCGCGGCCGCCGAAGGGCTGGACGCCGACGACAGCTCCGATGACGTTCCGGTTCACATAAAGGTTGCCGGCCTTCACCTGTGACGTCACATTGGCGATCGTTTCGTCGAGGCGCGTGTGGAGACCGAAAGTCAGGCCGTAGCCCGTCGCATTGATCTCGTCGATCAGGCGGCCGAGGTCCTGACGACGCCACCGGATGACGTGCAGAACAGGCCCGAATACCTCCCGCTTCAGGTCCGAGATCTTTTTGATCTCGATGATCGTTGGCGCAACGAAGGTTCCGTTTTGGGTCGCATCCGGTAAGGCGACGCGCTCGACGGCACAGCCGGACCGGCTCATGGCGTCTATGTGCGCCTCAATGATATCCTTGGCTTCAGCGGTGATCACCGGGCCGATATCGGAGGCCAGCCGATTGGTGTTGGCGATCGAAAGCTCGCGCACTGCGCCCTTCAACATCGTCAACGTACGATCGGCGACGTCTTCCTGCAGGCACAGGATACGCAGCGCCGAGCAGCGCTGTCCGGCGCTGTCGAAGGCCGAAGCGATCACGTCGCCCACGACCTGTTCGGCGAGCGCCGAGGAATCGACGATCATGGCGTTCTGGCCGCCCGTTTCAGCGATCAGCGGGATTGGCTTTCCGTCAGTCGACAGGCGCTTCGCAAGCTCCGCCTGGATGATCCTTGCAACCTCAGTGGAGCCGGTGAACATCACCGCAGCGGCTTGCGGTGCTGCGACCAAGGCTGCCCCTACCCTTCCGTCTCCCGGCACCAGTTGCACCACATGGGAAGGAATGCCGGCCTCGTGCAGGATACGGACCGCCTCGGCGGCGATCAGGGGGGTCTCCTCCGCAGGTTTGGCGAGAACCGGGTTGCCGGCGACAAGAGCTGCGGCGACCTGCCCCGTAAAGATTGCCAGGGGGAAGTTCCAGGGGCTGATGCACACCACCGGTCCAAGCGGCGCATGCGACGGGCCAAGCGTGCGGCGGGTTTGCTCAGCGTAGTAGCGCAGGAAGTCGATCGCCTCGCGCACTTCGGCGACGGCGTTCAACAGCGATTTGCCGGCTTCGCGCATGATGAGGCCCAGCAAGGTTTCCATTCTCGCCTGCATGATGTCAGCAGCGCGATCAAGCAGTGTCGCTCTTTCCGCTGGCGGGACCAACGCCCAGGACTGCGCGGCCTCCAGCGCGACCACCGCTGCTGCGGCCGCCTCTTCAGCCCTTGCCTCGCGTACAGTGCCGACAACGTCCCGCTTGTCGGCGGGATTGACGACATCGCGCGCCGCTGGAGCCTCTTCGATCGGGCCGCTTGGCGCGGCTGCCCACGAGATCGTGGCACTCATCTTCAGCGCCTCTGTCAGCGCCTGCAGGGACGTCTCATTGGAGATATCAAAGCCGGCGGAGTTGCGGCGCTGACCGTACAGGTCGGAGGGAAGCGCGATCTTATCGTGCTTTTGACCGGGCACTGGCATCCTGGCGACGATGTCAATGGGATCAGCGACGAGCTCGTCGATCGAGACATTGGGATCGGCGATCCGGTTTACGAACGACGAGTTGGCGCCGTTTTCAAGAAGACGGCGCACGAGGTAGGCAAGCAGGGTTTCATGGGTGCCCACGGGCGCGTAGATGCGGCACGGACGGTTGAGGTTCTGTCGGCCGACAACCTCGTCGTACAGCGGCTCACCCATGCCATGCAGGCACTGGAACTCATACTTGCCGACATAGTAGTCGGAGCCAGCCATGTGGTAGATGGTGGCGAGTGTCTGCGCATTGTGGGTTGCAAACTGCGGGAAGACAGCATCGGTTGCAGCAAGCAGCTTCTTGGCGCAGGCGATGTAGGAGACGTCGGTGTAAATCTTGCGGGTAAAGACGGGGAAGTCTTCAAGGCCATCGAGCTGCGCACGCTTGATTTCGGCGTCCCAATAGGCGCCCTTGACAAGGCGAACCATGATGCGGCGACCGGCGCGGCGGGCAAGATCGATGATGTAGTCGAGCACGAAGGGACAGCGCTTGCCATAGGCCTGGACAACGAAGCCCATTCCGTTCCAGCCGGCAAGGTCTTCATCGAGGCACAGCGTCTCAAGAATATCGAGCGACAGCTCCAGCCGATCTGCCTCCTCGGCATCGATGTTGAAGCCGATGTCGTAGGACTTGGCAATCAGCGCAAGCGCCTTGACCTTCGGCAACAACTCGCCCATCACGCGCCCGCTCTGGGCTCTCGAATAACGTGGATGCAGCGCCGAAAGCTTGATGGAAATGCCGGGACCTTCGTAGATGCCGCGTCGGTCAGAGGCCTTGCCGATGGCATGGATCGCGGCTTCGTAGTCTTTGTAATAGCGTTCGGCATCCGCGCCCGTGGTGGCGGCCTCGCCGAGCATATCGTAGGAATAGCGGAAACCGCGCTGCTCCAGCGGCTTGGCCCGCAGCAGCGCCTCGTCGATCGTCTCGCCGGTGACGAACTGCTCGCCCATCATGCGCATCGCCATGTCCACACCGCGTCGGATGACAGGCTCGCCGCAGCGGGCGATCAGGCGGGTGAGCGCGGCCGAAAGGTTACGATCGTTGACCGTGGAGGTGAGTTTTCCGGTGACGACCAGCCCCCAGGTTGCGGCATTCACGAACAGCGAACGACCGCCGCCCAGATGCGACTTCCAATCGCCTTCGGCGATCTTGTCGCGGATCAGCGCATCGCGCGTCGCCGTATCGGGAATGCGCAGCAGCGCTTCGGCGAGACACATCAGCGCAACGCCCTCCTGGCTCGAGAGCGAATACTCGTGGACGAGACCTTCGACGCCCGTGCCCTTGTGCTTGGCGCGGAGCGCCTCAATGAGCTTGCGAGCGGTTGCAGCTGCGCCCTGCCTGACCTTTTCCGAAATCGTTGCGGCGTCAACGAGGCGCGGGACACATACCGTCTCCGGCGTACGGTAAGCCGCTGTAATGGCACGGCGCAGATCGCTTTGCGGTCGGACTTCCGGCGCAAAACCCTCGAAAGGATTTGCGGCGCTGCGAGGCTGCGCGTTAACGGTTTCGTTCGCCACCGGATCGTTGGTGATCGTCATGTCTTTGCTCCAGAGAAGGATAGTGGCCGAACATAGCAGATCCAATAAAGGTGATTTCACTTGAAACTGGCGTAATGCGAATATATTTGCCTAATTTGTGCGAAACCTAGAGGCAATATCGTGAATACTATCGCAAATGGCAGGGAAATCGACCAATTCGATCACAAGATCATAGAGGCCCTTGTCGCCGATGGTCGCATGTCCATTACCGACCTCGCCAAAAAGGTCGGTTTGTCAAACACGCCCTGCCAGGTCAGATTAAAGAGATTGATCGAAGATGGCTATATTCTCGGCTTTCGCGCGATCGTCGATGTGAAGAAACTCGGGAAGAATCACGTCGCATTCACCGAAGTAAAGCTCTCCGACACGCGGGAGCATGCGCTGACGGCCTTCAATATCGCCGCGCGGAAGCTACAGGAGGTCGAGGAGTGCCACATGATCGCCGGCGCTTTCGACTATCTCTTGAAGATTCGCACGTCAGACATCGCCAATTACCGTCTTGTACTCGGCGAGAAGATATCGAGCCTTCCTTTCGTCGCCAGTACGTCGACTTTTGTGGCTATGGAGGCCGTCAAGGAAAACGGCGTCTGAGGAAACCTATCCTTTTCCGTGCCCGGCTTCAGGCGTCTCGTTTCCCGGAGTGCGGCGGATTTCATCGCTGCCATATTACCTCTTTACAACTAACATGTTAGTCCGTTATACCTAACACGTTGGTGGGGAGGATTAATGTTGACTGAAAAATTCGGGCTTTCCGTGGCACTTGCTACGCCATTTGATGCGAATGGCGAGATCGCTGTCGCGGCGATGATTGCGCAGGCAAAACAAAGTCTTGCGGCGGGATGCTCGAGCGTCACGCTTTTCGGCACCACGGGTGAAGGAGCCTCGATCGGCACACAGGAGCGCGAGCGGATCCTCAATGCATTTCTGGATGCCGGTATCGCGCCTCAGAAGGTTGTGATCGCTGTGCTGGTCGATGCGGCCGAGGATGCGGCCGCTCAAGCCGGACAAGCGTTTTCGTACGGTGTGCGCAACATTCTCCTCGCCCCGCCCTCCTACTTCAAGAATGTCAGCGATGACGGCGTCTTCAAATGGTTCTCCGCCGTCTTTGCGATCCTCGGTGACAAGGCACGCGACATCATCGTCTACAATATTCCGTCGGTCACCATGGTGCCGCTGACGGTGTCGCTGATCGGGCGGTTGCGTGCAGCCTTTCCAGCGGTCGTCACTGGAGTGAAGGATTCGTCCGGCGACTGGCCGTTCACCGAAGCGCTCCTGAAGGCGCACGGCGATCTCATCATCCTGATCGGCGATGAGCGCCACTTGGCAAAGGGTGTGCGTCTTGGCGGACAAGGCGCGATCTCCGGCATGGCAAACTTCCTGCCTGGCGAGGTCAGGCTGATGGCCGAAGAAGGCAGGGATGACGCCCGCGTCGAGGATTTTGTCGCCGAACTCCTCAAATACCCAGTTACTCCGGCCGTCAAGGTCATGGTGGCCAGGCTCACCGGCGAGGAGATGTGGCTTGCGGTTCGTCCGCCGCTTGTTTCAATATCCAGCGAGGGGCAGGAGCAGCTTGGTCTTGCCTTCGATCTACTTTTCCGCTCCAAGGCAGCATAGGCACCATGTACCAGGGGGAGGCAATGGACGGAATCGACGAGCAGCCGACGCTGCGGGAAAAGGCGTATGAAAGCTTCACGCGCCACCTGCTGGCGCGCGACGTGCGTCCGGGTCAGTTTGTCTCTCAGCGCCGTCTTGTCGAACTGACCGGATTGACGCTGGCGGCGATCCGCGAACTGATCCCCCGGCTTGAGGCCGAAGGGCTGATCAAGACGGTCCCGCAGCGCGGCCTGCAGATAGCACATATCGACCTCAACCTCATTCGCGAGGCTTTCCAGCTTCGGCTTTTCCTGGAGAAGGAAGCCGTGGCGCTCTTCACGCGCTCCGCCTCCGATGAGATGATCGCTGGGCTCATCAAGCAGCATCGCGATATCGCCGATGCCATTGCCAATGGCGACGCCTCGCATGAACTGGAAGTGCGCGCTCAAGCCGTCGACTGGGGCATGCACGACGCCTTTATCGACGCGCTTGGCAATACGATCATTTCCAACGCCTACCGAGTCAATTCGATCAAGATGCGTCTGATCAGTCAGGAGCGCTTTCGCATCGACGGGCGTGTCGGCCCCGTCATGGGTGAGCATCTGAAGGTTCTGGAGGCAATCGAAAAGCGCTCGGCCGAGGATGCGGTCAACAACCTCGCCGCCCACATTAATCACGCGAGGGATCGCGCCCTGAAGATTTAATTGCACCATAGCCGGCGATGAGGAGATCGACGGCAACAGGAGGAGGAGGACTTACATGCCATCATCATTTCTTAATCCCACCCGGCGCGGCTTTCTCGCCGGTACCGCAGCCCTCGGTGCGAGCAGCCTCATGGGCGTGCGCTCGGCATCGGCGGCCGTCGACTGGAAGCGTTTTGCCGGCACGACGCTGGAAGTCAATCTGGTGAAAAGCCCGCGCAGCGAGACGCTCATCAAGTATCTTCCGGAGTTCGAAGAACTGACCGGCATCAAGGTCAATGCGGAAGCCACGCCTGAGCAGCAGCAGCGCCAGAAGACCACAATCGAATTGAGCTCCGGCAAGCCGAGTTTCGACGTCGTGCATATGAGCTATCACGTCCAGAAGCGACAGTTCGAAAAGGGTGGCTGGCTCGCCGACATCGGTGGCTTCCTCAAGGATCCTTCACTCACCGATTCGTCGCTGGTCGAGAGCGATTTTGCCGAAGCGGGTATGACCTTCGCCAAGGATTCTGATGGTGTCCTGCGCTCCCTGCCCTTTTCGGTCGACTACTGGATCGTTTACTGGAACAAGGCGCTTTTCGAGAAAAAGGGGCTTTCCTATCCGACGTCGTTCGAGGAAATGGCAAGTGCTGCCGAGGCGCTCACCGATCCGTCGACCAACACCTATGGCTTCGTCGCCCGTGGTCTCAAGAATGCCAATACCCCGGTGTGGACGACGCTGCTGCTCGGCTACGGATCGAGCCCACTTGGGCCGGATGGCAAGCTGCGCACCAATTCCGAGGAAGCGGTTGAAGCGGCCAAGCTCTACCAGCGCCTGATGACCAAGGCGGCTCCTCCCGGCGTCTCCGGCTTCAATTGGGCCGAAGCCCAATCGGCCTTCCTTCAGGGCAAGATCGGCATGTGGCTTGATGGCGTGGGCTTTGCGCCACCGATCGAGAACCCGGAAAAGTCGCGCGTCGTCGGCCAGGTCGGATACGGCATCATGCCGAAGGGGCCAAAGGCCCAGGCGGCGGGAACGTTCGGAGACGGCCTCGGCGTCGTCGCCGCAAGCCAGAAGAAGGAAGCCGCATATCTCTTCTGCCAGTGGGCCATTTCCCATGACATGGGTGCGCGCCTGCTTCAGGCCGGCGCCGGCGTTCCGTTCCGCCAGTCGGTCCTTGCAGATCAGAAGGTGCGCGAGGGCGTGAAGATGCCGGCCGCATGGCTTGATGCTGTCGCAGGTTCCGCGAAGGTGTCGCAACTTGCCTTACCGGTTATCATTCCAGTCACGGAGTTCCGCGACATCTATGGCGTCGGCCTCACCAACATGATCGGCGGCGCCGATCCTGCCACGGAGCTGAAGACGGCCACGGCTCAATTCGAGCCGGTCCTGGCTCGAAGCGAGGGATAATGGCTTCGGTGAGCATGGAAACAGCAACCGCGGCCAAGGCCGAGACAAAGCAGGGGAGCAAACCGGGTCGGTTTGCTCCCAATTATTGGCCTTTCGTCATTCCCGCCCTGATCGTCGTGGCCGCTGTCATCGTTTTTCCGTGGGTCTTTACGCTGTGGATGAGCGTCAACAGCTGGACGCTCGGCCAGGCACAGGTCTTTGCCGGGTTGGATAATTACCTCCGCCTTGCCGTTGACCTGCGCTTTTGGGACTCGTTGTGGCATACCGTGCTGTACACGACGTTGTCGGTCGTCGCTCCCCTGCTCCTCGGAATGCTGGCCGCCCTCATCTTCGATGCCCAGTTTCCGCTGCGCGGCATCCTGCGCGGGGTGTTTGTGATGCCGATGATGGCGACCCCGGTCGCCATCGCGCTCGTCTGGACGATGATGTTCCATCCCCAGCTCGGTGTTTTGAACTACCTGCTTTCCTATATCGGGATCGGCCCGCAGGAATGGATCTACAACCAGGCGAGCGTCATTCCCTCTCTGGTGCTGGTGGAAACCTGGCAGTGGACACCGCTCGTCATGTTGATCGTGCTGGGCGGGCTCGCCGCCGTGCCACGCGAACCTTACGAGAGCGCCGAAATCGATGGCGCCAATGTCTGGCAGAAGTTCCGTTATCTGACGCTGCCGATGATTGCACCGTTCCTGATGATCGCGGTCATCATTCGCAGCATCGATGCGGTCAAGAGCTTCGACATCATCTACGCGATGACGCAAGGGGGGCCTGGCACTGCGTCGGAAACGATCAACATCTATCTCTATAACACCGCGTTTTCCTACTACGACATTGGATACGGCTCGGCGATGGCGGTGATTTTCTTCGTGCTGATCGTGGCGCTCTCTTTCGTCCTTTTGATGGTCAAGCAGCGCGCCAACTGGTCCGATTGGGAGGCACGCTGATGAAGCGCAAGGCAGTCGATCGCATCGGACTTCTGTTCGTGGCGCTGGTGATGGTATCGCCTGTCATCCTGTTCTTCCTCTGGATGATCTCGCTATCTCTGAAGTACGAGATCGACAACGGCGCCTATCCGCCGATCTTCATTCCTGAGCGCTTTGCCTGGTCGAACTACGCAAAGGTGTTCGAGGAGAACAACTTCTTCCTTTACCTTTGGAATTCGGTTCTTGTCACGGGTGCGGCGACCCTCTTGGCGCTCGTCATCGGGGTGCCGGCGGGTTACGGCATTGCGCGTCTGAAGGCCGAAAAGTCGGCTGTCGTCATCATGATTGCCCGGATGACGCCTGGCCTTTCCTTCTTGATCCCGCTCTTCCTGCTGTTCCAATGGCTGAACCTACTCGGCACGCTTTGGCCGCAGATTATCATCCATCTCGTCGTGACCGTTCCGATCGTTGTCTGGATCATGATCGGATATTTCGAAACGACACCGATGGAACTGGAAGAGGCCGCAAGCATCGACGGGGCAACTCCCTGGCAGGTTTTCCGCCTCGTGGCGCTGCCGATCGCACGGCCGGGAATCGTCGTGGCCTTCATCCTATCGGTCATCTTCTCCTGGAACAATTTTGTCTTCGGCATCGTCCTTGCAAGCCGTGAGACCCGTACCCTGCCTGTCGCGGTCTACAACATGCTGTCGTTCGAGCAGGTCAGCTGGGGGCCGCTTGCGGCCGCCGCCTTGATCGTTACGCTGCCGGTGTTGATCCTGACCGTCTTTGCACAACGGCAGATTGTAGCCGGGCTTACGGCGGGTGCCGTGAAGTGACGCTGACGACCGCAACGGATAAGCGTGCGAAGCGACACGTTCTGTGCGTTGGAGCCGCTGTTCTCGATACGCTCTTCAGGGTCCGCACCATGCCTACCGGACAGGGCAAAGTTCTACCATATGACATGCTGCAGATCGCAGAAGGTATGGCCTCGAGTGCTGCTTTTGCGGTCACAAAGCTTGGTGGGGACGCCAGCCTCTGGAGTGCGGTCGGAGACGACCAAACCGGCGAGCGCATCATCGGCGACCTGGCAGAAAGCGGCATAGACACCCGCGGCATGCGGCGCGTGGCGGGTGCCCGCTCGGCCATATCGACGATCCTAATCGACGATGCGGGCGAACGCCTGATCATCCCCTTCTACGACCCGCGTCTGCATCAGCTCGTCCAATCGGTCACAGCGGACGATATCGCGCCATTCGACGCGGTTTTGGTCGATGTGCGCTGGCCATCACTTGCACTGCAGACACTGCTCGCTGCCCGGGAAGCGAAGTTGCCGGCCATCCTTGATGGTGACGTGGCGGCTGAGGGGGTGATCGAGATGTTGGCACCGGCGGCAAGCCATATTGTTTTTTCGCAGCCGGCTGCTGAACGTCTGGCAGGAACGGCCCAGCCCCCATCGATGGTTCGCCGACTGAAGGAGCGTTTCAGCCATGCCTTCGTTAGCGTGACATTCGGAGAAAAAGGCTCATACTGGTTCGATGACGACAGCGGTCGCATTCGCCATCTCGAAGCACCGAGCATCACGGCCACGGATACGCTGGCGGCAGGCGACATCTTCCATGGAACCTTCGCGCTCGCGCTGTCCGAGGGCATGGCGATCGAGGATGTGATGCGCGCCTCGTCGATGGCGGCGGCAATTAAATGCCAGACATTCGGAGGCCGCATCGGCGCGCCGGCTCGCGCAGAGCTTGATGAAGCTCTGATGAGTTGGCCAGCCAAGGCCGTCGATATCACCGCGCGAAACGCGCCGGCGCAGGCCCTTTGAACGTCAAGCTGCCTTCGAGATCGTCATGGAGCAGCCGGACGCCTTGAGCGCGGCTTCGACGACGTCAACGAAAAGCTTGCGGAACCATAACGAGCGACCGTCCGCCCGATCGACGCGGCGGTACAGCATCGTAACAGGATCGGCGGGAAGATCGATCGGCGGCGCCGAGATCTCCAGCCCGTGCAACTGCGCGATGCAGCGAGCGATCGATTCCGGAATGGTCGCGATTGCCGGCATCGCTCTCAGCGCCGGTGGCAGCGCTGAAAAGCGCGGTACGGTGGCCACGACCTGTCGGCGCAGACCGGCCTTGGCAAGGACTGTGTCGACATTTGTCGCACTGTTGCCCTCAAAGGACACGGTGACATGCGCGGCATTGACGAAGTCTTCCAAGGTCAGCGGCGCTTTGCGCTTCAGCTGGGCGGGGTCATAGACGCAGACCGAACACTGGCTGAAGAGCGGCGCCCGGACATGCCAGGACGCCGGTTCCTCGTGGACCGCGACGCTGAAATCATAAGCACCGTCGTCGAGCATGCGGGCAGCATCACGCTTGTCGGCGGCGACCCCGATCAGACGTGCACCCGGGGACAGTGCACGCAGACGCGCCACCAGCGGCCCGAAGAACGCCGATTCCAGATTGTCGCACATGCCGATCCTGAACTCGCCCTGCCAGATCTTTGGATCGAAGGCGGCCGGCGGCCGAATGGCGCGCTCGATGCCCGATAGCGCATCCTCAATCGCCGGGGCGATTGCAAGCGCGCGTGGGGTCGGCTGCAGGCCGCGCCCGACCCGCACGAACAGCTCGTCGTCGAGCGTCTCGCGCAGCCGCTTTAGCGCCGCCGACAAGCCTGGCTGGCCAAGCAGAAGCCGCTCGGCAGCACGAGAGACATTGCGCTCCTGCATCAGCACCGAGAAGGCAAGCAGCAGGTTGAGGTCTATCTTTCTGAGGATCGTGTCATTTATCATTATCAGTAATACCTGCCATGGTTACTATCAATTTGCAATAGGTTCGGGAGGTGTACATTTTCTCGTTCCCTGACGCTCAAAGCTTCCTCCCGGGGCGTCGGCAGAAAGGAACGATCACTCATGACCATTTCGAGATCTCAAGGCGGAGCCGGCCTGGCATTGCTGTTGCTCTGCGCTGCCAACTTTCTTGATGCAATGGATGTGTCCACGATTGGCGTCGCGCTTCCGGCGATACAGGCCGAGCTTGGCATGAAGGCTACGTCCCTTCAGTGGGCCGTCAGCGCCTATGTGCTTGGCTATGGCGGTTTCCTGTTGCTGGGCGGGCGCGTCGCGGACGCTTTCGGCCACCGTCGCGTCTTCCTCTGGTCGCTCGCCATTTTCGCTGCCGCCAGCATCGCCGGCGGCTTTGTCGATAGCGGCCCGACGCTGATCGCCGCACGCCTGATAAAGGGCATCGCCGCTGCGTTTACGGCACCCGCTGCCCTTGCCCTCCTTCTGTCGGTGTTCGGCGAAGGATCGGCGCGGGCCAAAGCGCTTGGGGTATTTGCCTCGACTGGCGCGACCGGCTTTGTCCTTGGCATGGTGCTGGGTGGTGCCGCGACGGTCTTCAGCTGGCGGGCAACTCTTGTCATGGGTGCGCCGGTCGCAATTATCGCACTGGCGATTGCTCCTTTCGTGCTGCCGGCAGACCAGCAGCGCAGCGGGCCGCGGGCCAAGTTCGACTGGGCTGGCGCGATGACAATCACGCCGGGACTCTTGCTCTTCGTCTTTGGCATCACCAATGCTGCGGCCGATGGCTGGCAGGCGGTGCCGACCTGGGGCGCGCTCGTGGCGGCTGCCGTTTTGATCGGCCTCTTTCTCATCGTCGAATCCCGTCACGCTGATCCGATGGTGCCGCTTGCGATATTCCGGCGGGCAAAGCTCTCCCACGCCAATGCCATTGCTGCGCTGTTCCAGGGCGTCTATGTCGGCTTCCAGTTCATCGCGACGCTCTTTTATCAGACAGTCGTTGGCTGGTCGGCCTTCGCGACCGGGTTCTCCTTTGCCTTCGGCGGCGTCTGCGTCATGTTCCTGGCGCCACGTTTTGCGACGATCGCGCAAAATCGTGGCACGACCGGGCTGATGACGCTTGGCGTAGCACTACAGGCGCTCAGCTACATCTTCTGGATCCTGAGCGTTAGCCACATCGACCCTGTCTGGCTGGTCGCCCTGTCACAGCTCCCGCTCGGTGTCGGCTACGCCATGACCTACCCCTCCGTGCAGGTTGCGGCACTCTCCGACGTTGGCGAGGATCAGTCCGGGCTCGCATCGGGGCTATTGTTTGCCTCCTTCCAGATCGGTGGCGGCATTGTGCTTGCGGCAGCCTCAGCCATATTCGGTGCGGCTTCCGGCTTCGGCTGGGATCCGTATTTCGCCGGCATCACGTTTGTCGCGGTCCTTGCGGTCCTCGTCACGCTTGCGGCCGCACTCGGTCCGAGAGCCTCTGTCGTTGACCGGAACATCTATCAGGCGGCGGAATAGCCGGGACCTGCTTTCGCGCCGACATCGCCGGCCACATCCGGCCATGTCCATTTTATGGATGACAGTCGCCGGCTTCTCTGCGACAAGAAGGCGATGAGAGACAGGGGCGCCCTCCGTTTGGAGGGCTGAGAAGCACCCTTTGAACCTGAACTGGATAATGCCGGCGGAGGGAGTCGCTCGGGACTGTCGGCTTCCCGCGTCTGTCCCTGCGCCTTTCTCCCCGGTCGAAAGGCACACCATGCAAGATCAGACTTCGCCGGGAACGCTGCTGGGCGAATTGCGCGCCCAGCCACCGCTCGTCCACTGCATCACGAATTTCGTTGCCATGAACATCGCAGCCAATGTGCTTCTGGCAGCTGGCGCTTCGCCGGCCATGGTGCATGCGGAAGAAGAGGCTGGCGAATTTGCCGCGATCGCCGGCGCCTTGACGATCAACATCGGCACACTCTCGTCAGCATGGCTGCGCGGCATGCAGGCCGCCGCCATCGCAGCCGGCCGGGCCGGCAAACCCTTTGTTCTCGATCCGGTCGCCCACTACGCCACCGGTTTTCGTCGTGCGGCGGTGGACCGGCTGCTGGAACTCGGCCCCACCGTCATTCGCGGTAACGCCTCCGAAATCATCGCGCTTGCCGGCGGGGCGAGCCGTGGTCAGGGCGTGGATAGCCGCGATCACGTCGAGCAGGCTGAGGACGCTGCCCGGCTACTAGCCAGGGAACACGGAGCGACAATTGCAGTAACCGGCGCTGTCGATTTCGTCACCGATGGCGACCGGGCGGCGCGTATCGAGGGTGGCTCGGCGTTGATGCCTCAGGTCACGGCGCTTGGCTGCTCGCTGACCTGCCTTATTGGCGCATTTTCGGCTATTCGGCCCGGCGCACCATTCGAGGCAACGGTTGCAGCCCTTGCTACCTTCTCTGTTGCCGGCGAAATGGCAGCCAGCAAGGCGGATGGCCCAGGTTCGTTTTCCTGGTGTTTCCTCGATGCACTTGCTGCGCTTGACGCTGCTACGCTCGATCGCGATGCCAGGGTGCGCGCCGCATGAGAAACCTCGATCTTTCTCTTTACCTCGTCCTCGATCCGGGCCTTTGCGCCACCCTCGGCATGGTGGAGACCGCGCGCGCGGCGGTCGCCGGGGGAGCAACCGTGGTGCAGCTGCGCGACAAGCATGCGGATACCGCACGGATGATCGAGACTGGGCGGGCACTGAAGGTGGCATTGTCTGGCACCGGCGCTGTGCTCATCGTCAATGACGACGTGGAGGCGGCTATCGCGATTGGCGCCGATGGGCTGCATATTGGCCAGGACGACATCGATGCGATCACGGCGCGGCAATTGATTGGCCCGGACATGATCCTCGGCCTCTCGGCCGAAACGGCGGCGCTGGCGGCAGCAATCGATCCCGCGGCTGTCGACTATGCTGGATTGGGGCCGGTTTTTGCGACAGCGACGAAGCCTGACCACAAACCCGCGCTGGGCTTTGAAGGGCTTTCCCGCCTCGTCAAGGTTTGTCCCGTACCGGTCGTCGCCATAGGTGGCCTGAAATCCGCCCACGTCGGTGACGTGCTTGCCGCCGGGGCCGATGGGCTTGCGGTTGTCTCGGCGATTTGCGGGACGCCCGATCCACAGCTTGCGGCACGAGAGATCGCCGAGAACATGATAAAGGCAAGAACATGATCCGAAATGTGCTGTCCATTGCAGGCTCCGATCCCTCCGGCGGGGCCGGTATCCAGGCCGATCTCAAGGCATTTTCCGCGCGCGGCGTCTATGGCATGGCAGTGATGACGGCGCTGACCGCCCAGAACACGCAAGGCGTTTGCGGCGTCCATCTGGTCCCTGCTGCCTTCGTTGCGGATCAGATTGCGGCGGTTCTTGCCGACGTGCGGGTCGACGCCATCAAAATCGGCATGATTGCGACGGCCGAGATCGCCGACGCCGTCGCCGATGCGCTTGTGCCCCACCAGGGTATCCCGATCGTTCTCGACCCCGTCATGGTCGCCAAGGGCGGAGCTGCCCTCCTCGACCCCTCCGCTGTCGACGTTCTGATCAAGCGTCTGTCGCCGCTTGCAACCTTGCTGACGCCAAACCTGCCGGAAGCGGCTGCACTGCTTCATGTCTATGCCGCCGCCACACGCAGCGACATGGCCGAGCAGGCAGACAGTCTTCGCCAACTCGGCCCGGAGGCTGTCCTCGTCAAGGGCGGACATCTGGCCGGCGACGAAAGCCCGGATGTGCTCTCGACAGCCTCCGGGCCGACATGGTTTGAGGCAAAACGCATTCCGACCGCAAACACGCATGGCACCGGCTGCACCCTTTCCAGCGCGCTGGCCGCGGAACTGGCGAAAGGAGCATCAGTTCACGAGGCGGTCACGCGTGCCAAGGCCTACCTTGCTGGCGCCGTCGGCCATGCCGACGGGCTGAGCGTCGGGTCTGGCCACGGACCCGTGCACCACTTTCACGCACTGTGGTCGGCGGCGTCGGCATAGCACGAACGATCAGCCTGCCGACCCAGTAGCCAAAGGGGCGCCGGGACGACGCGCCATCGTTCCACGCCCGATCAGGATTTGACAGCACCAGCAGTCAGGCCTGCGATGATGTGCTTTTGTGCCAGGAAGAAGACGATGATCGTCGGCATGATTGTCAGCGTGATGAAGGCGAGCACCAGCTGCCAGGCGGTGCCGAACTCACCGCGATAGACCATGATGCCAAGCGGCCATGGGTACATCGTCTCAGAATTCAGCATGATCAGCGGCAGGATGTAGCTGTTCCAGCTGCCGACGAAGGAGATGATGCTGACAGTTGCGATGATCGGCCGCGAGAGCGGCAGCGAGATATGCCAGAAGAAGCGGATGTAGCCACAGCCGTCGACGATTGCTGCCTGGAACAATTCTTCCGGAAGGTTGCGAAAATAGTTCCGGAACAGAAGTATGCTCATGCCCAGGCCGAAGGAGACTTGCGGCAGGACAACGCCCCAGTAGGAATTCAACAGGCCGAGGTCACGGATCCGGATGAACAGGGGCAGGATGGCGGTCGCAGCCGGAAACATCAGGCCGATCAGGAAGTAATTGAGCAGGAAACCCGCGCCGAAGAACTTCACATGCGCGAAGGTAAAGGCGGCCATGGCCGAGACCGAAACCGTCAAACAGACCGTTAGCGTGGCGATGATCAGCGAATTCATCATTTGCCGCCAGTAGCGGTCCCCAAAGAGAATGTCGGTATAGTTTTCCGGATGCCATGCGACCGGTAGCCCGAAGGGGTTGGTGCGTAGGTCGCCGAGATCCTTGAAGCCGCCAAGCGCCGTCGTCAGCAGCGGCACCAGTACGATCGCTGCGATGATCGTCAGCGAGACATATAGATAGATCTTCGTGCCGGTCGCGATCCGGGCGGATGAGGCCATGTCAGTCATTGCGCATGAATATCCGTTTGTAGCCGAAGGCAAGCGTCACGCAGATGACGAACAGGACGACGCCCACGGCACTGCCGAGGCCGACCTGCATGCGCGTGACGCCAAAGTTGAAAAGGAAGGTGACCATGGTCTGCGTCGCGTTGAACGGCCCGCCGCCCGTCAGCGGCATGATGAGGTCGAAGAGCTGCAGCGAGCCGACGACAGCAAAGAAGACGGACAGGCGAACGGTCGAGCCGAGAAGCGGCAGCGTGATGTAACGGAACCGCTGCCAGCCGCTGGCGCCGTCGATTTCTGCGGCTTCCAGCACGCTTTTGTCGAGCGACTGCAGCCCCGCAATGAAGAGCATCATGTGGAACCCAAAATACTTCCAGACGACAACTGCCAGCACCGCATAGATCGCCAGGTCCTTGTCTGCCAGCACATAGGGTGTCTCGACGCCGATGAGGTGGGCGGCCGAGGCAAACAGGCCATAGTCGCCATCGTAGACGAAGCGCCAGATGAGACCGGCTGCGACCTCCGCCAAGACGTAGGGCAGGAAGAAGATTAAGCGGAAGATGACCACGCCAGCGATCCGGTGCGCCAGCATCATCGCCAGCCAAATGGCGAGCGGAATCTGGATCAGGATTGAAATGACGATGATCAGGGCATTGTTCTTCAACGCCGTCAGGAAGGCGCTGTTCTTGAATAGTACCTCGAAATTCCTCATTCCCACGAACTGCGTCGGCAATCCGTAACCGTCCCATTTGTAGAGACTGTACCATGCCGCCTCCCCCATGGGCAGGATCACGAAAATCGTAAACAGCAGCAGCGCTGGCGGCAGAAACAGAAGCAGGACCGGCAGGCGCCGCGCCAGGCTCGGATCTTTGCTGCGCACCGACGATCTGACAGCCGAGCGAGGTCGGATGGCGCCCGTTACGCTGATAGTGGTCATAAAGGCCGGTCCCTCTTACGTCACACGGAAGCGCGGCGCGAGTGATGCGTCGCGCCGCAATCGTCTTGTTCAGAGCTGATCCTGCTCAAAAGCTTCCTGGATCTGCTGAGCCCCATCGGATGGGCTCATCTGTCCCGACACGATGGCAACGGAGACATCGTTGACCACGCGGCCGACGGACGGACCGAGATCCTGATCAAAGAAGTTCTGGTGCCATGTCGAGTGCGCCAGCTGTTCAGCAGCCTGATGCATCAGCGGATTGGTGACCCCATCCTCAGCACCGACGGCGACCGGAATGAGCATGCCGGCCTTGGCCATTTCGCGCTCGTTTTCGGCGTTCGTCAGGTAGGCGAGGAAATCAAGCGTTTCAGGCGGAGCCGTCTTCGTCACTGCCCAACCGTTCAGCCCACCGAGCGTGTCGGTGACGGCACCGGCACCGCCCGAGACGGCCGGAAAGGCGAAGCGACCGATATTGTCAGGGTCGACGCCCTTGCCGTCGCCGGAGTTGGTCCGCTGGTTGGCGGCGGTGTTCTCGAAGCCGAGGATCATCGCCGCCTTGCCGTCACCGAAAACGCCAAGCGCCTGCGGCCAGGTCGCGCCGAGATATCCGGGCTGGAAGGGTTGCAGTTTGCCGAGCTCGGCGAGCTGTTCGCCGGCCTTGATGATGGCCGGATCGTTGAAGCCCTCGCCCTGCCCGTTCTTGGCGGCGTCGAAAACCTTCTGACCGCCGTCGCGCATGACGAGATAGCTCCAGTAGAAGTGGATCGGCCATTTTTCGCCGCCACCGCCGGCAATCGGCACGATGCCGGCATCCTTGAGCTTCTTGACCGCGCCGAGATAGTCGTCCCAGGACTTGATGGATGCCGCGTCGACACCCGCCTTTGCAAACATCTGCTTGTTGTAGAAGAAGGAAACCGTACCCATCTTGTAGGGGACGGCACCAATCTTGCCATCGAAGGTCAAGCCGTTGACGGACGCCGGATTGTAGCTCTTCAGCCAGGCGCCGTCCTTGGCATTCATAGCCTCGGTCAGGTCCATCAGCGTGCCTGTGGCAAGTTGCTGCTTCAACACCCCACCGCCCCAGCTGAAAAACAGGTCCGGCGCATCACTCGATTGCAGCAGCGTCGGAAGCTTCGCTTTGAAGGCCTCGTTTTCCAGGAACTGCATTTCGATCTTTACGCCGGGATGCTCGGCCTCGTACTTGGCTGCGATCTTCTTCCAGACCGCCAGATAGTTCGGGTCGATTTCAAGATGCAGCCACTTGACGGTCGTGTCGGCTGCAGCACTTCCCGCAGCGATCAGGAGTGCCAGCCCCGTGGCTGCCGAGCGGGCAATGAAACGGTTGCGAAATAGGGCCTTGGCCCTCATATGATCAAACATGATGTCTCCTCCAAGAAGGGCAAAAATCGTCCTCTTCAATTTTTCCCTTATGCGGATTAAATCATCGGGAGGTTTTGGCGAATGTCAACTCCCCTCGTTGAAATTGGTAGATTTGCCTTGACAGACGGGGCCGCTGCCGCGCTATTTAATTCGCATACCGTTGAAAATATAAGCGCACCGCGCAACATTGAAGAGCCGGCAAGACCCCATGAAGACAGCAGATCCGGAATTGATGCGCGCGATCAACCGCTTGAACGTGCTGGATACGATCCGCCGTCATGGACCGATAGCGCGTGTCGAGATCAGTGAACGCACGCAGCTGTCGACCACGACGGTCTCCGCCATCACCGCTTCGCTGCTTGATGACGGGCTAATCCTGCCGCGTCATGAGGGCGACATTCGCAATGAGGCGGCCCGTGGGCGCCCGCGTGTCATGCTCGAGCTCAACCCGGACGCGGCGCGCGTTGTCGGTGCCAAAATCGCGGCCAACCGCCTCGTTTTCGTGGTGACCGACTTTCGCGGCGACGTGCTGTCGAAACTGACGCTGCCGATTCGCATCGATCGCCAGCCCATCGGCGTCATCGCCGACCTCGTCGAGGACGGGGTACGGCGCTGCGTCGTCGATGCCGGCCTTTCGCTCGAGGACGTCGACACCGTGTGCCTTGGCCTTCCCGGCGTGATCGAACACCGCACCGGCCATATCCGCAGCAGCCCGATCTTTCGCGACACGAATGTCGATTTCGCCAGCGAAATGACGGCTCGGCTGAATACCCCGACGATCGTGGAAAGCGACGCGCATGCGATCACGCTTGCCCACCACTGGTTTGGCAAGGCCCGCGATCTGGAGGACATGGTATTGATTTCGCTTGAGCAGACGCTTGGGCTCGGGGTGCTCCACGACAATCAGCTTTTCCGCGGCGCCGGCGGCCTCAGCCACAATCTCGGCGACCTGGTGCTTGGGATGGGACCGCGCGGCATCGTGCGGCTGTCGAGCCAGGCCGGCGAAAGCGAGATCCTCGGTGAGCAGCCGGCCAGCGGCCGCTTTGCCGAGGCCATCCGGCTTGGACGCGGCATGACGCATGCCCAAGCGCTCATCAAGGCTGAGGATAACACGCTGATCGGCGCGGCGATCCGCGCCGGCGAAGCCGTCGGCGTTGCGATCGCCAATATCGTCACTTTGTTTGCGCCGCCGCGTGTCATTCTCGTCGGTTCGAGCCTTGCTCTAGGCGAACCCTTTCTCGACAGCCTGCGCAACGCCTATGCGCTCGCCATTCCACCGTCTCTGAAGGGTGTTGCCGAACTCGTCTTCGACGATTCGACGGACGACTTCTGGGCGCAAGGAGCAGCTGCGGTGGCGCTCTACGAACTCTATGAGTCGCCCTGGAACACCACCGGGCCGGCGCTCTGAATAGAAAAATCACGACATCTAACGGGAGGAAATCATGGAACGAGTCGGTATTGGCATCATTGGATGCGGCAATATCTCCGGCGCCTATCTGAAAGCGATGGCGTCCTTCCCCATCCTTGACGTTCGCGGCGTGGCCGACCTCAATCACGCGCTGGCAGAAGCTAAGGCCGGCGAATTCAATGTGCCCGCAAAGCGGATCGACGAACTCCTTGCCGACCCCAAGGTCGAGATCATCGTCAATCTGACTGTGCCGAAGGCCCATGTGGCGGTTGGTCTGCAGGCGCTAGAGGCCGGCAAGCACGCCTATTCGGAAAAGCCCCTCGGCATCACCTTCGCGGAGGGCAAGAAGCTCGCCGACGCCGCGAAAGGCAAGGGCCTTCGCATTGGCGCGGCCCCCGACACTTTTCTTGGTGGGGGTCACCAGAGCGCACGTACCCTCATCGATCAGGGCGTGATCGGCAAGCCGGTCGGCGGCACGGCGACCTTCATGTGCCCAGGGCACGAACGCTGGCATCCAAATCCGGCCTTCTACTACGAGGTCGGCGGCGGACCGATGCTCGACATGGGGCCATATTACATCACAGATCTCGTCAATCTTTTTGGACCCGTTGCCCAGGTGGCCGGTTTTGCCGTCAGCCCCCGCAAGGAGCGCGTCATCACCAGTGAGCCGAGAAACGGCGAGCGCATTCCGGTGCATGTCGCGACCCACGTTGCCGGTCTCATGGCTTTTGCCAACGGTGCCGTCGTTCAGATCGGCATGAGTTTTGATGTCGCCGGCCACCAGCACGTGCCACTCGAAATCTACGGCACCGAAGGCACGCTGATCGTTCCCGATCCCAACCACTTCGGCGGCGACGTAGAACTGCTGAGAAAGGGCGGGGCATTCGAAAAGCATGCCCTCACGGCACCTTATGGCGACGGCAACTATCGCTCGATCGGTGTCGCTGATCTGGCCCATGCCATTCGATCCAACCGCCCGCATCGTGCCAACGGCGATCTTGCTCTGCATGTCCTTGAGGTCATGGAAGCCTTCCATACGGCCTCTGACAGCGGGCGTACGGTCGCTATCACTACTCAAACCGAGCGGCCGATGCCGCTTTCGCTGTCGCTCGTCGACGGGCGCTTGGGCAAGTAATCATCAGGAGGAAGAGTATGCGTGAAGCACTGATCGTCTGGGGTGGATGGAGCGGCCATGAGCCGCAGGAATGCGCCTCAATTATCAAGGACATGCTGGAGGAGGATGGCTTCAAGGTCTACGTCGAGCACACCACCGAGGCCTTTGCGGATCCATCCGTCCACGATCTAAGCCTCGTCGTGCCGATCGTTACGATGTCGAAGATCGAAAAGGAAGAGATCAAGAACCTTGCGGCCGCGATCGAGGGTGGTGTCGGAATTGCCGGCTACCATGGTGGCGCTGGCGACAGCTTCCGTGAATGCGTCGAATACCAGTTCATCATCGGCGGCCAGTGGGTCGCGCATCCCGGCAACATCATCGACTATACGGTCAACATCACCCGGCCGGATGATCCCGTCATGGAAGGCATCGTCGACTTCGCCTACACCTCCGAACAATACTACATGCACGTCGATCCTTCGAACGAGGTGCTGGCGACGACCCGGTTTACCGGCGACCACGCCTACTGGATCGACGGCGTGGTGATGCCCGTCGCCTGGAAGCGCAAATACGGCAAAGGGCGTGTCTTCTATTCTTCGCTTGGCCATCAGGCCAAGGAATTTTCGGTGCCTGAGATGAAGACCATCTTCCGGCGTGGAGCGAACTGGGCAGCGCGCTGAATAAATACCGGCGCCGCATTTTACGGCGCCGGCATTTTATCAGGATAGCGTACGAATTCTGCGGCACTCATCAGCCGTAGCGGCTGAGATCGAAACCCTCGGTCGATATCTGCGGTTTCGCCCTGTTGATGAGATCTGTGAGTACGCGGCCGGAGCCGCAGGCCATGGTCCAGCCAAGCGTGCCGTGCCCGGCGTTCAAATACAGGTTGTCGTAGGCAGTCTTGCCGATGATCGGCGTTCCATCGGGCGTCATCGGCCGTAGTCCGCACCAGAACTGTGCTTTGCGCTGGTCGCCTGCTCCGCCGAACAGATCCTCGACCGAATGGACAAGTGTTGCCTTACGGGAGATCGGCAAGTCCTTGTTGAAGCGCGCGATTTCGGCCATGCCGCCGACGCGGATTCGGTCGCCGAGACGGGTGATTGCAATCTTGAAGGTCTCGTCCATGATTGTCGAGACGGGCGCTCGGCTCTCGTCAACGATTGGAACCGTGATCGAGTATCCCTTCACCGGGTATATTGGGACCTTCAGCCCGAGGGGCTTCAGAAGGGCTGGCGTGAAGCTGCCGAAGGCGGCCACCACGATGTCGGCGCCAAACGTGCCCTGCGCGGTTTCGACCGCGCTGATCCTGTTGGTCTCGATGCGCAGCTTATGGACATCGGCTTCATAGATGAACTGCACGCCCAATGCCTCCGCACGCTTGGCGAGCTCGTTGGTGAACTTGAAACAGTCGCCGGTCTCGTCGTTGGGCAGGCGCAATCCGCCGACGATCTTGTGCTTGACCGGCGCTAGCCCAGGCTCAGCCGCGACGCATTGTGCCGGATCGAGGACCTGGAACGGCACGCCGTCCTTTGCGAGGACCTCGATGTCCTTTGTGATCGAGCCGAGCTGTTTTTGCGTGCGAAAGAGCTGCAGTGTTCCTTGCGTCCGCGCATCATACGGGATGTCGGTCTCGGCGCGCAGCTCGATCAGACAATCGCGGCTGTATTCGGCAAGGCGAACCATGCGGCTCTTGTTGATCGCATAGCGCGTGGAGGTGCAGTTGCGCAGCATCGCCGTCACCCAGGCCCAGGTGGCCGGGTCGAATGTCGGGCGAATGATCAGCGGCGCGTGTTTCATGAAGAGCCATTTGACGGCCTTCTGAGGAATGCCGGGTGCCGCCCAGGGCGATGCATAGCCGGGCGAGATCTCGCCGGCATTGGCATAGCTCGTCTCCAGCGCCGGTCCGCTCTGGCGCTCCAACACCGTGACCTCGTGTCCCGATTTCGCCAGATAGTAGGCCGTGGTGACGCCGATGACGCCGGCGCCAAGCACAGTAATCTTCATTATGAACTCCAGAAAAGAACGACATCAGATCAGATGTAGCGGCGTTGGTATCGGTGGCCCAATCGGGTGAGAATTTCGTAGGAGATGGTATCGGCGTCTGCAGCCATCATCTCCAAGGTTTGGTGTTTGCCAACGACCTCCACCGGCGTGCCGAGATCGAGTGCGCCTTCTGCCAAAGCGCTGATATCGACCGTTATGCTGTCCATCGACACGCGCCCGGCGATCGGCAGGCGCTGCCCCTCGAAGTAGAGGGCGCCTCGCCCGCTCAAGCTGCGTGGCAATCCGTCGGCATAACCCGCTGCAATTGTTGCGAGGCGTATGGATGTTTTCGCTGTGAACGTTCCGCCATAACCGATCTGGGTGCCCGGAGGCACGGTGCGCGTCTGAATGACGGGGACCTCAAGCCGGACAACCGGCAGCATGGGGTTGTCGCGGTCTGAGACCGGCGCGCCACCATAAAGGGCAATGCCCGGTCGTGCCAGCGAGCCATGGAACTCGCCCCCCAGAAAGATGCCGCCGGAATTCGCCAATGAGACGGGCAGGGTCGGAAAGGCGGTCGATATCGCCCGGAAGGCCGCCAACTGCCTTGCACTTGCCGGGTTTGCCGGTTCGTCGGCGCAGGCGAGATGGCTGACGAGCGTCGTGACCTCGATGTTCGAAATCAGGCCTGGGTTGACCAGCAGCTCACACACTTCATCCGGTGAAAGGCCAAGCCTTGACATCCCGCTATCGACCTGGAGCGCAGCCTCAAGCGTCCGGCCCACCCTGCCGGCTGTCTGCGACCATGCCTTGATCTGACCGATGGAGTTCAACAGGGGTACAACACCGATGGCGGCCGCACGTTCCTCGTTGCCAGGCTGAAGACCGTTCAGCACATAGATGGCAGCGTCTTGCGGGAGCGACGGACGCAGCTGCACGGCCTCGATGAAATGCGCGACAAAGAATGTCCGGCATCCCTCCTGGTACAGTCTCTGGCTGACCTGAACGGCGCCAAGGCCATAAGCGTCGGCCTTCACAACCGCGGCAAGCGCTGCGGGAGCAACATTCTTGGCCAATCGGCGGTAGTTCTCGCCAAGGGCGCCAAGGTCGATTGCAAGCACGCCGCATCGGTCGGCTGCGAGCATAACGTTGTCGGTGCTGCTGTTCATAATTGGCCCCGATTTACCTGCTGTCCCGATTTACCTGCTGTAAGGATATCGTCGGTTGAACGACTTTTTCGCTCAATCCTTCGCCAATACGAGCAATTGAGATCAGGTTTCCGCAGCTTTCGTCAACTCATTCAATGTTTCGTGCACATTCGACTAGAAGAGGTAGCTGACAAAGCGCTCCGCCGCTGGGGGCAGACTCGAGCGGTTGCGTGTCAGCAAAAAGAGCGAGCGGATGAGCCGAAAATCGGCGATCGCGCGAAAGACAATGTCGTCACTTTGGATGACCTTCGCAGCCTGCTGCGGCAGCAGTGCCACGCCGGCGTTGCGACTGATCAAGGTCAACTGCGCAATGGTGCTGAAAGTTTGGATACGGCCCATTGTCAGCCTCGGCGGCAACTCGGGGCAATCGGCAAGCATTCTTGCAATGCCGGCCTGTCCGTCGAGCGCGATCACATCCTCCGGATTGATATCGGCCAAGACAATCGGACGCTTCGACCGTGCAAGGTGATGATCTCTATGGCAGACGAGACCAAACGGGTCTTCGCTGATTTTCCTTCCGTCCAATTCCGCCGATTCAAAGCCGGGCCCAGCCAGCGCGAAATCAAGCGTTCTGTTCACCACCATGCCGGCCAACCGCTCGGCCACGTCATCATGGACGATGATATCAATTCCCGGATGGTCGGCACGAAACGTCATGATAGCGTCCGATAGCGGGCTCAGGACTGCCGATGGCGCTGCGCCAATCGCTACCCGGCCACGTTTGAGGCCGCCGACCTGTCGCAGGTTCGTCAGCGAAAGCTCGAAACGATCGAGAAGATCGCGCGCGCCCTCGAGGAACGCCTCGCCCGCTTCTGTCGTCCTTACGGGACGCGTCTTCCGGTCGAAGATCGCCGTTCCACATTCCAGTTCGAGCGTGCGGATCGTTTCGGTCAGGGCGGAAGGCACGACGCCAAGCCGCTGCGCTGCCCTGCTGAAGGATCCCTCCTCCGTGACCGTCAATGCGGCGCGAAGATGGCGTAGACCTATGTTCGTATTTTCCGAAAAAACCTTCATATCTTTCTAATTATACGAAAGGTGCGTTTGTGGTTCAATGTCGGTTCCTCGATTTCTCCGGATGGACGGTGATGCTGCACCAGAGCGTAAAGAAAATGTCCTATCATGTTGTGTTGCAAAGGCTCCCTTCCTTGCTCGCTGACGCAGGATTTCGTGGCGACATCGCAAACGACGCCGCACTCCTGGCGGCGATGTCGACGGACAACAGTATTTACACGGTGACCCCGGATATCGTCGTTGCGCCGCGCGATGCTGAGGATGTTCGGCGCTTGATGCGCGTCCTCGAGGCCGAGGATCTGCGTGGCGTTCCCGTCACCGCACGCGGTGGCGGCACCGGCACCAACGGTCAGAGCCTGAACGCCGGCATCATCGTCGATTTTCAGAAATACATGAACCGCCTCCTGCAGGTGAACGTAAAGGAGCAGTGGGCGGAGGTAGAGCCTGGCATCGTGCTCGACGAGTTGAACGCGCAACTGGCCGCGACTGGCCTGTTCTTCGCGCCGACCACCTCGACGGCGAGCCGCTGCACGATCGGCGGCATGGTAAGTACCGATGCATCCGGCAAGGGATCGAGGCGCTACGGCAAGACCAGCGACAACGTCCTTGGGATGGAAATCGTTGTCGATGGCGGCCGGACACTGGATAGCGATCCGCCGACGCCCGACTGGGCCAACGCAATGCTCTTAGAGATCGAAGCGGCTTGTGCGTCGGGTCGCGATGCGCTGCTCGGCCAGGTGCCGGCGCTTTCGCGGCGGTTTACAGGCTATGATCTCGAACGGGCGAGGCCGCCTGGAGGCGATCTCGAATGGTGGCGCTTGCCGATCGGCGCGGAGGGGACGCTGGGCCTCGTTACGCGCATACGACTGCATCTCATGCGCAAACCGAAATTCAAGCGATTGGTTGTCATCGGCTTCGAGACGTTCGCCGCGGCACTCGATGCCGGCAGTGCGCTGCTTGCGCATGATCCGCTAGCAATCGAAGTGATGGACGAATGGGTGCAGGGCCTGGCCGAAAGGGCCGGAATTCTGCACGCGCTGCCCGTCGGGCTACGCGCTCGTGACGGCCAGCCGATCGCCTACAATTTCGTCGAGTTCGTTGGGGACGACGAGGCAGATCTCGCACGCCACGTTGAAGCTTTGCGCGAGAGCGCGCTGAGGCTTGCCGGCGCAATCGCAAGCCACGTGGCCGTCGACGACATCGAAATGGCAGCGCTCTGGCAGGTTCGAGCGGCAAGCGTTGGCTTGCTCGGCAAGGTCAGTGGCACTCGCCGGCCGATTGCCTTTGTCGAGGACTGCGTGGTGCCTGTCGAAAACCTTGCCGCCTTTGTAAAGGAATTCACGGGACTGTTGAGCAGCAACGGCTTGAGCTACGGCATGTATGGGCATGTCGATGTCGGCTGTCTTCACATCCGCCCTGCCCTCGATATCGATTCCGACGAGGACCGGACCATCATGAAAGCGATTTCGGACCGCGTCTTCGACTTGACCCGCCGGCACGGCGGTATCTTCTGGGGGAGCACGGCAAGGGCGTGCGCGGCGCTTACCTTGCGGAGTTCGTCGGCGAGACCGCCTATGACGCGTTTCGTCGCGTCAAGCGGGCATTCGATCCAGCGCATCGTTTCAATCCGGGAAAGCTCGTCGGTGATCCGCGATCTCTCATGGGCGTTGCGACAACCCCGTTTCGTAGCGTCAACACCGATGAAAATGACCCTCTCGGCCTTGCCTTCAGGTGTAACGGCAATGCTCAGTGTCTGAGTTATCAACGCAGCAATGTCATGTGTCCGTCATTCAAGGCCACCCGCGACCTTCGCCATTCACCGAAGGGCCGCGCCGACGCGTTGAGGCATTGGCACCAGGCAAAACACAGAGGTGATGCAACCGAAGAGTTGGAGAGCGATGTTCTGGCCGCGCTCGACGGATGCCTTGGCTGCAAGGCCTGCGCCACGAGTTGTCCCGTGCAGGTCGACATACCGGAGATGAAATCGCATTTCCTCGACCAGCTCCACCGGACGCGCCGGCGCTCACTGGCAGACAAGGCGGCGCTGCTGCTGGAGGAATATTCCCCGTTTTTGATCCGGTATAGAAAACTGATGGCTGTCTTTGCGAGGGTATTCAACCCGTTGATGGAGAAAGCCTCGGGTCTGCATGACCTTCCGTTCATCGCCTTTCACGATGTGGGCAAAGGTGGCTACAAGACGTTTTCCGTCGAGGTGATCGCGCAGCGGCAATGGCATGAGGCTACGGTCTTCGTCTGGCGGGATCCGTTTACAGCCCTTTTCGATACGCAGGCCGCGTTGGCGCTCGCCGACGGCCTTCGTGGCTTTGGCTATCGCCCTGTTTTCGTCGCCATGCGTCCGGGCGGAAAAGCGGCCCACGTGCTCGGCGACCGACCTCGTTTTATCAGGCAGGCCCGGAAGCTTCGATCGGCGATCGACAAAGTCGCGGCATCCGGAAGACCGATGGTGGGGGTCGATCCTGCCTTCGTCATGATGATCCGCCAGGACTATGTGAACGCCGGCCTGGCGGGCCAGAATATCCTCCTCGTCCAGGAATTTCTGAGCGAGGAAATCGCCTGCGGACGCGGTTTGCCAAGATTGAACAGGGAGCGATTGCCGCGCAAACTGTTCCTTCATTGCAGTGAAAGCGCCGGCGCCGGAGCAACGGCATGGAAAAAGGTGTTTGCTGCTCTCGGCGCGTCGGTTGAAATTGCCGCAACCGGCTGCTGCGGCATGGCTGGCTTGTTCGGCCATCAGCAGCGTCACCAGGATCTCAGCAAGCACATTTTTGATCTTTCCTGGACCGGGCAGCTGCGGGGTGAGAAGCAGGCTATGGTCTCAGGTTTTTCTTGCCGTTGCCAGACGAAGCGATTCTCTTCTATTCGAGGTGAGCATCCTATGCGATGGGTGGCCGACGCAATCGATGCCGGATGACACGGCAGCCGAAGCGCGAATAGATGAGGCGATAATGTATGAGATCGATGCGATCGATAGGAAAATCATCCGGCAATTGCGCCTGAACTCCCGGATCTCCAATGTCGACCTCGGCAAGGTAATTGGTCTGTCCGCCTCCGCCTGTTTGCGCCGCATCGCACTCATGGAACGGGCGGGCATCATCAGGGGTTACACCGCACTCGTTGACATGCTCGGCGAGGACGCAATTGCCGTCATCATCCAGATCACTCTCGAACGCCAGACGGAGGAATACCTGAACCGCTTTGAAACCGCCGTTCGCAAATATCCGGAGATTCGCGAGTGCTTTCTGATGACGGGTGGATCGGATTATCTGCTTCGCGTAGACGTCGAAAGCGCCAGTGCTTTCGAACGAATCCACAAGGAGATACTTTCTGTCCTGCCGGGTGTGCTGCGGATCAATTCCAGCTTTTCCATCCGCAACGTTTTGTCAGTGCGCCAGAAATAGATGCGCGGAGTACTCAGCGACGGCGTTTGAAGACGGCACTTGGAGCGAATTACGCCATAAGGATCGCAAGACGGCGAGCCGGGCCAATGCTAACCTTGACAGTGGGGATCACTCACGACCGGATAGCGACATGTATGACCATTGCATCATTGGAGGGGGTATCGTCGGCTTGGCGGTCGCCATGGCGTTGCAGGAAAGGACACCTGGCGCCAGAATCGTTGTCTTGGAGAAAGAGCCAGAGCTTGCCAGACACCAGACGGGTCGCAATAGCGGCGTCATCCACGCCGGAATCTATTATGCTCCCGACTCCCTGAAGGCAAAGCTCTGCCGCGAGGGTGCGGCGGCGACAAAGCGCTTCTGTACTGACAATCGCATCCCATTCGAAACCTGCGGAAAGTTATTGGTCGCCACCAACGATGCGGAGACTGAGCGCATGGATGCGCTCGAGGGAAGGGCCCGGCAGAACGGCATCGACTATACGCGGCTGACGAGCGCGCGATTGAGAACCGCCGAGCCTGGTATCGCCGGTCTCGGCGCTCTTCTGGTCCACTCCACCGGAATTGTCGACTACGCGGTGGTATGCCGCGCCATGGCACAAAAGATCGAAGCGCGGGGCGGCGAGATCAGGCGCGGAGTTGCGGTCACAGCCATTCACGAACAGGAAAAGAGCGTGCGCATCGAAAGTCCGTCCGGTTGCGTCGACGCCGGCAAATTGGTTGCCTGCGCCGGTCTCCAGTCGGACCGAATCGCTTTGATGGCCGGCTTGAAGATCAATCATCGGATCGTTCCGTTCCGTGGGGAATACTACGCATTGCCGGCATCTAAGGCGAAGGTCACGCAGCGCCTCATCTATCCGATCCCCAATCCCGACTTGCCGTTTCTCGGAATTCACCTGACGCGAACGATTGATGGCGGCATGACTGTGGGTCCCAATGCGGTGCTTGGTTTCGCGCGCGAAGGCTATGCCAAGGGCAGTTTTGCGATCGCGGACGTCGGCAGCATGGCGACGTTTCCTGGCTTTTGGAAAATGGCTCGGAGGAACTGGCGTTCGGCAATTTCAGAGTTTGCCAATTCCGCGTCGCGCGCACGCTATCTCAAGGAGTGCCGGAAATACTGCCCTGCGCTGACGATCGATGATCTGCAACGCCCGCAAGCCGGCATTCGGGCGCAGGCGGTGATGGCCGACGGAAGCCTGGTTCATGACTTTCTGTTCAAGCAGACCGAACGAATGCTGCATGTCTGCAATGCCCCCTCACCGGCGGCGACCTCCGCCATCCCGATCGGACGCATGATCGTTGACCGACTGCTTGAGGGCATCAGGGCGACAAATGTTTCCCCCACCCTGCAGGGGGTCGAGGCTTAGGTCTTCGGCTTGCGTGTTGCCCAGGAGAAATGCGCGTGGATCATCGCGATCCGCCTGCGAAAATGGGCGTGCCGATCAGGAGCTGGCAAGACCGCCGTCCACGGGAAGCGATATGCCGTTGATCAGGAAGGCTTCATCGCTCAACCTAGCGCCTCGGCTCGCCAGCATGACTGCCGTTGCCTGCCCGATCCCCTTGCCTGCCCCGGTGATAAGAACGCGTTTCCCCATTCCAGTCCATTTTCATTCCCTCGGCGAAATGTGCCGCTGACCATGGACCTACCCGCAAATGCGCTGCTGGGCATCTAGGCAATCATCAATCGGATGACAAAAAAGTATCGGTCTGCGGGGGCAAATGTGGTGGAGCGGCGTGTCAGATCCGGCTAAACTTCTTTCATGGTCGCGCGATGGAACCGGGAGAGCTCCTCCGCGGATGGCCGAGGAGCAGAGTGTATCCCTGGGAGGGGTAGTCCTATGCGGGATGTATCAGAGCCCGATCTGGAAGTCGTCCAGATACGATCCGGCGAGTCCTTCAAGATGTGGTCGCACGGATATCCCTATCATACGGTGCGTTGGCACTTTCATCCCGAGTACGAGATCCACCTCATCACCGAAACCTCCGGCTGCTATTTTGTCGGCGACTTCATCGGCGATTTTCAGCCGGGCAATTTTGTCATGACCGGCCCGAACCTGCCGCACAACTGGGTGAGCGAGGTCGTCGACAACAGGCGCATCGAGCAACGCTGCCTCGTTTTGCAATTCTCCGAGGCGTTTATCGATGGCCTGCTTGCCATCCTTCCGGAGCTCAAGGGTTTCCGCTCGGTGCTGGCCGATAGTCGTAGAGGCGTCCTCTTTTCGCTCGAGGCAGCGGCGCTCGCAAAGCCGATCATGCAGGAGATGCTGGACGCCACGGGTGCGCGTCGCATCGCGCTTTTCATGCGGCTCGTCGAACTTTTGACCGGTGCAAACGATCACGTGGCTCTGACCACATCCGATTATCAGCCCGATCCCTCCGGTTATATGTCGATCGGCACCAACAAGGCGTTGGCATTTATCCGCGAGCGACTGACGGAGCCGTTTTCGGAGACCGATCTTTCGGCGATTGCCGGTCAAACGCCAAGTGCGTTTTCCCGGTCGTTTCGCAAACATACCGGCTTCTCGGTGATTCAGTATGTCAACCGCTTACGCATCAATCTTGCCTGCCAGTTGCTGATGAGCAGCGAGGACACGCCTGTGATCGATATCTGCTACGCATCCGGGTTTAACAACCTTTCGAATTTCAACAGACACTTTCTCGCGCAAAAAGGCATGCCGCCCTCCAGGTTCCGAGCCTTGAGGGCACAAAATGAAAAAGCGGTGGAGGCCGCCTAACCAGGGAGGACAGGGAGGAGACAGGAAACATTGGTGGCAAGTGCGAACCGGAGACCGTGGCGGGTCTCCGTGTGGGATCGCGTGTCGTCAAACTTGGAACAGATGCGCCTTAGCGGTGCGGCCGAGGGTGGTCTTTGACCGTGAGTTTCGGCGCGCGCTTTCGTGCACATTAACTCAGGCCAGCCACACGCCTGAGACGGTAACCGCAACAATCGATCTCTTCAATGGAGAAACCGAAATGACGCAATTCTCAATGAAACTCGCAGGCGCTGCCGTACTGGCTGTCGGCTTTCTTAACGGAACGTCCGTTTTTGCACAATCGGCCAAGGTCACCGACGCAACGGTCGCCTTCCTGATGCCCGACCAGAGCTCGACGCGTTATGAAGAGCATGATTACCCAGGCTTCCAGGCTGAAATGGCAAAACTCTGCGCCGGCTGCAAGGTGATATACCAGAATGCCAATGGCGACGCATCCCGCCAGCAACAGCAATTCAACTCGGCGATCTCGCAGGGTGCCAAGGCGATCGTCCTCGACCCGGTCGATTCCACCGCCGCTGCCTCACTGGTGAAGATGGCCCAGAGCCAGGGCGTCAAGGTCATCGCCTATGACCGCCCGATCCCGTCTGCCGCCGCTGACTACTACGTCTCTTTCAACAATGAAGAGATCGGCAAGATGATTGCCATATCGCTCGTCGAACATTTGAAGAAGAACAATGTCAAGCCAGAAGACGGCGGTCTGCTGGAGATCAACGGCTCGCCGACCGATGCGGCCGCCGGCCTTATCAAGAAGGGCATCCATGCCGGCATCGCTGAAGGCGGATATCAGGTGCTGGCCGAATACGACACGCCGGAATGGGCGCCGCCGAAGGCACAGCAATGGGCAAGTGGGCAGATCACCCGCTTCGGCAAGAAGATCATTGGCGTCGTGGCCGCCAATGACGGTACCGGCGGTGCAGCCGTCGCCGCCTTCAAGGCTGCCGGCATCGATCCCGTCCCGCCGGTGACAGGCAATGACGCAACGATAGCCGGCCTGCAGCTGATTATCGCCGGCGATCAGTACAACACGATCTCCAAGCCGAGCGAGATCGTGGCTGCCGCCGCCGCCAACGTCGCACTGCAGCTGCTTTCCGGTGAAACGCCGAAGGCGGATACGAAGCTGTTCGACACGCCGACGCAGCTCTTCACGCCGGCGCTCGTGACTGCGGAGAACCTGAAGGCCGAAATCATCGACAAGACGGTCAACGGCAAGCCGATCCAGACGCCTCAGCAACTTTGCGGCGACCGCTACGCGGACGGTTGCAAGAAGCTTGGTATCGGCAGCTAAGCGCTCCTCCCCGGGGGCCCTCCGGCGCGTGTCGTCGGGGGGCTCATTGCAGATCGCATGAGGTCACACGGAAAGGCTTGCCTCGATGATGGACACTCAACACGATACGCCTCCGATCGGCGAGCTCGTTCTCAGCCTGCGTGGCGTTTCCAAGAATTTCGGCGCCGTATCGGCCCTGACGGATATCGATCTCGATGTGCATGCGGGTGAAGTCGTGGCGCTGGTCGGTGACAATGGCGCGGGAAAGTCGACACTCGTCAAAATTCTTGCCGGCGTGCACCAGCCGACATCGGGCACGATCACCTTCGCGGGCAAACCAGTGACGCTCGCTGACCCAAGCACGGCACTTAATCTCGGCATTGCAACGGTTTTCCAGGATCTCGCGCTTTGCGAAAATCTTGATGTGGTGGCCAATATCTTCCTTGGCCGGGAGACCAGTCCTCTGAAGCTCGACGAAGTGTCGATGGAGGTGCGCTCATGGAAGCTCCTGAATGAGCTCTCAGCGCGCATTCCCAGCGTTCGCATTCCGATCGCGTCGCTTTCCGGTGGGCAGCGTCAAACGGTGGCGATCGCCAGATCGCTGCTGCTGGAGCCGAAGCTCATCATGCTCGACGAGCCGACGGCCGCACTCGGCGTGGCCCAGACGGCGGAGGTCTTGAACCTCATCGAACGGGTCCGCGATCGCGGCCTCGCCGTCATCATGATCAGCCACAATATGGAGGATGTGCGGGCCGTGGCAGACCGCATCGTGGTCCTGCGGCTCGGCCGCAACAACGGGATATTCTATCCCGACGCAACCAACCAGGAACTCGTCAGCGCCATCACCGGAGCCGCGGACAATTCCGTATCCCGCAGGGCAAGCCGACGCCAGGCGTCGCACGATATCACAGAGGGCGGAAACCTATGAGCACCAACGCCAATCAGAACGCCCCATCCGCACCCCTGCTCGATCGAAGCGACGTTCGCGTCAAGCATGAAACCGGCGTCAGCGGCGCCATCCGGGCCTTTGCCGATCGCGTGCGATCGGGCGATCTCGGTTCGTTGCCGGTCGTCGTCGGCCTCGTTCTCATCTGGACGGTGTTTGCGTCGCTCAATCCGGTCTTCCTTTCGGCCAACAACCTCGTCAACCTGCTCTTCGATGCGTCAACGGTCGGTGTTATCTCGCTTGGTATCGTCTGTATCCTGATGGTCGGCGAGATCGACCTGTCTGTTGGCTCGATCAGTGGCTTCGCCTCGGCGCTCGTCGGAATGCTGTGGGTTAACGAAGGCTGGCCGGTCGCCCTGGCGATCGCCGCCGCCCTTGCAGCGGGTGGTATCATCGGTGCGCTCTATGCATTGCTGTTCAATCGACTGGGAATGCCGAGCTTCGTTTCGACGCTGGCCGGCCTACTCGCCGTTCTCGGCATGCAACTCTACCTGCTTGGCGCGACCGGGTCGATCAACCTGCCCTACGGCTCTGCGGTCGTGAACTTCGGACAGCTGCTGGTCATGCCCGATCCCGTTTCCTATGTCCTCGCTGCCATTCCGGGGTTCGTGCTGTTGGTGAGCGGTTATCGCGCCGTCGTTCGCCGCCGCGCGGCAAGCTTGTCCTCGCAGTCGCTTGGCAGCCTGATTTTCCGTGCTGTTGTAATCACCTTGGTGCTAGAGCTGATCGTGTTTTATCTCAACCAGGACCGCGGCGTTCCGTGGATGTTCGGTCTGTTTGTCGGCCTGGCCGTGGCCATGAGCTACGCGCTGACCCGCACCAAGTGGGGCCGCTCGATGACGGCGGTTGGCGGCAATCGCGAGGCCGCACGCCGCGCCGGCATCAATGTTCGCATGATTTATGCGTCCGCCTTCATGCTTTGCTCGATGCTGGCTGCACTTGGTGGCGTTCTGTCGGCGGCGCGTCTTGCGTCGGCAAGCCAGCAGGCCGGCACCGGAGATGTCAACCTCAATGCCATCGCGGCTGCCGTCATCGGCGGTACGAGCCTGTTTGGCGGACGCGGCAGCGCCTATTCGGCCTTGCTCGGCATCATTGTCATCCAGTCAATTGCCAACGGCCTGACCTTGCTCGATCTGTCATCGTCGCTTCGCTACATGATAACCGGCGCCGTTCTTGCCATTGCCGTCATTGTCGACTCGCTCGCACGCCGTTCGAGAGTGTCCCACGGACGCGCGTAAAACCCAGACAAAAGGTAAGGAATGCTATGAGACAGGAACTTTCTGGAAAGGTCGCTGCAATCACCGGCGCGGCCTCGGGGATCGGCCTTGAATGCGCAAGGGCGCTGCTCCGTGAGGGCGTCAGCGTCGCCCTCATCGATCGGGCAGAGGCGTCATTGAAACGAATTTGCTCCGAACTCGGACCGCAGGCATTTCCTCTGGTTGTCGATCTGACCAGCCCGGAAAGCGTTGCGACGATGATGCCGCAGATTCTGCAAAAGTTCGGCAAGCTCGACATCTTCCACGCCAATGCCGGTGCCTATATCGGCGGAGACGTCGTGGAGGGAGATCCCGATGCCTGGGACCGCATGCTGAACCTCAACGTCAATGCTGCCTTCCGCTCTGTTCAGGCCGTGTTGCCGCACATGGTTGAACGGCAGACCGGCGACATCATCATGACCAGTTCCATTGCAGGTCTGGTTCCCGTCGTTTGGGAGCCGATATACACTGCCTCCAAATTTGCGGTGCAGGCTTTCGTTCACACGGTTCGGCGACAGGTGATGAAGCATGGTATTCGCGTCGGTGCCGTCGCGCCGGGACCCGTCGTCACTGCCCTGATCAGCGATTGGCCGAAGGCGAAGCTCGAAGAAACCATCGCAGCAGGCGGGTTGATGGAGGCAAGCGAAGTGGCCGATGCCGTCATGTTCATGCTCTCGCGGCCGCGCAATGTGACAATCCGCGACCTCGTCATTTTGCCGCATAGTACGGATCTTTAGACATGGCACGTCACTTTCTCGGAATCGATGTCGGCACCGGCAGCGCCCGCACGGGGGTTTTTAACCAGAGCGGTGATCTGCTGGCATCGGCAAAACAACCCATTGCCATCTGGCACGAGGCTGGCGGCGTTGTCGAGCAGTCGAGCGAGGATATCTGGCTGGCGGTTTCCAGCACTGTTCGCAAGGCGGTCGAGGATGCGGCAATCGATCCGGCCTCCATCGCCGGCATCGGCTTCGACGCCACCTGTTCGCTGGTTGCTCTCGGCGCGGATTGGCGCCCGACCAGCGTCAGCGGTTCAGGCGATGCCAACAGGAACATCATCGTCTGGATGGATCACCGGGCCGCCGCCGAAGCCGACGAGATCAACGGCGGCGGGCACGCCGTCCTGCGTTATGTCGGTGGCCGCATCTCGCCCGAGATGGAAACGCCGAAGCTCCTTTGGCTGAAGAGGCACCTGCCCCAGCAATACCGGGCAGCGACCCACTTCTTCGACCTCTCCGACTATTTGACATGGCGCGCCACGGGAAGTCAGGCGCGATCAGTCTGCACGGTGACGTGCAAGTGGACCTATCTCGCCCATGAGGGGCGCTGGGACGCCGACTATTTTCGGGCCATCGGACTTGAAGACCTCACTGTTGATGGTTTCGCGCGGATTGGTAACGAGATTGTCGCTCCGGGAACGGCACTTGGCACCGGGCTTTCCGCTCAAGCGGCCGCCGATCTCGGCCTTCTGGTCGGCACGCCTGTTGGTGCGGCCCTCATCGATGCGCACGCGGGCGGCATCGGGACACTTGGCGCAGTTGAGGCTGGAACGTCAGGTGGCGCCGACATCGCCCGCCGCCTGGCCTATATTTTCGGAACCTCGGCCTGCTCGATGGCAACGACACAGCAACCAACTTTTGTTGACGGCGTCTGGGGTCCCTATTTCTCAGCGATGGTCCCGGGTCTGTGGTTGAACGAAGGTGGGCAGTCGGCGGCAGGTGCCGCAATCGACCATCTGGTGCGTATGCATCCGGCCTCCGGCGACATCGAGGTCCGTGCAAAGGCAGTGGGTCTGTCACTCGTCGGCTATCTGGAGCGGGCAGCTGCTTGCGCCGGCGACACCGCCGCCGATCTCGCCGACGGTATCGTCGTGGTGCCAGAGTTCCTCGGCAATCGAGCGCCCTTTGCCGATCCGGATGCACGCGCACTGATCGCCGGACTGACGCTTGATGAAAACGAGGGTTCGCTTGTTTCGCTTTATGTGGCAGGGCTTGCCGGTCTCGGCTACGGTCTGCGGCAGTTGCTCGACACGTTGGCTGGTAAAGCGATCGACATCGACCTGATCGTGGCCAGCGGCGGCGCGGCAAACAGCTCCCTCGTGCTGCAGATGATCGCCGATACCACGGCGAGGCAGGTCGCCAGCGTAACCAGCCCGGAGCCAGTGCTGCTTGGTGCTGCGATGCTAGGGGCCGTTGCCGGTGGCTGTCACGCCGACATTTCCAGCGCAATGGGTGTCATGTCGCGCATCGCCAGGGTCTATCGCCCAGCCTCAGGTGCGATGCGCGAAAGACATGATCGACGATATGCGGCCTTCAAGCTGCTTCAGGAGACCGGTCGAAATCTTCGCGACATGATCTGACAAGGGCTCTGCTCTACCTTCCGGTCCGAGTTGCGGCATAGAAGGGTCTCGACCCGTGCGCGGTTGCGATGTGAGAGCTTGGCTGACATCCTTTGAGGGCGATGCGCCTGGGGCGGGGCCGCCTCGGCCGGTTGCCTGACCCTCGTTACGGACGTCGACGGTGGCGAGTGCCTGCTTGCAGCCCTGGAGGCAATCGATCGCCGCATCCATCCAAGTTCGCCATTGACAAAGCCGATCCAGCCGTGGCCAAGGGCTGCAGGCAAGATCGACTGGACGCAGCACGAAGGCGCCATTCGCCGGGTGCTGATTGCCCTCGGCGTGAGGACACGGTCGGGTCCAGTCTATCCCGCGCTTTAGCTCCCGTTCGTGACTGCAAGCGATCGGGCGGCGCTTGACTGGGCAATGGTCGGTCTGTTTACATCGTCGCCAAATAGGGATACTTTATATCCTTAATTGATGCTATCAGGCGTCGAACCCGGACTGAATTGATGATCCTGAAAAGCCAAGTCGAATGGGCGCTGCATTGTTGTGCCATACTAGCCGGTCTGCCTGAAGGCCGTTACCTGTCAACCAAGGCATTGGCGGAGTTCCACGGGCTTCCGAAGGAATATCTTTCGAAGGCGCTGCAGAGCCTTTCCCAAGCAGGTCTCGTCCATACGACGCTCGGTCCATCGGGCGGCTACCGATTGGCGAAAGCACCGGCCGAGCTGACCTTTCTTGACATCGTCGAGGCCGTGGAGGGTAAGGCGCGAACCTTTATCTGCAACAATATCAGAGCCAACAATCCTTGTCGGCCGCTTGGCTATTGCGAAAGCGGTCCTTGCGCCGTAGCAGGCATCATGTGGGAAGCCGACGAAGCGTGGCGGCAGAAGCTGCGCAGCGTCAGATTATCCGATCTGATAGAGACCTTGTCCAAGGATATTCCCGCCGATCTTTGGAAGAGCAGCTTCGAGTGGGTCCTAGAGAGAGCCGGATGAGCGTAGCTTGACCTCGCCCACGCCGGGCATTGCGTAGAGGTAGCTCTGCGGCGGCATTGCAAGGGATAGGCCGCTTTCCCGGCAGTGACGATGGACAAGATCGATCACTTCGTTCCTCGCCGGCGTTCTATCTGCCGGACTGGTCACGCGAAACTGAAGTTCGGTCTCTACTGCGACAGCGTCGATCCCCTTGAGGGCGACGATCGGCGGTGGGTCCTGCACGATCCGCGTGCAGTCTTGCAGGGCGGTTCGCATCGCCTCCTCGACGAGTTGCGGCCTGTGGGTTGCGGCGATGCGGACGAGCAGCGTGATCTGATGCGTCTCGTCGGGACGGCTGAGATTCGTCAGCCCCACTTTCGCCAGGGCGCTATTGGGCAGAACAACAACGTTATGAGCGCCGGTGAGCAGAAATGTGGAGCGCCAGTTGTTCTCGATGACACGTCCCTCGGTCCCATCGCTAAGCACGATCCAGTCGCCAATGACAAAGGGCCGCCCCAATGTCAGGGCGATGCCTGAGAAGACGTCGCCGAGCGTATTCTGCAGCGCAAGGCCGAAGATGATGGCGACCACGCCGGAGGTCGCGACCAGGGTGCCGATGGGCGCTTTGAAGACGAAGCCGAGGATGGACAGGGCGACTGCGAGATAGACAACGGCAACGATCAGATCCTGCAGCAGCCGGGCTTCTCGCGGCCGTCGCTCCAGAACGATATAGATGCGCACGAAGCCGATCAGGGTCCATGCAAGGTGTGTCCACCATAAGACCCGGGCGCTGATGGACAGAAATGCCGTCGTGCCTGTCAGATGTGTCTCCTCGACGCGATGCGGCAGGATGCCTGCAAGGGCGAGGACAGCGGTCATGCGTGCGAAAAACAGGATCTGAACGACCAGCCTGGCGGTCGGGCGGCCACGACCCTGGAGATGCCATACGATAATGCCGGCAACGCCCAGAAGATTGATCAGAACAAGCGGCAACGAGAGTTGTTCGTTGAACATGGCAGGCTCCGATCGCGAGGTTGGCCCTGTGCGGCGGGGCCGTGTGTGCGATCAACACCCGGCCCGCCCTGACTTACTTCTTTAAGGGATAGGTCAGTTCCTTCTCGCCGGTGTCAACCACGAAGACCGCAAGCAGCTTTGCAGGCTTTGTCTTGCTGCCGTTTGCGCTGACGCCATGACGGTCGCCGGGCATCTCCGAAAAGCTCTCTCCCGCACGATAGGTTTTCACCGGCCCATCATTGACCTGGCTACGGATGGAGCCTTCCAGCACCATTGCATAGATGAAGGCGGAATTCGGATGGGTGTGGCCCTCGGAAAAGCCACCTGGACCATATTCGACCAGGACACCCTTGATGCTCTTGCCCGGAACGTTCGGCAGTTCGTGCTCATAGACGAGCGTGACCTTGGAAGCCTTGCCGCCGGCGTCATCGGCAAAAGCTGCGTTGAATGATAGCGCTGCGAGGGCAGCTGCGACGAAGATCGACTTCATCATAATCGAGGTTCCTTTCATAGTTGGCCGCTGCGCCTTAAGAATTATGGCGCAGCGGCGTTCCGTTATTTCCGCGCGGAGGTTGGGAACCATTGCTCGAAGGTGATCCGTCCCAGGCGTGGATTGTTGTCCGAGACCAGCGAACCATCCGCCAGCCGGGCGCCAAAGTAACGCGCCTCGGGATCCGGCTCGACCTTGCGGGCATCACCCGTGGCCTTGAGGTAGCGAGCAACGAGTTCGTTGAGCCGGAAGCGCTCCGGGCCGGCGATCTCGATCGTGCCATTGACCGGTGGAGCGAGCGCAACGTCGGCCATGGCATCGGCGACGTCATCGGAAGCGATCGGCTGCACATGGGCCGGTGACAGGTGAACCGTATCGCCGACCGTGCCGGATTGCGCGATGCCGCTCAAGAACTCCATGAACTGCGTCGAATGAACGATCGTGTAAGGAACGCCCGAGGCCTTGATCAGCTTTTCCTGGGCTAGCTTGCCGCGGAAGTAGCCGCTCTCCTGCAGCCGTTCGGTCCCGACCACCGAAAGCGCGATATGGTGTTTGACGCCGGCAGACCTCTCTGCCGCGAACAGATTGCGGCCCGAGGTTTCGAAGAATTCCAGCACCGCCTTGTCCTCGAAAGAGGGCGAGTTGGCGAGGTCGACAACGACCTCGGCGCCGGCGAGCGCCTCGGCCAGCCCTTCACCGGTGATCGTGTTGACGCCGGTATTCGGAGAGGCGGCAATCACCTCATGACCTTGCTTGCGCAGGCGCTCGACCGTCTTGGACCCAATAAGGCCGGTCCCGCCAATGATGACGATTTTCATCGGACTTCTCCCTTCAGGGCGGCCATCGGCCGCTATTGATGGCTTTGAGGTCGCAAGCTCAGTTGAGGCCGGCCTTGTCGAGGCCGTAGGCCTTGTCTGCAGAACCGGGGACTGCCTTGAACGCGATGCTGGCGCGGTTCCAGGCATTGATCACCATGATCGAGAATGTCAGGTCGGAAATGTCCTTCTCCGAGAGCTGGCTGCGGACCCGCTCGTAGAGTTCGTCGGGGATGCCGCCTTCAGGAAGGTTCGTGACTGCTTCGGTCCAGGCAAGTGCAGCCCGCTCGCGCGGGACAAAGAGGTTGGATTCACGCCAGATCGCCACGTGATAGAGGCGCAGTTCGCTCTCGCCATGGATCTTGGCTTCCTTGACATACATGTCGAGGCAGAAGCCGCAACCGTTAATCTGTGAAGCGCGGATGTTCACGAGGTCACGAATTTTCTGTTCTATGACGCTGTCCTTCAGGCCCAAGCTGAGGTCTGAGAGCTTCTTGAAGAACTCGGGTGATTGCTGTGCGTAATTGAGGCGCTGTGTCATGTCTTTCTCCTATTAAGGATATCATGTCTCCTTATGGACATATGATATCCGTAATGTCTGGACAGTAAAGCTCTTCCGACCTAAACTGCGACATAAGGCTTATGTCAAAACGTATGGGGGACAGATGGACATCGTATCTGCGCTGAGAGCCTTTCTGCGCGTTGCAGAGACAGGCTCGTTTTCTGCAGCGGCAATCGATCTCGATCTCACACAGCCAGCAGTCTCCCGGCAGGTTTCCGCACTGGAAGGACATCTCAACACGCGCCTGCTGCATCGTACGACAAGTGCGCTTGCCCTGACCGTCGAAGGTGAACAAATGATCGCGATGGCGCTACGGGTGGTCGAGGCAGTGGACGCTCTCAACGAAGCCTCCTGCGTCGAGACAGCCATGGCGTCCGGCCGAGTGCGGCTTACCCTGCCCGCGCCCCTTGGTCTTTATGTCAGCGACCGCCTCCCGGGACTGCTCGAACGCCATCCCGCACTGTCGGTCGAACTGATTTTTCGCGAGGAGCCGTCCGATTTGATCGGCGATGGCATCGATCTCGAAGTGCGGCTTGGCGCGGTCTCGGACAGTACCTTAATGTGCCGGCGGATCGGCTGGACGACCGCCTTTCTCGTCGCGGCGCCGTGCTACCTGGAACGACACAGTATGCCCAAAGCGCCGGATGACATTGGTGACCATCAATGCATCTGCTACAGCCGCGCCGGAGATGGACGGTCGTGGTCGTTTTCCGATGGGTCGGACGAGATTTCCGTGCGCATCGCACCGCGTCTGGTGGCCAACAATGCCGTGGCGGTACATCGCGCAGTGTTGACGGGGGGCGGTCTTGCCGTGCTTTCGCATCTCCTTGCCAGCCCAGACATCGAGGCTGGCAGGCTCATGAAGGTGATGCCAGAATTTCCGCCCGCGCGCCTGCCAATCAATGTCGTCTATCCGTCGCGCAAGAGCCTGCCGTTGCGGGTCCGCACAGTCCTCGATTTCCTGGCACAGGTGGTCAAGGAGGACCCATTGATGGCATCCTAGAGCACAAAGCACTTGCTAAAATCTGCGCGCATCATCATCCTGCGGGCAACTTGGGAGGAGCCATGAGCCGCAACATTATCCTTGTCGATCCGCTTCCGCGGACGCTCGATCTCATCATGACGCCGGATGTTCGCCGCCGTCTGGCACAGCTGGGAGAGGTCGTCGTCCGCGAAGATCGCCAGATGCCGGCAGAACAGGTCGAAGCCCTGTTGCCGGACACGGTGCTGATCTTCGGCCAGACCGACATGCCGAAGGAGCGCCTGGATCGCGCCCCTCGGCTAAAGGCCATCATCAATGTCGAGTCGAACTTCCTGCCGAATATCGATTACCAGGCCTGTGTCGAGCGTGGTATCTGGGTGATCACGCCGGCATCGGCCTTTGCGTCGCCGGTGGCCGAAGCCGCGCTTGGCATGGCAATTGATCTTGCCCGTGGCATCACCAAGGCCGATAGGCAGTCGCGAGCGGGCGCCGAAGAGTACGGCCTTGCCGGAAACGACGAGACATTTCGTTTTTCCGGCGCACCGGTCGGCCTGATCGGTTTTGGAGATCTGGGGCGCCAGTTGCGGGATCTTATCCGGCCGTTTCGCAATACCGTGCGCGTCTTTGATCCTTGGCTGCCGGCCGAGATCGTCGAGCGGCTCGACTGCACGCCGGCATCACTGGATGAAGTACTTTGCGAAAGCCGCGTCGTCTTCGTCTTTGCCGGTGTAACCAGCGAGAACGAAGGGTTCATCGGCCGGCGTGAATTCGCAATGATGCAACCGGGCTCCGCCTTCCTGCTGATGAGCCGTGCGGCCGTCGTCGATTTTCCTGCCATGCTCGACGCAGTGAGATCTGGCCATATCCGCGCCGCGACGGATGTCTTTCCAGATGAGCCGGTCGCTCCCGACGATCCCGTCCGCAAGGTGGAGGGGTTGTTGCTATCTGCACATCGCACCGGCGGTACGCGAGATGCCTTCTACGCGCTTGGCTCGATGGCTGTCGCTGATGCGGAGCTCATCATGAAAGGCCTGCCGCCGCAGCTTTGCCGAAGGGCGGATCCGGCGACGGCAAACCGGTTGCGTTCCAAGCCGGTCAGTGTTTCCTAAACCGCCGGCCATGCGCCTCAGCGGCAGCGCAAGCCCGCATCGGTCAGTTGATCGGTGAACTGGCCGCCCTCTTGTGACGAGTCCCGTCGATGCCGCGGACGCTCAGAAATTCATCAATGAATTATCTTGGCGCTCTATCGCGCCGCAGGCGGTTAAAATGCTAGCCTGAGGCAAAAGAAGAATGCCGGAGGATAAAATGACGAAGAAAACGCTTGGCGACTGGCGGGCTCTTGCCGAGAAAGAGCTGAAGTCCTCGCCGGAGACGCTCGTCTGGAACACGCCAGAAGGGATCGCCGTCAAGCCGCTCTATACCGAGGGCGACATAGCGGGTGCTCAACACCTCGGATCGCTTCCTGGCTTTGCACCCTTTACCCGCGGCCCGCGCGCGACGATGTATGCAGGCCGCCCTTGGACAATACGCCAATATGCCGGCTTCTCCACTGCGGAGGCCTCCAATGCCTTCTACCGCAAGGCGCTCGGCGCCGGGCAGCAGGGCGTTTCGGTTGCCTTCGACCTTGCAACCCACCGCGGCTATGACAGCGATCATCCGCGCGTCGTCGGCGACGTCGGTAAGGCAGGAGTTGCGATCGACAGCGTCGAAGACATGAAGATCCTCTTCGATGGCATCCCGTTGGAGAAGATCTCTGTCTCCATGACGATGAACGGTGCGGTTATCCCGATATTGGCGAGCTTCATCGTCGCCGGCGAGGAACAGGGCGTGCCGCGGGCTCAGCTTTCCGGGACCATCCAGAACGACATCCTCAAGGAGTTCATGGTCCGCAACACCTATATCTATCCACCCGAACCGTCGATGCGGATCGTTGCCGATATCATCGAATATACCGCAAGAGAGATGCCGAAGTTCAACTCGATCTCGATCTCCGGCTATCACATGCAGGAAGCCGGCGCGACGCTGGTGCAGGAACTGGCCTTCACGCTCGCCGACGGGCGCGAATATGTTCGTGCTGCGCTCGCCAAGGGATTGAACGTCGACGATTTTGCCGGCCGCCTCTCCTTCTTCTTTGCCATCGGCATGAACTTCTTCATGGAGGCAGCAAAACTGCGCGCCGCGCGGCTCCTCTGGACGCGGATCATGGAAGAGTTCAAGCCGGCAAAGGCTTCGTCGCTGATGCTGCGCACCCATTGTCAGACCTCTGGCGTGTCGCTGCAGGAGCAAGATCCCTACAATAATATCATTCGCACTGCCTTCGAGGCGATGTCGGCAGTGCTGGGCGGCACGCAGTCGCTCCATACCAACTCCTTCGACGAGGCGATCGCGCTGCCGACGGAGTTTTCGGCACGCATCGCCCGCAACACGCAGCTTATCCTTCAGCACGAGACGGGCGTGACGAAGGTCGTCGACCCACTTGCCGGCTCCTACTATGTCGAGAGCCTGACAAATGAACTCGCCGATAAAGCCTGGGCCTTGATCGAGGAGGTCGAGGCGCTCGGCGGGATGACGAAGGCCGTCAACGAGGGCTTGCCCAAGCGGCTCATCGAGGAAGCGGCGACGCGCCGCCAGGCGGCGGTCGACAAGGGTGACGAGGTCATTGTCGGCGTCAATAAGTACCGGCTCGAGACAGAGGAAGAGATCGAGACCTTGGCGATCGACAATGCCGCCGTGCGCACTGCCCAGATCAAGCGTATCGAAGAGACGAAACGTCGCCGCGACGGCACCGCCGTACGAGCTGCCCTCGACTTTCTTGCGCAGGTTGCAGATAGCGGCAAGGGGAACCTGCTTGCGGCGGCGATCGACGCGGCGCGCGCGCGTGCGACCATTGGCGAGATATCGGATGCCATGCGTCGCGCCTTCGGTGATCACGCGGCCGAGCCAGAGGTCATCAAGGACGTCTATGGTCAAGCCTATCGTGACGAACCCGAGCTGGCAGTACTGAAAGATCGCATGAGCGATATCGGCAAGATTCTCGGTCATAGGCCGAAGATCATGGTTGCCAAGCTGGGTCAGGACGGCCACGACCGCGGCGCGAAAGTGATCGCCTCCGCGTTTGGTGACATCGGCTTCGACGTGTTGGCCGGGCCGCTCTTTCAGACGCCGAAGGAGGCAGCCGAGCTCGCCGTCGCAAACAAGGTACACGTAGTTGGCATGTCGTCGCTGGCTGCCGGCCACAAGACGCTGGCGCCGCAACTGATCGACGAGCTCAAGGCGCAAGGCGCTGGCGATGTCATCGTGGTGGTCGGTGGCGTCATTCCGCGGCAGGATTACAAGTTTCTGATGGACCACGGGATCGCCGCCGTATTCGGGCCTGGCACGAATGTTCTGGATGCGGCAAATTCGGTTCTCGACCTGCTCGAGGGCAAGCGGCGAAACCACTAGATTTCGCGCGGTGTGACAACGGTTCGCGGCCAAGCTGTTCGCCGTCGCTGTTCCGTTCTGCGTGAACGGAGACCGGCGGCTGCTGCTCATGTGCCGCGAAATCGATTCCCTATTCTCGGCTGAAAACTCAGGAGCCTCGAAATCGAGCCGCTATGAAAATTAATTTCATAGTTACAACTTTTCGCGGGATTCGTGTTGACGAGTTCGAATTTTTGTCTCAACTTGACGAAAATAAATTACGTAATGGGAACGAGAACAGCATGAGAGTGGGAATTATCGGGCTAGGTTTCCGGCTCGGCTATCTTGGCTACGTCTTCAAGTCCGTGGATGAAAGCTTCGAGATCGTGGGTTACGTCGACCCCGATCCCGCAGGCCTTCCGGGGCTTGCTGAAAAAGACATTTCCGCCGGCACCGCTTATGCTTCCCCCAAAGAGCTGATCGCCAACGAAAAGCTCGATCTTTTGATGATCGGTTCCCCGAACCACTTGCATCTCGATCATATCAGACTTGGCCTCGAAAGTGGCCTGAAGGTCTTCTGCGAAAAGCCGATCGTCACGACGATCGCAGAGAGCATCGAACTGGCTCGGCTGATGGCAAAGTTCTGTCACGAGCGCCTGATGGTCGGCCTTGTGCTTCGTTACTCCCCACTCTACAAGGACCTGCGCGCGATTCAGGCGGCAGGCAAGCTCGGCCAGATCGTCTCGATCGAAGCCTCGGAGCACATCGAGCCTTATCACGGCGCCTTCTTCATGCGCGACTGGCGCCGCTACGAGCGTTATTCCGGCAGCTTCATGCTGGAAAAGTGCTGCCATGACCTCGATCTCTACAACGGCGTCGTCGGTGCCCGGCCTGAGCGCGTTGCAAGCTTCGGCGGTCGCAAGAGCTTCACGCCGGCCAACGATCCCGCTCGCGAAGGCATCAACGACCTGGAGCTGTTCCATCGCAAACCGAGCGGCTGGATGGGCTCCGACAAGGTGTTTGATAGCGACGCCGACATTATCGACTATCAGGTGGCGATCGTCGAATACGCCAATGGCGTCGGCATGAACTTCCATACCAACCTCAATGTTCCCGACCAGTTTCGCCGCTTTGCGATCATGGGATCGCGGGGCATGGCCGAGGGCGATTTCGTCCGCGGCTATCTCGACGTTCATGAGCAGCTGACAGGCAAGAAGGTCATCGAGAACAAGTACGCGGCGACCGAGCTGTCGCAGCATTACGGTGCCGACGAACAGATGGCCGCCGACCTGCTCGACAGCGTGCGCACCGGCACCGAGCTTCCCGTCTCTACACTGAACGCCCTCGAAGCCGGTATTCTCGCCCTGTCCATGGACGAGGCGCGCATGACGAAGGCGGTGGTCGATCTGCGCCCGGTGTGGGACAGGTTTGACGAAGCCCTGCACGCAAGAGCGGCTTGAGGAGGGCGGCAAGATGAGCGTCCAACGCAACGCAGTCATCTTCGCCTGGATCCTTCTCCTTCCGGCAGTGCTCTACGTGGCGGCGATCGTCGCCTATCCCCTGGTCGATACCTTTATCCTGTCCTTCACCGATGCGTCTTTGAAAAAGACGACGAATTGGGTCGGCTGGGTCAACTACAGCAAGATCTTCAATGCGACCTTCGCCGAAGTCATCCTGCGGACGTTCATCTGGACGTTCTTTTCCGTCTCCATCAAGATGATCATTGGCGTCTTCGGCGCGACGATGCTGAATTCGGCGGTACCAGGCAGGGCGCTCTTTCGCGTGCTGACTATGCCGCCCTGGATTGTCCCCATGGCGATCGGCATCTTCATGTGGGGCTGGATGTATAACGGCCAGTTCGGGATGATTTCCGGCATGCTGCAGCGCTTTGGTCTGGTGGACGCTCCGGTTGCGTTCCTCGCACAGGGTTCCACGGCGTTCTGGGCGACGATTATCACTGACGTCTGGATCGGCGTCCCACTCGTCACTCTCTATATGCTAGCGGCCATGCAGGCGATTCCGCAGGATCTTTACGAGGCCGCCTGGACGGACGGAGCCGGCCGTTTCTACCGCTTCCGGCGCATTACCCTGCCGTTGATCGTCCCTTCGCTGATTACCATGTCGATGCTGTCACTCATCGCCACCTTCAACTCCTTCGATATCATCTGGATCCTGACGCGCGGCGGTCCGAGCGGCGAAACGACGACGATGATCATCGACACGTACCGCACGGCGATTGGTTCGAACAAATACGGTGAAGGGGCTGCACGCGCCGTGCTGATCTGCATCTTCCTGTCGATCTTCTGTGTTTGCTACTTCCGACTGACCAGCCGTCTTGCTTCCGGAGACAAGCGATGAAACAACCCCATCTGCTGATCAATCGGTACAAATGGTATGAGATCATCGGCATCTATGCCGGCATCCTGGTGTTCCTCACCTTCGTGCTCGCTCCCTTCGTTGAGGGCTTCCTTGTCTCGCTGAAACCGCTCAGCCAGCTTTTCTCCTCGCCTTATCGTTTCATTCCCGAGAACGGTTCCTTCGAGGCGTACCGGACGATGTGGATCAGCGTGCCGGGCTTTGCCCGCTACATCTTCAATTCCTTCTTCATCTCGACGGTCGTGACCGCTGTCGTTCTGGTTCTCGTCATCCCTGCCTCCTATGCGTTCGCACGGTTTGAATTCAGAGGCGCTGGGCTGTTGCTCGCTGCGTTCCTGGCGGTCAACATGTTTTCGGGAGCGGTGCTGCTCATTCCGCTCTTCCGGTTGATGCGCTCGCTCGGCCTGCTCAATACCTATTTTGCCATCATGGTTCCGGGTGTCGCCTTCCTCATTCCGTCCGCGATCTGGCTGCTCAGAACCTACATGATGCGCATTCCCAGGGAGTTGGATGAGGCGGCCTTTGTCGACGGCGCCAGCCAATTCTACACGCTTCGCCGCGTCATCTTGCCGATCGCGATGCCCGGGATCATGGTCGTTGCAATCACCACCTTCATCGGCTCCTATGCCCAGCAGTTCATCTTTGCGCTCACCTTCAATTCCAAAACCGAATTTGCGCCTTTGCCAGTCGGGCTGTTTGCCTATTTCGGCCGCCAGGAGGTGGTCTGGAATGAGCTGATGGCCGCCAGCTTCGTCGGCATCGCGCCGGCCATGATCGTGATTTTCTTCCTTCAACGGTATCTCGTCAGCGGGCTAACCGCGGGCGCGGTGAAACAGTAAGTCAACCACCAGAGAAAAAACGGGAGCTAACAAAGTGACGATTCAATTCAAGACCGGGCTGATGGCCCTTGCCCTGCTCGGCTCCACCGCGCTCGGCGCCATGACCGCGCACGCCGCTGACCAGGAGATCAGCTGGATCTATTGCGGCGACAAGATCGACCCCATCCATGAGAAGTACATCAAGGAGTGGGAAGGCAAGAACCCAGGCTGGAAGGTCACGCCTGAGGTCGTCGGCTGGGAGCAGTGCCAGGACAAAGCCACGACGCTTGCCGCCGCGGGCACGCCTGTCGGCATGGCCTATGTCGGCTCGCGCACGCTCAAGGAATTTGCCCAGAACGACCTTATCGTGCCGGTGCCGATGACCGACGAGGAGAAGAAGAGCTACTATCCGAACATCGTTGATACCGTCACCTTCGAAAACACCCAGTGGGGCGTGCCGGTCGCCTTCTCGACCAAGGCTCTCTACTGGAACAAGGATATCTTCAAGCAGGCCGGCCTCGACCCGGAAACACCGCCGAAGACCTGGGCTGAAGAAATCGCCGCCGCCAAGCAGATCAAGGAAAAGACCGGCATCGCTGGATACGGTCTCCCGGCAAAGACTTTCGACAACACGATGCACCAGTTTATGCATTGGGTTTACACCAATAACGGCAAGGTCATCGACGGCGACAAGATCGTTATCGACAGCCCGGAAGTGCTGGCAGCGCTCCAGGCCTACAAGGACATCACGCCTTATTCCGTCGAAGGCGCAACCGCCTACGAGCAGAACGAAATCCGCGCCATCTTTCTCGACGGCAAGGTCGGCATGATCCAGGCAGGCTCGGGTGCCGCTGCCCGCCTCAAGGACACCAAGATCAACTGGGGCGTTGCACCGTTGCCGCTCGGCCCTTCGGCCAAGGGTGAAGGTACGCTGCTCATCACCGACAGCCTGGCCGTCTTCAAGGGCACGGGTGTGGAAGACAAGGCAATCGAATTCGCCAAGTTCATCACCTCACCGGGCCCGCAGGGCGAATACGAGCTTCAGGGCGGTGCAGGCCTCACGCCGCTGCGTCCGTCTGCGAAGGTTGACGAGTTCGTCAAGGCTGATCCGTCGTGGAAGCCGTTCATCGATGGAATCGCTTTTGGCGGCCCCGAGCCCCTCTTTACCGACTACAAGGGCTTCCAGAATTCGATGATCGAGATGGTCCAATCCGTCGTGACGGGCAAGGCCCAGCCGGCCGATGCCATCAAGAAGGCTGCTGGCGAGATCGAAGCGTTCAAGTAAGCCTTTGTCGGGATCGCGGGCGCAACAACCGCGATCCCCCACTTACAGTATGCATGCCGCAGGGGCGGCGACCGGAGACAGGTTTTGGGACAGCTTCTTCTCAACAATGTTCAGAAGTTCTACGGCGACTTCGAGGTTCTCAAGGGCATCCACCTCGAAGTGAAAAACGGCGAGTTCGTGGTCTTCGTCGGGCCGTCCGGCTGCGGCAAGTCAACGTTGCTGCGGATGATTGCCGGCCTCGATGCCACGACGGCGGGCGACATCGTCATCGACCGCCTCAGGGTCAATGACCTGCCCCCGGTTAAGCGCGGTATCGCCATGGTGTTCCAGTCCTACGCGCTCTACCCGCACATGAGCGTTTTTGAAAACATCGCTTTCCCGCTGCGCGTGGAAAAGATGGAAGAGGCGAAGCTAAAGGCCAAGGTCGAGCACGTCGCGCGCATCCTTCACCTCGATCAGCGTCTGCAACAGCGGCCTGGAATGCTCTCGGGAGGTCAACGCCAGCGTGTGGCAATCGGTCGTGCGATTGTGCGCGAGCCGAAGATCTTCCTGTTCGACGAACCGCTGTCCAACCTCGACGCGGCGCTGCGCGCTGACATGCGTATTGAGCTTGCCAAGCTGCATCGGCAGCTGAAAGCGACGATGATCTACGTCACCCATGACCAGATTGAGGCGATGACCATGGCCGACCGGATCGTCGTGCTGAACGCCGGCGAGATCGCGCAGACCGGCGCTCCCCTGGAGCTTTATCACAAGCCCGCCAATATTTTCGTCGCAAGCTTCATCGGCAATCCGAAGATGAACTTCCTGCCCGTCACCTGCACCTCTGTCAGCGATGCCGGTGTCGAAGTCGCCTATGAGGGGCAAAAGGCGGTGATCCCGGTCACCCCCCGTCAGGGCGCTGTTGGCAAGGCGCTGACGCTCGGCGTGCGTCCTGAGCACATCCAGATCGGTTCCGGCGACATCGCGCTTACCGTTGTGCCAACGGTCATCGAACGACTTGGCGCACAGACCGTGGCATACGCATCGCTTGACGGCGAAGGCGAGAATTTCTGTGCGACGCTGCCGGGCAGCGCCGGCGTGCGCCCAGATCAGCCGATTGTAGCTGGGATCAACGTCGCCGACTGCCATTTGTTCGATCAGACGGGCATATCGTTTGAACGCCATGTCGAGCTGACCGACATCGACATGAACCTGCTCGATCCCACAGCCGCCGCTTGATCAGCGGCGCCGCCGCCTCAATACAGAGGATAGAAGAGCCTGTTGGCGGGGTAGGAATAGGCGCCGCGGTCGACGATCCCCAACCGGTACATGCAGCTTCTGAGCGCTGTGACGTGCCAAGGATTTGCCGGATAGGGTGAGCCGCGGTGGACGGCCTCGGGCTCGCAATAGCGATAAGCCCTGTCAAACCGCGCTAGAAGCACGGGATCGGAATCCATCCGTACGCCATGATAGGTCTGCCATTGCGCCGGCGGTTCAGCCGCCGAGATCGCCAATAGGCTTGCTGCTATTCCCATTGCAACAGAGACTCTCATCGACTTGACCTCCCGCGCGCCTAATGCCCGCGCAAAAGAAGATGCTTTTCAATCGCGTAAGGTCAAGAGGCGTACATCAAAGGAAGGTGCTAAGGGCGACGGGGCCCTACCACACTAGGCCACGTGCGGTTACATCCTCGACGCGCGTTACCACGCCATTACGATGAAAAACCATCGTGTCAAACAGATTGGAAACAACGCATGTGTGGTTGGGAATGATCCGGATCTTCTCTCCGATCTCAGGGCGCCGATCGCCACATTTCGCCAGGTCAATGACGCCGTGCTCCTCAGACAATCCGGTGATCACCGCCTCGGGGTAACCGACCACCGTTCCGAAGTCGGTAAAGCCGAGCAGATCGGAGGTCAGGGCCTTTGATCCGGCGTCGATGACGGCGCGATCCGCCGTCGGGCGGGACACGACCGTTGCCAGCACATGCATGGCGCAGTCGGCTTCGCTGCAGTGGCCAGCGCGGACCATGGAGCGATCGTTATAGATATACGTACCTGCGCGGTGCTCGGTCGCGGCGCCGACGAGATGCGCCTCGAAGAGGCTTGGCGTGCCGCCGTTGCTGACGATCGGGCAAGCGATCCCATCAGTCTCTAAGAGCAATAGTGCTTCGCTGAGGAAGGCTTGCACCGCATCGGCCGCGCCGGGCTTCGGGTAGTTGAGGAGACCACCGAACGAAAGGCCGGGGGCATCGTTAATCCGCTTTGCCAAGCTTCGTGCTGCTTCAGGTGTCTGAACGCCGCAGCGTCCGCCGCCGGTGTCGCATTCAACCAGAACAGTCAACGGTTTGCGGGATGCGAAGTAGGAGGACAGGCCATCGGTGGTCACCGTGCTGTCGGCAACGACTTTGAGAGCAGAGATCCGGTCGTTGAGCGCGCCAAGGGCCTCGAGCTTTTGCGGGCCGACAATGTTGAAGGTGATCAGGATATCGTCGAAGCCAGCGGCAGCAAAAACCTCCGCCTCGCTGATCTTCTGGCAGTTGATGCCTTTCGCACCCGCCGCGATCTGCTCGGCAGCAAGCGCTGGGATCTTATGCGTCTTGATATGCGGTCGAAAGTTCAGCCTGTGCTTGTCCATGTAGGCCTGCGTGCGGGCAATGTTCGCCGCCAGGCGATCCTCGTCGATGATGGGCCGCGGCGTCGCAAGATCAGCGACCCTGTCGCCCGGTTTGGCGACGACGGCGTACGGATTTTCCTGCATGTGTGACGCTGCTCCGCGTTAGCGGCCGTGGGGATTTTCGACCATCGGCCAGATGTTCTTCGGCGCCCAACGATAGGGTGTCTTGGCCGGATTGTTGGGATAAGGCGTTCCGGCCGAGCAGTAGATGATCTGCGCGGCGATTTTGGAGAACGATGCGAAGAAATGATTGGTCGATTTGATGACCAGGACCTTCTTCGACAGCGGATCGATGCCCATTGCGGAAAACAGGCTTGGATCGAAACTTTGCGCGCGCGTCGAATTCAGGATGATATCGATGCCGTCAAGCACGATATGGGCTGCGTCCCCGAATGGCGCAAAGCTTTCCCCAAAACGCATCTGTGCATTGGTGACGAGCTTGACGATCTTGACGACGCCATCGACCGGATTGCCGGTGCCGGGCGCGGACTTGGCGCCGAAGCGCAGTGGGATCTCGGCCCCCTCGCCGGCCGCCATGCAGATCTGTACGGCCATCGGATCCCAGATCGTACCGATCGCGACACCTGTTGCGCCCCGGGCGAGGAGTTCCTGCAAGACAACGGTGGCATCTCCCGCGGTACCGCCGCCAGGATTGTCCCAGACGTCGGCGATGACGACGGGCCATGACTGTGCTGCCATTGCCTGCCCAACAGCCTCAATCTCGTCGATCTGTGGCATGATGAAGGTGCCGCGCTTGGAAAACAGCTCAAGGCCGAGTTCGCGCGCCAAGGTATTGCCCTTCTCCAGCTCGTCGTTGGTGACAACAAGCATCTTGGTGCCCATTTCCGGTACGTCGCCCGCCATGAACCCATGGATCACCGAGATCGACAGGATATCAGCATCGTCCTTTTCCATGCGCATGATCTTGTCGACGAAGGAGCGCATCGGGTCGCGCGAGGTGGGATAAACGTCGATCATGCGGCAGTCAAAGACAGACATGACAGGTGCCACTCTACCTTCCAGCGTCTCTACGGCAATCCGCCAGAGATCCTCGGCGCGATCGACGAAGTCCGTGTGCGGGAACTCCTTGAAGTAGATGAAGAAGTCTGCTGCCCCTAGCCGCTTCGCGGTCAGATGGCTATGCGGATCAAGCTCGGCACAGACAAGGACGTCCGGCCCAACGATCTCGCGCACGCGCACGAGTATGTCACCCTCCGTATCCTCGTAGCCGGCCGCGACCATGGCGCCATGCAGGCCGAGGACAACGGCGTCGACCGGCATCGCAGCCTCGAGCTGGGTCAGCACCTCGTCGCGCAGCCCTTCATAGGTCGAGCGGCTCACAAGTCCGGCCGGATCGGCCCAGGCGGCCGTTCCTTCGATCAACACCCATCCCTTCTCGGCGCAGACGCGGCGTCCAACCGTGATGGGTGCCGAGCAGAGTGTCGGGGTTTGCGGGTGCTGGCCAGGGGGCGCATAAAGAGATGCCTCGAAGGCGCGCCGGTCGACGCAGATGGGAGAAAAGGTATTCGTCTCGGTTGCGAGCGCCGCCGTGAAAATGCGCAAGGGTTCAGCCTTTGTGGTTGATCAGCCCATCGGGTTCGGCAGGTAGCCGGTAAAGCCGCATATCTTCCAGCGGCCTTCATGCAGGCGGCAATAATAAAGCGTTTGCCACTGCATGACATCACGCGTGCCATCAGCTTTGGCGAGCCCGCCGTCGAACTTCTTGCGCACGAGCGCCATGTCACCCTCAACCTCGATGTCCTCAAGCGTGGTGGTCGTGAAGATCGCGGTGCGGGCATCTTCAGCGAAAGATTGCGTTGCAAAGTCCTTCGCCTGGCGCAGCCACTCGTCGCGATAGGCCGATAGCGTCGGAAATGCCAGACGCCAGTTGTCGGGGCTCACCTGCTTGCGCCCGTCTATGCCGATGAAGCCGTCTTCGACGAAATCATGCTTGACCATCGACCAGTCGGCGGCGAGGAATGCATCGATGTCGCGGGGAACCAGCATCTCCCAGATCGAATGCCGGGCAACGTCGGAGGCCGGAAAGGGGTTTTTGAAAGGATTACGCATTATCTCTCCCCCGGATTGAAATTCTTTTCATGATTGGTGTTTTTCACTGGTCAAATTCCGCTTTCTATGGTCACTTGTCAACTTAATACGAAAATAATTTGCAAGGATCGATCAATGTCCATCAAGCGTTATGGCACGGTTCAAAAGGGTGCCGGGGGCAAGCCCCTGCCCTTTGCGCGCGCCGTCGAGGCCGACGGCTGGCTTTATGTCTCGGGCCAGGTCGCCATGGAAAATGGCGAAATCATCGATGGAAATATTGTCGCCCAGACGCATAAGACGATCGAGAACGTGCTGGCTATTCTCAAAGAGGCCGGCTACGGCGTCGAGAACGTGGTTCGTTGCGGTGTGTGGCTCGATGATCCGCGCGATTTTTGGACATTCAATGGTATCTATCAGCAGTATTTCGGCGACCACCCGCCGGCGCGGGCCTGCGTGCAATCGTCGATGATGGTCGACTGCAAGGTTGAAATCGACTGCGTCGCATTTAAGCCGAAGGATCGATAGCGCAAACGACGGCGGGTGGGATGGATATTTTCTCGACACTGCAGGAAGAAAAGGCCCGGCTTTCGCCCTCGGAAAACCGTATCGCCGACATCCTTCTCAACGACTTCGAGTTTGCGGTGAATGCCTCGATCATCGAGCTTGCCGAAAAAGCAGATGTATCACCGCCCACGGTCACCCGCTTCTGCCGCCGGCTCGGTTGCGAGAGCTTTTCCGATTTCAAGGTGCAGCTCGCCAGGACAGCCTATGTCGGGATGCGCTACCTGAAACCGGAGCCGAAAAGCACCAATCCGGGGGATGTCGCGCAGGATATCATCACCAAGGCGCAGAACGCGCTTTTCCTGCTTCATCGTTCCCTTGACCTTGCGGCAATCGAGCTTGCGGCCGAGCGGCTTTCGCGCGCCGACATGATTTATGCCTTCGGCTCCGGCGGCAATTCGTCGATGATTGCCAACGAATTGCAGAACCGTCTGTTTCGCTTCGGCCTGCATGTGACTGCAAGTTCCGATCACGGCATGCAGTTGATGATGGCCGCCGCCGCCAAACCGACCGACGTGCTGATTGGTTCGTCCTTTAGCGGGCGCAACGCCGAGCTCGTGCGCGCCTTCACCCTGGCGCGCGCGTCCAGCGTGACGACGATCGCGCTCACCCAGAGTAATAGCCCGGTCGCGCAAGTGGCAGAGATCGTCGTGCCGATCGATCTGCAGGAAGGAAACAATATCTTCCGGCCGACCTCGACGCGCATCGCCTATCTGGCGGCCATCGATATTCTCGCCAGCCTTGTTGCCTACGCGATCCAGCCAAAGGCGGCAGTGGTCCTGCGCCGCATCAAGCAGCAGCTTGTCGCCCACCGCGATGGCGATGACCGGCAATTGCTCGGGGACTAGAGAATTCCATGCCAAAAGGGGATGCGCAATGACACAGACGGTAGCGATCGTGACCGGTGCTGCGGGCGATATAGGGCGCACCATTGCTGGGCGCCTGGCACAGGATCACGACATCATACTTTTGGTCGACATCGACGTTGCCGCCGCCGAGAAGGCGGCACGCGCGCTGGGCTCGGCCGATCGTTTTGTCGCCTACGGCTGCGATGTGACCAGCGAAACAAGCGTCGCCGAAATGGCAAAGCGGGCCGCCTCGCTCGGTTCCGTCAGGACGCTGGTCAACAATGCCGGTGCAGCGCGCGCCGTCAGCCTGCATGATACGACCCCGGAAATCTGGCGCATGGACAATGCCCTCAATCTCGAGGCTCCCTTCCTGTGCTTCCGGGCCGTGGAGGATCTGCTCGCGGCGTCGAAAGGCTCTGTCGTCAACATCGCATCCGTCAATGCCATGAACGTCTTCGGCCACCCGGCCTATAGCGCTGCAAAAGCGGGACTGCTTCATCTCACCAAACTGGTGGCGGTGGAATATGGCAAGTTCGGTATTCGTTCGAATGCTGTTGCGCCCGGCACGGTGCGCACGCAGGCATGGGAGGCGCGCGCTGCCGCCAACCCGAACGTCTTCGAGGAAGCTCGCCGCTGGTATCCGCTGCAGCGCGTCGTCGACCCCGCGGATGTTGCAAATGCCGTCGCATTTCTGGCCGGACCGCAGGCTGCGGCCATCACCGGCGTCTGCCTGCCGGTGGATTGTGGTCTGACCGCCGGCCAGGCGGAACTTGCCCGCACTTTTTCGCAGTCCGAGCACTATTGAAAGACACGCTTAGAGAGGAACAGATATGACTGTGGCGCCTTATCGCCTGGAGAGCTCGTGGCATCCTCTTGGCGGCCCGAACGGCCGCTTTACCTTTTCCCTTTTCAATCTCTGCGACGTCGCGCTTTCCGGTTTTACGCTGGTCTATACGTCGCTGACGCGCGTCATCGACCCGAAGGCCTGCGAGAACGCAACGTTTCTGCGCCGCAATGCCAATTTCCATGAGTTTGCTCCGCCAAAAGGCTTTTCCCTCGAACCCGGCAAAAGCTGGACCTTCACCGTCAGCGGCCTTCACAGGCCCGCTCGCCACTGCACGGATGGCGCAAAGTCAGCTTACGTGACGTTGGCGGATGGGAAGCATGTGACGATTGGTGTTTCCGATCTGCTCCTCGAAGGCCGCGTCAACGAACCGCCGCCGGTACTTCTGCCGGAAGGCAGGCTCGAGCTTCCATTCTCGCTGCAGCCCTGGCCGGCAGAGATCGATGCCAAACCAGGTGATGACTTTCCCGTTGTTCTCTATCCGGCGGAAGGATCATCGGGAGACGACCTGCGTGCCGTCTCGACTGTCCTTTCGCTCTGCCGGCGCCTCTTCGAAAGCGATCATACGCCCTTCAATCTCGTCGCCTCGCCGCAGGGCCGGGCCCTGCAATTCTTGGTTGACGCGACGATCGCCCCGGAAGGCTACACGCTCGCCTTCTTTGCCTCGCAGATCACATTGTCCTTTGCTGATGCGGCCGGGCGCCAATATGGACTGACGTCGCTTGCGCAGCTGCTGCACGGCGCCCGCAGTCAGCCGCAGACGTTTTGCTTCCCCGTTGCCGGCTCGATTTCGGACAGGCCCCGATATGGCTGGCGGGGCTGCCATCTCGACGTTTCGCGGCAGTTCTATCCGACAGCTGATATCAAGCGGCTGATCGACATCCTCGCTTGGTTGAAGCTCAACATCTTCCATTGGCATCTGACCGACGACGAGGCATGGCGCCTTGAGATCAAGGCGTATCCGGAATTGACGGCAACAGGCGTCCTGCGCGGTCCCGATGAGCCACTCCTGCCGCAACTCGGCAACAGTGCCGAACCGGTTGGCGGCTTTTACTCTCAGGACGATGTGCGTGAGATCGTCGCTCACGCGGCGAAATTGAGTGTCGAGATCATCCCCGAGATCGATATTCCAGGCCACAGCACGGCGACCTTGACGGCGCTGCCTGATCTGGCAGACGGCCAGGAGGCGCCGGAGAGCTACCATTCGGTGCAAGGATATCCGAACAATGCCCTCAATCCGGCGGTGCCACTGACCTATGAATTCCTCGAGAAACTATTCGACGAGATGGTCGAACTTTTCCCCTCGTCCTACCTGCACATCGGTGGCGATGAGGTGGCGAATGGCTCGTGGCTTGCGTCTCCGCTTGCCAAGACGCTGATGGAGAAGGAGGGAATTTCGGGCACGTTCGCGTTGCAGTCCTATTTCTTGAAGCGCGTCAAGGAAATGCTGACGGCGCGCGGCCGCAAGCTGGCGGGCTGGAACGAGGTGGCGCATGGCGGCGGTGTTGCCGCCAGGGACACGCTGCTCATGGCGTGGGAGAACCCGCAGGTTGGCATCGATCTTGCCAAGCAAGGCTACGAGGTCGTCATGACCCCTGGCCAGGCCTATTACCTCGATATGGTCCAAGCGGAAGCGTTTCAGGAGCCGGGCGCAAGCTGGGCCGGAACCGTGCCCCCGGCCCACACCTATGCCTATGAGGCGGAGGGCGACTTTCCGGAGGAATTGAAGGACAAGATGAAGGGTGTCCAGGCCTGCATCTGGTCGGAGCACTTCCTGTCGCGCGGCTATTTCAACCGGCTGGTCTTCCCCCGCCTTCCTGCGATTGCGGAAGCCGCATGGACGCCGCGGGCGATGAAGGACTGGCATCGCTTCGCCGCAATCGTGCCCCTGAGCCCGAAACTGTGAGGTCGGCGATGCGGATCGCGGTCGGCGGAATTCACACGGAATGCAGCACTTATTCGCCGGTGCTAGTGACAATCGAGGATTTCCGCGTCCTTCGCGCAGAGGACCTTCTTGGCTCGGACTATTTCAGCTTTCTCAATGCGCACGAGATTGAGCATCTTCCGCTTCTGCATGCACGCGCGTGCCCGGTGGCCCGGTGTCACGGGCCGCCTACGAGACATTCAAGGCGGAGTTTCTCGATCGTCTGCAAGGTGCCTTGCCAGTCGACGGTCTCTACCTTGCCATGCATGGCGCCATCAATGTCGAGGGAATGGACGACGCCGAGGGAGACTGGATTGCGGCCGCCCGTTTGGTCGTTGGTCCGGACTGCATGATCGCAGCAAGCTACGATCTGCACGGCAATGTCAGCCAGAAGATCGTCGACCAACTCGACATATTCGCGGCCTATCGCACCGCCCCGCATATCGATGTTCGGGATACGATGGTGCGTGCCTGGTCGATGCTGGTCGACGCCTTGAGGACAGGCAAGCGGCCGGGTGTAGCTTGGGCGCCAGTGCCCGTTCTCTGGCCGGGGGAGCGAACATCAACCGAGGTCGAGCCTGCAAAGCGCCTCTACGGGATGTTGCCCGACGTCGATCAGCGTGACGGCATCCTCGATGCCAATCTGATGATCGGCTATGTGTGGGCGGACGAGCCTCGGGCGACTGCCTGCGCGATCGTCACAGCGACCGACAAGCGGGCGGCAGCGCAAGCTGCAGAAGAGCTCGCGCTTTCTTACTGGAATGCGCGCGATGACTTCGCCTTTGGTCCAGTGACCGGTGTGCTTGACGCCATGCTCGACATTGCCGAGAACGCGTCGACGGCGCCCGTGGTCCTTGCCGATTCTGCTGACAATCCGACCGGCGGCGGCGTTGGCGATCGGGCTGACGTCCTCAAGGCATTGCTGGCCCGTAGATTTGACGGAGCGCTGCTTGCCGGCATTGTCGACCGGCCGGCCGTCGCGGCATGCTTTGCCGTCGGCAAGGGCGCAAGGATCGAGCTGGACATCGGCGCAACCCTCGACCCGTCGAGCGTGCCTGTCCACATTGAAGCCGATGTCGTCTTCCTCGACGACCCTGGCGCTGCGGCCGAGCGCCAGGCAGTGGTGAGGACTTCAGGCATTACGGTCGTGCTCGCAGCGCGACGGCGCCCCTATCACAATATCACCGATTTCACACGCCTTGGCCTCGATCCGAAATCGGTGCGCATGCTGGTGGTGAAGTCCGGCTATCTTTCTCCGGAGCTGGCGCCAATTGCCAATCCGAACCTGATGGCTTTGACGCAGGGCGTCGTCAACCAGGATATCGAAGGTCTGGTCAGCAGGCGACGCACCCGACCGGCCTTCCCGTTCGATCGCGACTTTGACTACGCACCGCGGGCGCGCCTTTCTGCGCGCTGGCAAGACTGATTTTTTGTCCCGGCAGGTTTCGGCGTTGCGCCGAACCTGCTAAGGCGCCCTTCATCCGCACCACCGGGTGTTTGCCACCCTGATCCCAATCATGACCCGATTCCTGCCTGATGTATTCCGCAACCCGACAATCCGGGTCAGCATGCTTGCGATCTTCGCCTTTGGCTTTGCGGGGGCGGCGACCTCGCCATATCAATCCGTCATTGGCATTCGCGAACTCGGTTTGAGCAACAGCCTGTACTCGGCGCTGATATTCGCAGCTGCAGCCGTCAACGTCACCATCAGCATCCTGCTTGGCAATCTTGCCGACCGACTTGGCGAGTATCGTCCGCTGATGCTTTCGGTTGCCGTTTTTGGCATCTTCGGTTACGGCGCGGTCTATCTCTTTCCCGCGCAGGCAACGTTCATCTTCAGTGCGCTAGTGCTGCTGCCGATCTATAACGCACTGAATTCCTTGCTCTTCGCCAATGTGCGCGCGACCACCATCGGCATGCCGCGCGGTGACGTTGCCACGGTCAACTCAGGCGTGAGGGCGATGATCTCGCTTTCCTGGGTGCTCGTGCCCGGGTTTGTCGGTGTCCTCCTGGCGCGCTCGACCAGCATGCTGCCGGCCTATCTCTTGGCCACCCTCGCCTGCATGGTGTGTCTTGGCCTGATCGCGGCATTCCTGCCGCGCCAAAGCGGCACCGACAAGGCGGCAACGCGCCATCTTTCCTATCTCGCCGCGCTTGCAGAAGTCATCTCGCCGCGCGTCTTCATCCGCGTGATTGCAGTGTCGCTGATCAGCAGTACTCTTCACGTGAACGGCGCCATCCTGCCGCTGATCGTGACTGGATCCGCGCACGGCACGGTCGGCGATGTCGGGATCCTGGTCGGCATCGTCGCTTTCCTCGAAGTGGTCTTTATCGTCGTCTGGGGGCGTGTCCAACGGATCATGAACCACGTCGCGGCCCTGGCGATCGGCACGATCATCTACGTTGTGTACCTCGTGTTGCTCGGCTTTGCCTCCGCGCCGTGGCATGTCTATGCCTTGACCCTCATCAGTGGAATCGGCGCCGCGGCCCTCATCAGCATCCCAATCACCTATCTGCAGGATCTGATAGCCGAGCGGCCGGGTCTCGGCAGTGCGCTGATATCCGTCAACATTTTCCTGAGTGCGGGACTGAGCGCGCTTCTGTTTGCGATCGGCACCGGCGTCAGCGGCTATTCCGGAACGGCAATCATCGGTGCTGTGGCGGGCCTCTCGGGTCTTTTCCTGCTGCTCTTCTTCGATGGCGCCAAACGACGGCGCTGAGACGGTCAATGTTTTCACGGCGAGCCACGTAACCGAAAATGCCCGCCGCGAGACCGGCGGCGGGCATCTGCTCAAAGGCTCGGGAGAGAGTGTGAGCCTCAGATGTTGGCGAGCAGCTCGTTGATGCGCTGTTCCATGTCGGTAAGGGCTGCATCGATCTCCTTCTGGCCGGTGATCGCCGCGCTCATTTCCTGGCCAATAATGTCCTGGATCGCGAACTGGCGCTGGACGGTAGACGGAAGCGGCGTGCCGAGCGTGGCGATCGCCGAAATCGTGTCGCGATGCGGCAGGGCCTTGAACTGATCGGAATCCAACACCGCCTTGACAGCTGGCAAATGGCCGGTGCGCGACCAGTCGAAATCGTTGTCATGGAAAAACTTCAAGAACTTCCCGATGGCCGCGGTCTCATCCTCGGATCGGTCCTTTTGCGAGACGGCCCAGCTGTGGCCGTCGGCGTATTGCGCCTTCTTGCCCGGGAAGAGCTGCGGATAGGGATAGACGGCATAGCCGCCGGCGTTGAGCGCGGTACCGGACTTTTCGGACGATGCCGTGTAGTCACCGATGACCCAGGTGCCGTTCAGGTGAACACCGCCCTCGCCTGCGAGAAAGGCATTGATGCCGGCCGCATAGTCCAGATCCTTGGTGGTGTAGCCGTTGTCGTAGATCGCCTTGTACATCTCGAGGACCTTCTTGGCCTCGGGCGTATTGATCTTGACCTGCTTCGGATCGGCAAAGAAGTTGGAATCCTGCTGGAACAGATACGTATAGAGATTGCGGGTATAGAGCGCGACTTCATTCGCCAGGTTCTGGACGAAGTAAGGCTTGCCGGTCTTTTCCTTGAACTGCTTGGCCTGCGCCAAGAGCTCGTCGACGCTGGTCGGCAACTTCGGCGTGCCGTCGGCATTGACCAGATCGGCCTTTTTGAAGAGGTCCATATTAATGTGGTACAGCATGGTCCAGCTGTCGATGGGCAGGCCGTAGATCTTGCCGTCCTTGGTGACGCCGTTCAAGCTGGCGTCGGTAAAGTCGGTGGAGGCGACACCAACAGACTTCATCACGTCGTCGAGTGGCATCAGCAGGCCCTTGGACTGATAATCGGCAAGCACCGACTGGTGGACGGTGACAATGTCAGGCGGATCGCCGGCGGCGAACTGCGCCGTCAGCTGATCGTAGCCCGGCCATTCGACGGTCGTCACCGTCACATGCACATCCGGATTGTCCGCGTTGAACTTGTTGATGAGCGAGGTGATGATGCCGCATTCGCCGACCGCCTTGCTGACGTCGGTATTGGTGCCGAAATCTGCATCGCAGGCGCCGAAGAAGCGCTGCACGGTGAGTTCGGTGGCAGCATAAGCCGGGCTTGTGCCGGCAAGGGCAATCACCGAGGCCGCCGCCAGCATGTATTTTCTCAAGGTATGCGTCATTTCCATCTCCTCCTCATTGGGTCTTCGACCCTTGGCTAAGCCCCCTCCCCGGGAGCCGGTTGCGACGTCATCGCAAGGTCAGCGTCAGCGCACGGCGGCGCCAGACACTGCCGTCACGATGTATTTCTGGAAGAACAGGTAGAAAACGAGGACCGGGGCACCGGCAAAGACAGCCTGCGACATCAGGAAGCCGAGACCTTCCGACTGTGCAAAGTTGGTCTGCGATGAAGCGATCCCGATCGTCAGCGTATACATTTCCTTCTTGGTGCCGGAGATCAGCGGCCAGAAGTAATCGTTCCAGGCGCCGAGGAAGGTGAAGATGCCAAGCGTCGCCTGGGCGGGAATCGTCAGCGGCAGGAGCACTTTCCAGAAGATCTTGAAGCGGCTGGCATTGTCCAAGAGCGCCGCCTCGTCGAGTTCCTTGGGGATGGCGCGGAAGTACTGCGTCATTAAGAACACGCCGAAGGGCGCCGACAATCCTGGGAGGATCAGCCCGTGATAGGTGTTGTGGAACTTCAGCCAGCTGAAGATCTGGTGGCGAGCGATGAGGACCGCCTGCTCGGGGATCGCAAGGCCGAGCAACACGATGATGAAGAGCGTGTTGCGGAACGGAAAGTTCAGACGTGCGAAGCCGTAGCCGGCAAGCGACGACAAGATCAGTGTGAAGATCGTCAAGCCGCCGGCGACGATGACGCTGTTCAAGATCCAGCGGAATACCGACGAAGTCGCCAGGATATTGATATAGTTTTTGATCGTGTAAGGCGCACGGAAGACGGAATTCATGTCCGCCATCAGTTCCTTGTTGTCCTTGAGCGAGAGCGCAATCACCCACAGCACCGGCGCCATCATGATCAGCGCGCAGACGACTGCCAGGATGAGGATCACGCGATCGCCGGTCGAGCGACCGACCATGCTGCCACCGGAAACAGCACTCATCCTTCCTCTCCTTTGCGGCGCGAAATGAAGTACTGCGCCATCGCAGCAATCAGGATCAGTATGAAGAGAATTTCGGAGGCGGCGGCCCCGAGGCCGAGGTCCCACTTGGTAAAGGCGGCTTCATAGATGTAGAGCACGATCGGCTTCGACACATTGTTTGGGCCGCCGAGTGTCATCAGCTTCGCCTGGCCAAACAGTTGGAATTGCAGCACGACCTGAATGATGAGCACGAGCACGAAGGTGCGCCGGATCGATGGCAGCGTGATGTACCACAGCGTGCGCCAGCGGCTGGCATTGTCGAGGGCAGCGGCTTCATAGATTTCGGCCGGCACCTGCTGCAGTGCCGACAGGAACAGCATCATCGGCAGGCCGATGCACCACCAGACGGTCGCAACCGCGATGCCGATCATCGCAAGGTTCGGATTGGAGAGGAAGGCGGGGGCCGGCAGGCCGAACCAGCCATAGATGGTGGCAAGCAGGCCGAAATTGCCGATGAAGACGATGCGCCATATCAGCGTGACGATCGTCACTGACAAGACGGAAGACGAGAAATAGACGGCGCGCAGCGCCGCTGCCACCTTCGTCTTGCGGTTCAGGGCAAGCGCCAGAAGCAGGCCGATGATGGCGAGCGTCGGGACCGTCAAAAGCACGAAGTAGAAGGTATTGCCGACCGCCTGGATGAAGATCTTGTCCCTGAAGAGCCTGGCATAGTTATCAATCCCGACAAACCGGCCGATGCCGAAGGCATCCGCCTTGTGGAGGCTGAGCCAGATGCCCCAGAACAGTGGCACGACAAGCAGGGTCACGAAAAAGCAGAGGTAGGGCGCGACGAAGAGAGTGTTGCGCCAGAGCGGCGCATTGATATTCTGCACCGTCTGCCGGGCGGCGATGCCGGCGGCAGGCCGGGCGGAGGAAAGCGCCGCCTCAGCCATGACCAGCCTCCTCGTTGTGCCAGGCGTGACCGGCGTCGTCGAAGAGATGCGTGCGCGTCCCGTCGAGCGTCAGTGCCACCTCGTCGCCGATCGCGACGCGGCTGTTGCCGATATCCTCGGCAACGATGACGCTGCCATCCTTGAGACGGGTATAGAGAAGCGTGCGGTCGCCAAGGCGTTCGAGTACATCCACCTTGCCAGTCGTCGTCGCAGCGATGCCGTTTGCAAGCTTGACGGCTTCGGCGCGGATGCCGAGGCTATATTCGCCCGCCTTCACCCCATTGGCACGGATCGCTGTCTGCAGTTCGCTACCATCAGCCAGCTTGGCGCGCACGAAGCCGTTCTCTTCCGACAGGCCAGCCGACAGGAAGTTCATCGTCGGGGATCCGACGAAGGTGGCGACGAAACGGCTTGCCGGACGCGAATAGATCTCCATCGGCGTGCCGATCTGCTCGATCTTGCGATTGTTCATGACGACAATGCGGTCGGCGAGCGTCATCGCCTCGATCTGATCATGCGTGACGAAAATCATCGTCGATCTGACGCGATTGCGAAGCTGCGCGAGCTCGACACGGGTACGAACGCGCAACGCCGCATCAAGGTTCGACAGCGGCTCGTCGAAGAGAAACGCCTTCGGTTCCTTGACGATGGCGCGGCCGATGGCAACGCGCTGGCGCTGACCGCCGGAAAGCTGGCCCGGCTTGCGCTCGAGCAAGTGGCTGATCTCCAGCATCCGGGCGGCTTCAGCAATGCGTGCCGAGATCACATCGCTAGACACGTTGATGTTGCGTAGTCCGAAGGCCATGTTGTCAGCCACCGTCATGTGCGGATAGAGCGCGTAGGACTGGAAAACCATGGCAATGTCGCGCTGCCCAGGCGGCAGCGTATCGATGCGCTCGCCATTGATCGAGATCGTGCCCTCGTCGACGCTTTCCAGCCCTGCGATCATGCGCAGTAGCGTCGACTTTCCGCAGCCGGATGGACCGAGGAAGACCATGAACTCATTCGCCTTGATCGACAGCGACAAGCCATCAAGGACAGTTATCGAGCCGTATCGCTTGCTCACATTCTGAATTTCGATATTGGCCGTCATCGGACTGCTCCTGTGCAGTCAGGACCCGAAAAGCCGATATGAAAACGTGGCTGGCATGTTTCTGCCGAGAATGCGCCCGCCTTGAGAAACGGGCTGCCCTCAGTCAGTGATAGTGCCAAAACAGAAGCGCTCGCTTCCATCTCTTCCTCCCAGTGGCACGTCAAAACCGGTGCGCTGACGTTAAATCATACAATTGTATTGTCAACATATCTTTTGATATGTATCGGAAATACGGGTTTGAAATAGGCGTGAAGCCGGATCATCCGGTAGGAGAGCGGCGCGATCCTTGCGCTGAGCTTGCCATCCACGACACTCGTCCCCGTAACCGCCTTCGCCACCACATTATCGGGCGCGTCGGCGGTGTTGGTGATGTTAAGATCACTATGAGAGACGACCTGATCGTCGATGACCCGCAAGGCGCCGAATTCGAGCAGGCTCACGTCGAGATCGAGTGTTTCGGCGCCATGGCGGTTGACGATGAAGAAGGTCACCGTCTTCTTGTCCGCATCATGCACGGCTGAGACGTCAAGGTAGGGAACGTCACCGAGGTCGTCGACCCTGTAGGTCGGGCTGTCGACCATCAGCTTCAGCGCTGTGCCGCGTCCGTAGACGGAGGCGAAATAGTAGGGATAGAATATCGTCTGGCGCCACGCCGGACCGCCCGGAACCGTCATGATCGGCGCAATCACGTTGATGAGCTGCGCCAGGCAGGCGATCTTCACGACATCGGCACGATTGATGAAGGTATTGAGGATGCAGCCGACCTGCAGAACGTCCTCGAAATTGTAGTCGTCTTCCAGCAGTGCCGGCGCATGCGGCCAGCCGTTCGCGCCGGCGAGCGTCGCCTTGTCGCGCTCCTTGGAGTGATACCAGACATTCCACTCATCGAAGGAGATGTAGACGTTCTTGGAGGAGCGCTTCTTCGCCTTGATGTAGTCGATCACACCTGCGACCGTCCCGATGTAATTGTCGAGTTCGATGCTGCGGGCGAGATAGTTGGCCGTGTTCTTGGCGCGGTTTTCGAAATACATGTGGAGCGAGATGTAATCGACCTCGTTGTAGGTATGATCGAGGACGGTCGCTTCCCATTCCGGATAGGTCGGCATATGAGCATTGGACGAGCCGCAGACGACGAGTTCGAGCGAGCTGTCGAAGGCACGCATGGCCTTGGCGGTTTCATGCGCCAGCCGGCCATATTCGTCGGCTGTCTTGTGGCCAATTTGCCAGGGTCCGTCCATCTCGTTGCCGAGGCACCATAGCTTGACATCCCAAGGCTCGGCGCGGCCGTTGGCGATGCGCTTGTCGCTCCATTCGCTGCCGCCGGAATGATTGACATATTCGAGGAAGTTGCGCGCCTCATCGAGGCCACGCGAACCGAGGTTGACGGCAAGCATCATCTCGGTGTTGGCCGCGGTGCACCAATCGGCGAATTCATGGATGCCGACCTTGTTGCTTTCGCAGGTATGCCAGGCAAGATCGAGGCGCGTCGGGCGGCTCTCCTTCGGGCCGATGCCGTCTTCCCAATTGTAGGCAGAAACGAAGTTGCCGCCGGGATAACGTACGATCGGGACGTTCAGCTCCTTAACGAGCTCGATGACGTCCTTGCGCATGCCGTTTTCGTCGGCGGTCGGGTGGTCGGGTTCATAGATGCCGGTGTAGACGGCGCGACCGAGGTGCTCGATGAACGAACCATAGAGGCGCGGATCGATGTCAGAGATCGTGTATTTGCTGTGCGCTGTGACCGCGGCCTTCATGCTATCCTCCACTATATCGCTATTTGTGATTTGTATCACAATTTAAGATGAATAAAGCGGAAGCCTGATGCGCGGTCAAGCGTAAAATTCATATCGAATAGGTTCACCGCGTCTTGAGACGCATCACGATGTCCTGATCGTAGTTGCCAAAGCCACGGCCAAAGATGTTGATGCCGCCCGGATGTTTGGCGTCGTCGTGGACGCCGATGCGCAGCCGGATCGAGTGATGTTCCGATAGTCTGAGAGCGTTCAGCGTCGTGTTGGAGATGCGCAAACCGTCAACGAAAGCGCCCTCGTCATTGATGCGAAAGTTCTTCAGCTTGCCGTATTGTGAGCCCTTCAGCTTCCACCAGTCGGGGGTGAAGACCCCGCGTTTGTCGCCAAAATCGCCGGGAGATGTCCAAGTTCCAATCTCGGCACCATTGACCGAAAGCGTGATGTCGGAGGGCCAGTCGGCACTGGTGCCAGGAACTTCGGAGCTCAACTCCATGACGAATTCGATCTCACGAATGCTGGTATTCGTCAGTCGCGCATTGTTGGGAAACTGATACTCGACATAGCCCCGCGTGAACCAGATGAGCCCGGTCTTCATGCGGTCCGGATCAAGGAAGGTATTGGGAACATCGAGCAGCCCAATGATGCCATCGGCTGAACAGAGCCCGCAAGGCGCCGTCACCTCGAAGCTCGTATATAGCCCGAGCGGCATCGACACCTCGATCCCGTCCGGTTCGGTTTCCTTGATTTCATTCTTGAAGACGACGAGGATTTCATCGTAAACGCTACGGCAGACCTTCTGATTGCCCTTGCGGGCCTTTAGGGTTTCCGTGTGGATCAGCCCCGCCTCTTCCAGCATCTGCACGTTGGTCGAGACGCTGGACTGCGGCAGATCAAGGATATCAGCGATTTCGTTGACGTTAAGCGCCCCCTTCTCATGCAAAAGCTTCAGCACCGCCACCCGCGCCGGCGAGGCTAGGCCCTTGAGAATGGGCATACCTTCTTCGGGGTCGACGACAAGAAAATTGCGGCTCATGGGGTTCCGATCGGCAAAGATTAAGAATGAACAATCTCGTTCTATATCAGAGATATTGATTTAATCAATTGCGCGGCGAACCAACGGTCGTTGAGCGCTGGGACGCCCGGACGTCAAAAGTCCCGCGACGATGCCGCGGGACCTCTTGGGGCCGTGACCGGGAGAGAGATGGTCAGGCGGCCTGAACCTTTTTGCCGGTGCGTGCCCATGCCGGCAACCAGTCGCCGTGGGCGGCGAGCAGATCGTCCACCATGGACCAGATCTGGTCGAGGTCGAGTTCGGCTGCGGTGTGCGGGTCCATCATTGCGGCGTGGTAGATATGCTCGCGGTTCTCGGTCATCAGCGCCTGGACCGTCAGTTCCTGGACGTTGATGTTGGTGCGCATGAGCGCCGTCAGCTGCGGCGGCAGGTCGCCGATAAAGGTTGGCTGGATGCCCGACGCGTCGACCAGGCACGGCACTTCGGCGGCGCAGTTGTAGGGCAGCGAGGTGATGCAGCCATTGTTGCGGACGTTGCCATAGATCACCGAGGGCTCGCCGGTCCAGACCGAGTTGATGATCGAGGAGGCATATTCCTTCGACTGCTTGACCTCGATCTTGTCGGCCGAACGATAGGCTTCCGCCTGCCCCTTCCAGCGCTCGATCTGTTCGATGCAGCGCTTTGGATATTCATCGAGCGGAATGCCGAACTTCTCGATCAGATCCTCGCGCCCGTCCTTGATGAAGTACGGCGTGTACTCGGCAAAATGCTCCGAGCTCTCGGTGACGAAATAGCCAAGCCGCGTCAACATCTCGTAGCGCACCTTGTTCGGGCAGCGCGGGTTCCAGCCGGGTTTCGGCGCGCGGCCGTCGCGATAGGCGCGCACCAGATCTGGATAAAGATCCTTGTAGGAACCATCCGGCTGGCGATGTTCGAACTTCAAGTAGAAGGCCATGTGGTTGATGCCGGCGGAACGGTAACGGATGTCCTCGTAGGGAATGTCGAGGTCGTGCGCCAGTTCCATCGCAGTGCCCTGCACCGAGTGGCAAAGGCCAACCTGCTTGATATCAGGATACTTCTGCGCAATCGCCCATGTGTTGATCGCCATTGGATTGACATATTGCAGCATGATCGCCTCAGGGCAGACGGCAAGCATGTCCTCGCAGATCTTCCACAGATGCGGCACGGTGCGAAGGCCGCGCATGATGCCGCCGACGCCGAGCGTGTCGGCGATCGTCTGGCGCAGGCCGTACTTCTTCGGGATCTCGAAATCGGTAACGGTGCAGGGTTCGTAGCCGCCGATCTGGAAGGCGACGACCACGAAGTCGGCACCGGCAAGCGCCTTGCGCTGGTCCGAATAGGTCTCGGCCTTCGCCTTTGCCCCAAGCGTCGAGATCAGCTTGTTGACGACGATGGCGCTTTCGTCAAGCCGCTGCGGATTGATGTCCATCAGTGCGATCGTCGCACCCGACAGCGCCTGGCGCTGCAGCACGTCGCCGATGATGTTCTTCATGAAGACAGTGGAGCCAGCGCCGATGAATGTGATCTTGGGATTTCTTGCCATTATAACCTCCGGCATGTGCAATCAGGAGACCTCGAAAGCGGCTTTGACGAGCCGTTCCGTGTAGGCGGTCTTGGGATTGGTGAGAACGTCGTTGACGGGTCCCTCTTCCATGATCTTGCCATTCTGCATGACAATCACCCGGTGGCAGAGGGCACGCACGACCTTGAGATCGTGCGAAATGAAGAGGTAGCTGAGACCCCGTTCGTCCTGCAGCCTGCGCAGCAGTTCGATGATCTGCGCCTGGACCGACAGATCGAGTGCCGAGGTCGGCTCGTCGAGCAGGATGAATTCCGGCTCGAGCGCGATGGCGCGGGCAATGGCGATTCGCTGACGCTGGCCGCCGGAAAACTCGTGCGGAAAGCGAGATAGGATATTGCCGGGCATGCCCGCCGCAATCAGCGCCTGGCGGACGCGATCGAGCCGTTCGGCCTTGGTTGCACCGAGCTTGTTGACGACAAGCCCTTCTTCGATGATCTGCCCGATCGTCATGCGCGGATTGAGCGAGGAGAACGGATCCTGAAAGACGACCTGCATGCGCGAGCGTAGCGGTCGCATTTGCGAACGCGACTTGCCATGGATCGGCAGCTTGTCGAAGAAGATTTCGCCACCATCCGGATCGTTCAGCCTGAGCAGTGCCTGGCCGAACGTGGTCTTGCCGGAACCGGATTCACCGACCAGACCCAGCGTCTCATGGCGACGAAGCGTGAGGTTCAGGCTATCGACGGCAACGAGTTCCTTCAACTGTGGTTTGAAGAAGCTGCCGTGGCGCATCATGAAGGAGACGCGCACGTCCCTGGCCTCCAGGATGACATCCGATCCTTCCGGCAGTGGATTGGCCTGACCGCGAGGCTCGGAGCCGAGGAGGTGCTTGGTATAGGCGTGCTGAGGATTGGCAAAGAGCTTTTCCGTGGTGTTGTGCTCGCGCATCTCGCCATGCTGCATCACGTAGACATAGTCGGAGAACTGCCGCACCACCGTCAGGTCGTGGGTGATCAGGATCACCGCCATGCGCAGCTCTTGCTGGAGGTTGCGGATGAGGTTGAGGATCTGTGCCTGCACAGTAACGTCGAGCGCCGTGGTCGGCTCGTCGGCGATCAGCACATCGGGGTCGTTGGCAAGTGCCATGGCGATCATCACGCGCTGACGCTGGCCGCCGGAAAGCTGATGCGGATACTGGTTGAGCCGTGCCTCCGGATCCGGGATCTGAACGTGCTTCAGCAGTTCCAAGGCGCGGGCTTGCGCCTGCTTCTTGCTCATCCTGCGATGAACACGGATTGCCTCGACGATCTGGCTGCCGATCGTGTAGATCGGGTTCAACGAGCTCATCGGTTCCTGAAAGATCATCGAGATACGGTCACCGCGTAGCTTGCGGCGTTGGCGCTCGGAAAACTGAAGGATATTGGCACCGTCATATTCGACGGTCGATTTCGGCGCGACCACCGCCCGCTTGGATAACAGCCCCATGACGGTGCGGGCCGTCACGGATTTACCCGAACCGGATTCACCGACGATCGCAATCGTTTCGCCACGATAAAGCTGAAAGGAGATATCCTTCACGGCCTCGACCGTGCCATGCTCGACCTTGAAATTCACGGCGATGTTGCGGGCGTCGATGATCGGGCTTTCAGTGCGGCCCTCGTGATCGAGGCGAACGGGCGGCGCGAAGGAGTTGACGAGTGCAAGGGCCATGTTCTTTACCTCAATAAGGATCGACGGCGTCGCGCAGACCATCGCCCAGCGCATTGAAGGCAAAGACGGTGATCAGCACGAAACCGACGGGCGCCAGGATCCAGGGATAGGTGCCGATCACCGAGTAATTCGCGGTGTCCTGCAGCATCAAGCCCCAGGAGATCAGCGGCGGCTTCACGGCAAAACCAAGGAAGCCGAGGAAGGACTCGAGCAGCACGACGCTCGGGATATGCAGCGTGACAGCGACGATGACGTGGCTCATCACGTTCGGGAATATGTGCTGGAAGATGATGCGCCGGTCGGTGGCGCCAACCGCCATGGCGGCACGCACATAATCGATGCGGGCGAGCGCCAGTGTCTTGCCGCGCACTTCGCGCGACATCTGTGCCCAGCCGAGCGCCGACATGACGATGATCACGAAGCCGAGGAAGACATTGGTCGGCGCCGTCACCGGGATCAGCGAGGTCAGGGCGAGATAAAGAGGCAGCTGCGGGAAGGCGAGCACCACTTCGACGAAGCGCTGAACCCAGGTGTCGAAGGTGCCGCCGAAATAGCCTGATACCATGCCGACCGTCGTGCCGATCATCGTCACGATGAAGACGACGGTAAGCGCGATCGTCAGTGAAATGCGCGAACCGATGATGGCGCGTGAGAGGACGTCACGGCCGAACTTGTCGGTTCCGAGAAAGTGCACCGGCTGGCCGTCCACTGAACCGAAGAAGTGGCGGCTCGCCGGGATGAGACCAAAGAGCCTGTATTCCGCACCCTTCACGAAAAAGCCGAGGAGGCGCGGATTGTCGTAGTCAGGACCGACGATTGGCTGGAAGGTGACGGGATCGAGCTCTTCGGATTCACCAAGCGCATAGACACGCGGCGGATAGGTGAGATTGCCGTCCCTGTCATGGAAGCTCATGACCTGCGGCGGCGCGAAGCCAACATCGGTGGCCTTCGGGTCCATGGGCGCAAAGAAATCGGCAAAGATCGCCATGATGAGCAACAAGCCAACGAGGACGAGGCCCATCACTCCCGTCCAGGAGCGTCTTAACCGCCGCCAGACGAGCGCCAGGTAGCTCTCATTGCCGTGCGGCGCATTGTTGACGGCTTCTTCACGCGGCGGCGGGGGAGCGGAATCGAAGGCGAGCATATCAGGCTCCTCCGTACTGGCGGACGCGTGGGTCCAGCATGGCAAGCAGCATGTCGGCGATGATGTTGCCGACGATCAGTGTGGCAGAGAGCACCATCATGAAGGTGGCCGTCACGTAGACGTCGCCGATCGCCATGGAGCCGACGATCGCCGGTCCGACGGTTGGAAGCGAGAAGATGATCGCGGTCTCGATTTCCCCGGTCAGCATGTAGGGAAGAACGACGCCCTGGTACATGACGAGTGGATGGAGCGCGTTCGGCACCGCATGACGCATGACGACCGCGGCGCCGGACAGACCTTTGGCGCGGGCCGTCTCAACATATTGCGCATTCAGCGTATCGAGCAGATTGCCGCGCATGACGCGCATGTTGTAGGCGAGCCCGCCGAAGGTGGCGATGGCGACGACTGGCCACACATGGCTGACGAGATCGACGAATTTCGCCCAGGACCACGGCGCTCCGCCATACTGCGGCGAGAAGAAGCTGCCGATCTCCGAGACGTTGAACTGGAACACGAGCAGGTAGACTATGATCAGCGCCATCAGGAAGCGCGGCACCGTCATGCCGAGGAAGGAGACGCCCGAGAGCATGCTGTCGATCCAGGAATATTGCCGGGTTGCCGCCCAGATACCAAAACCGATGCCAAGCACGGATGCAAAGATGTGGCAAACCAGGGCAAGCGCCAGAGTGCGCGGCAGGCGTTCGCTGACGACATCAGCGACCGGCTTGTTATAGAACATGCTGTAGCCGAAATCCCCTTTGGTCACGATACCCTTGATCCAGTTGAAATACTGGACGACCATCGGCTGATCGAGGCCGTGCTCGACGCGATAGGCTTGAGCCTGTTCCTCAGCCTGGGCAAAAGAGGCCCCACTCTGATTGATCAGCTGCGAACGGATGTAGTCGGCATAGTCACCGGGCGGCGCCTGGATGATCGCGAAGGTCACGACGCTCAAAATGATGAGGACGGGTATCGCAGAGGCTATGCGCACGAGCAGGAATCGTAACATCGGACGGTTCGCTCTCCTTGCCGCAAGTCGCGCCTGTCGGTGCGGCCGGCTTGTTGACGTTGCCCGGCCGCGCTTCACGCGCGACCGGAGTCCTCGGTTGGGAGGGAACTCTTAGTTGACCGGGCCCTTGTCACCGGGCTTGCCAGGCAGCTGCTCGGGGAACAGCTCGTACTTGCCCTGCTTGTCGGCAGCCACCCACAGACGTTCGCGGATGACGGAGTCTTCGGCCCAATTGAACATGAAGATCGGGGTCCCTTCCGGCACGTTCGAGAAGCGCTTGTTGATGATCAGCGCACCTGGATATTCCGTGAGCCCGACCGTATCGACATTCTCGGTCGCTACCTTCTGGTACTGCTTCATAAGATCGACACGCTCGTTGTTGTCCTGGCTCGTCTGGAACTTCGTGACGATGTCCACGAGCTTTTCTTCGTAGGGCATCAGGTCAACCTTGCCGTCGGTGCCAGCGCGATGCTGCCAGCTCGTACGTGGGCCCACGGGCGCAAGCTGCTCGGTATTTTGCACCACTGATGCAAGCTCCGGCGAGCTGCGCTGGATCAGCCAGTCGAAGCGGCCGCTGTAATGGGCATCGTCACGCTTTGTACCGTCCAAAGCATTGAGGATGACCTTCAAGCCAAGCTTTTCCATTTGTCCGACGACGCCTTCGGCAAGGCTCTTGTCGGTCGTATACTGGTTGTTGACGAGAAGGACGATCTCAACGTTCTTGCCGCCTTCGGTGCCGGCGGGGAAATTGACGAAGCCGTCACCATCCGTGTCCTTCAAGCCAACCTTGGCAAGCAGTTCCTTGGCACCCTTGAGGTCGAAAGGATAGTAGACGACGGACTTGCGATCGTAGAAGCTTGTGCCCGACGACAGGCCACCGGGATAAATCGCCGTGAACGGACCCTTGACGAGCGAGTCACCGATCGCCTTGCGGTCGAGACCCATGGTGATCGCCTTGCGGAAGTCTTCATTGCGGTTCAGTTCACGGATCGCCTGACCGCGGGCATCGGGATCGCCCCAGCCGTTGGCAGACAGGTTCATGCGCATATTGTAGCCGATCAGGCGCGGTCCGAAGGCCAGACGCGCCGGTGCCGTCTTTTCGGCAGCGCGCTTCAGCGACGCCACGAAGTTTTCGGGCTGCTCCAGGTTGGAAAAGTCGCCGGAACCGGCAACTGCCTGCACGTCACGGTCGGCCCAGGTCGACAGCTTGTAGTGCAGCTCGTTGAGGTAAGGCAGTTGGTTGCCCTTCTCGTCGACCTTCCAGTAATAGGGATTACGGCGCAGCACGATGATGTCATCCGGGCGGTACTCGACCGGCACCCATGCACCCATGACGGGTATGTTCATGAATTCCGGAGGGAAGGCATTCTTGAACTGGTCGTAGGTGTTTTTCGAGTACTTCGGATGCTGCGGCTTCAGGATATGCGCCGGACCGGGGCAGAAGCTCGGGTAGGACATCGTATAGAGATATTGCTTCGGGAAGGCGTCCTTGAAGGTCCATTCGACGGTGTAATCGTCGATCTTCTTCAGCGTCGTTCCGACACCGAAGGCTTCCGGCGATGCGCCGCCGCCGAGCGGTGAGACATTCGGGTCGATGACCTCATCGTCCCAATAGAACATAATGTCGTCAGCGTTGAAGGGCACGCCATCCGACCATTTCGCGCCTTCGATCAGGTGCATGGTCAGCTTGTGGCCGTCCTCGGACCAATCCCAGCTCTTGGCGAGGTTCGGAAGCGGCTCGGTGTCCTTTGCCTGAACCTGGAAGAGTGGTGCGGTGCGCGTCAGGCATTCGGAAAGGCCGATATCGATGCCGCCCCAGCCCTGTGTCTGGCCAGCACCATAGTTCCAGCCTTCTGGCCGGCCGCCGATGACGTGCCGAAGAGTGTCGCCGTAGACGCCGGGGCCATCCACCATGTTTCCCGTCTTGAAGACAAGAGGTTCCTTGGGCAGGCGATCCTTGACGGGCGGCAGCTTGCCGGTACCGACAAATTTCTTCGTCACCCAGTCTGGCTCGTGATATTCAGGCAGCGCCTTGAACTCTTCGATCGAATCTCTCGCGACGTATTTGATCTTGCCTTCCGCCGGGAACTGCGGTGGAACAGGCGGTGCTGTCGGCTCGGAAGCATAGGCGCTCAAACCCGAGACCGAGACGCTCAGCGCCAGTCCGGCAAGGATGCCAAGGTTGCGGTAATTTCTCATCGTCTCTCCCTTTTTGTTTCGAGGCGCTTGCGGCTGCCCCGGTTCTCCTCAAACGACCCGGCGACGGGCTTGCGGCGATGGGGTCCCTCCCGGAGCCCCATCACCACCCGTTCTCCGGGGAACTCAGACGGCCTGCTTGAGCGCCGCCTTTTCGGCACGCAACTCGTCAATCGAGCGCACGTTGCGGCGAGCCGCCCCGGCCCACTCGCGGGTCTTGACGGTCGATTTCGCCAGCCGCTCCTTGGCGGCGGGAACCGCATCAGCATATTGCGGCAACCAGCGCGCCTGGGCGATGACCATTTCGTCGACCATCTGCCAGACCTCTTCTGGGGTTGCGACAGCCCCGACCAGCGGGTCATGCAGCACGGCAAGCTTCAGGAGGTCGATATCACCGCTGAGGGCTGCATGTACCGACATGCGCTGCACGTTGATCGACGCAATGCAGGTGGCAGCGCAGGCTTCCGGAATGGTGATGCCGGAGACCATGTTGATGCCGAAGCGATCGACGAAGCCGGGCGATTCTATGATCGCATCCGACGGCAGGTTGGTGATCACCCCATTGTTCTTGAGGTTGAAGTGGCCGCGGTAGACACGCCCCGTTTCCAGGGCCTCGAGGATATGGCTCGCATGCTCGTTCGAACGCTTGGCCGGATCGATCGGCTTGGATGCCGATTCCAGGAATTGCGGGAACTCGGTCTCGAACCAGTTGCGGGTTTCGGTGGAGTGGCGCAGATAGCCGCCGGTTTCGCCGTGGATCCAGTCGGACATGTCGATCCACTTGGTAATCTCATCCGGCCGCTTGCGATACCAGGGCAGGTATTCCGACAGGTGGCCGTTGCTTTCTGTCGAGTAGACCCCGAAGCGCTTCAGCACGTCGATGCGCAGCTTTTCCTGCTGCGAGAAGACCGGATGCGCCTCGAAGGCTGCGACGAGCTCGTCCTTGCCGATCTTGCGGCCGTTCAAGCGCAGATCGACGAACCAGGTCTGGTGGTTGATGCCCGAGCAGACATAGTCGAGTTCGGAAGGCGACTTTGCGCCAAGCACTTCGGCGATCTGTTCGGCCCCATGCTGAACGCCGTGGCAAAGACCGACCGTGTCGACCTTGCCATATTCAATCGCGGCCCAGGTGTTCATCGCCATCGGGTTGGCATAATTCAGGAACTTGGCACCCGGCTCGGCAACCTCGCGGATGTCCTTGCAGAAGTCGAGGATGACGGGAATGTTTCGCTGTCCGTAGAGAATGCCGCCGGCGCAGATCGTGTCGCCGACGCACTGGTCGATACCATACTTGAGCGGAATGCGGATGTCGTCCGCATAGGCTTCCAGACCACCAACGCGCACGCAGCTGATGATGTAGCGCGCACCCGTCAACGCTTCGCGACGGTTGGTTGTCGCCGTCACCTTGGTCGGCAGCTTGTTGGAGGAGACGATGGTGTCGAGGATCTGCTTGATCATCTGAAGATTGTGATCGCTCATGTCCGTAAGAGCGAATTCCACATCCCTGAACTCCGGAACGCAGAGGATGTCGGTGAACAGTTTTTTCGTGAAGCCGACGCTGCCCGCGCCGATGATAGCGATTTTGAAACTCATGATCCTTGCCTCAATGCGATCAAATTGCCGGCGCTGAACGATGAGAAGAAGAATAGCACGCGGGCTTGCGCACGACGTCAAAAAAGGCCAAAAACTCTGCCTATTCCCCTCCCCGCCGCTCCTCGGTGCTGGCGGTGTTCTCTCTCTTGAGGCAGGATTATGCGCAAATTCGGCGACGCCGCCAGAGAAGGATTATGCTTTGATGGGTAATATTGTGCTGCAGAATTTGATTGACAACGGCCCGGTCATGCGGACGGTCTCGCTGCCGCGCGGCCGCCAGAGCCTGCACACTATGCCGACCAGCACTGGCTACGAGATCCGCGAGAATGCGACATATGACTGGGATGGCCGCAAGCGCGGGCAAACGCCCTTTACCGTCCTGCAGCATACGATCAGCGGTGCAGGGAATTTGCGATATGAGAATCGCCAGCTTCGGGTGAAGGAGGGCGAGACGCTGCTGGTTCTGGTACCGCACAATCACCGCTACTGGCTCGAGGATGGCGAGCGCTGGGAATTCTTTTGGATCTCGATGAATGGCGAGGAAGCACTGCGCATCCACCGGTCGATCCTTTCGGTGACTGGTCCGGTCCTGAAGCTGCAGCCAAGGACGATCGCGCATCTGGCCGATTGCAGCCTGCGACTGATCAACGGCGCCGAGACGCCGGGACTTGCCTCGGCAATCGCCTACGAAGCGGCCATGGCGCTTTATGACGATGTCTTTGGGTCTCATCCGGTCTTCAGCGAGGAGTACCGGACGATGCAGCATGTGATCGATTACATCATGAGCAATCTTGAACACCCGCTGCCGGTGGAGGATCTGGCGAAGATCGCCGGTCTCAGCCGAGCGCATTTTTCGCGGATGTTTGCCGCCAATGAAGGGCTGCCGCCGGCAGAGTTCGTGTTGGAAAAGCGGCTCAAACGCGCCGTGAAGCTTCTGACCAAGACGGACAACATGCCCGTCAAGGAGGTGGCTATCCGCTCCGGCTTTGCGGACGCCAACTATTTCTCGAAGGTGTTCCGGCGCGTCTACGGCACGAATCCGACCGAATTCCGCACCACAGGCATGTATGCGAGCGTTGGCAGGCAACGCTAACGCTCGCGTCCAAGGCCGGCCATACCCTACCGCGTGGTGTTGTAGGTGAGGCTTGGGTACCAGGTCGGCGGTCGCCCTTCAGGCGTCGTGTCGAGCACGGTCCAGAGCGGCATGAAGTCCGGCGCGCCGCGTGGATCCTGGCCGGGATCGGCGGTTGCGGGCCCCATTTCCGGGTTCCAGAAGTGATGGATACGACCATCCCGGATCGTGAAGACGTTGTAGGCGGCATCATCACTGCCATCAGCGCCGATGGCATGGTAGTCGCGGCTAAACTCGTCGGTCGTATCGCAGTAGAGCGGCAAATGATGCCAGCCGCGCTCCTTCTTGAAAGCCAATAGCCGCTCGATCGGCGAGCGCGCAACGACGGCGAAGGCGACCTGCTGGCGAATATCAGGGATCTCACCGTCAAGTGCCGACAGCATTGAGGTGCACATCGGGCATGGTCGCTCACGCTGTGGCCCGTACATGTAATTGTAGATCACCAGTGTCGGCTTGTCCGCAAACAGGTCTTTCAACGTCATCTGGCCGTCCGGCCCCTGAAGGCGGTAGTCCTTCGTCACCGGGCCACCAAGCGGCAATGCCCGGCGTTGCTTGGCAACGCGCTCGATATGCCGGCGCAATTCGATTTCCTCGGCGAGGAGATCATCGCGTGCCTGTCGGTACTCGGGACTTTCGTTCGGAAAACTGAGGCCGTTTCTTCTGGCCAGTTCCCTTGCAGAAACAAGGTTATTTGCGTCCATCGCAGGATCCTCCTCTGAAGCGTTGTTGATCGGACTTGCGGCGGCATGCGTGAAGATGTCCGCCACTCAGACAAGGAACGTTTGACGACCGGGAAATTCGACACGATGGCCAAAAAAATACGACTGCGGCACCTTGCGGGCGCATATTTTCAGGCATCGCTATCGCCCGTTGCAGCCACTTGGATAATCGTTCACCTCAGACTTCTACCCCTCTTTCCTGACCCGATTTCAGACCTATGTCCCCTTCATCCTTCATCTCCTGGAAGGACGAGGGAGGCTTTAAGGCATCGTGGCAACCGGTGTTGCGAGCCTCCCTCCATGGAGGAAGTAATGAGATCCTTCATATCCCTGATCGAGGCAGCCGTCGTCGCGGCCGGGTCACCCGTCGCTTCTGACGATGGCAAGGGCTTTGAGCGCGCACAGGCTGTGTGTTCGTTTCTCGAGAATACTGGCTTGAACGGCAATTGCTCCGTCGATGCCGGCCAGACGATCATCGAGGTTTCTCTGGCCGGACAGTATGACAGTCCGGCCGACTGTCCAAAGGTCGTCGATATGTTGCGGGCACATGGTTTCCAACTGGGGCCGAACTGGGCGCTTCGCATCAAGGCGAGCATCAAGGACGAGCCGGAGGTCATGGAGTGCGGTCTGGCGCCTGTCCAGCAATAGCCGATATTTCGCAAGTGCCGCACGCGCGTTTGGCTATGTCTCGGCCTTCGATGTGAATGTGAGTTCAGACCCATAGGCATCGCGCAGCTCATCCTCCCCGGCCCTGCGATCGCCAGCCTTGTGGAGGAGAATTGATCTATAGCCTTGGAGGCGCGTTCCTTCGATCAATGTCACGTCCGAATTTCCAGGATTGTCGGAGCGCTCGAACCAATCGACGGCGTGGTGGAGAAAGTTCATTTCGAACGCTCTGTTGGTGACGCCATGGCCGACGATGACGAGGTCGTTGTTGCCATCGCCATGCGTCACGGTTTGTAGGAACAAACGAAGCCGCTGAGCCACATCCGCCCTGCTCTCTCCATCCGGCGGCCTTGCATAGAATTTGCCACTGTTGCTGCGCAGTCTTGCCCATTTCTCGAACTCATCGGGAAATTTCTGTTTGCGCTCGGCGTGGTCGTAGATGTCGGTAAAGAGGCCGAAATCCTGCTCGCGCAACAAATAGTCTTCCCGGACAGCCGCCACCATGTGAGGAGGCAGGACCTCCACCAATGCGTCCTTGCTTTGCCGCGTCCGCAGATAGGGCGAATACCAGATGTCAAGTTGCTCGATCTCTGGGCGTGGCAATTCGAAGAGATAAGCGGCGATCGCTCGTGCAGCCGCCAGCGTCTGTCGATATCCCCACAGGGTCAACGGAACGTTGTGGTCGCCGAACTGCCGGTATGCCTGTTCATTGATATTGCCCAGCGATTCGCCATGTCGGATGAGAAAGATACGCATTGGTCGCCGCGGTTTCCGGTAACAGATGGGGACCATCATGGAGTGAGAGCGGGCTGGCTGCAACGTGCCTCGCGCCGGAAGCTCATGAGCGTTTTGAAAATCAGGGAGCCGGCGAAGTCAAATGCAGCAATTGAATCAAATATTAGGGCATGCTTTTATTGCACCTTGCGTCCACCAGGGGGATTCCCATGACCTGCTTGATCTGGAAGGCATGCGTGTCTCGTCGTCTGATGGCGATCATGCTGGGGTTTGCCGGGTTCCTCGGCACTGTCAGCCTGGCCTTCAGCGCAACAATAAACGTTGCGCCGAAAAATGAGGGCCGAGATGAAGGGCTCACAATCCAGCAAGCACTCCGTCTGGCACGGCCGGGCGACACGATCGCGCTTGCGCCTGGAACCTATATGCAGGATTTCCGCTCGGTCCGCGATGGCGAACTCGGAAATCCGATCACGATCGAGGGATCGCTGGCATCTGTCGTCAAAGGCGGTGGTCAAGCAAGGATCGTCGAAGTCAACCACAGCTATATCGAGCTACGGAATTTCACCATCGACGGCCATTTCGAGAGCGCGAACACCAAAAAGAGCTATCGGGACAAACTGCTCTACGTGATCGGAAACACGCCGGGAAAGGCGTTGACCGGCCTTCGAGTGCTGGGGATGAATATCCGCAACGCGGGCGGCGAGTGTGTTCGCCTGCGCTATCAGGCGAGGCAGAATGAAATCGCTTATTCCAGAATAAGTTCGTGCGGCCGCTTCGACTTCTCCTTTAATGACGGCGGCAAGAATGGCGAGGGTATTTATATAGGGACCGCGCCGGAGCAGTTGGGCGGGCGTGGCGCGCCAGACGGCGCGATCGACCACTCCGATGGGAATCGTATCCACGACAATGTCATCGCGACCGCCGGCAACGAATGCGTCGACATCAAGGAAGGCTCAAGCGGCAACATCGTCGAGAAGAACAGTTGCACGGGACAGAAAGACCCCAACTCTGGCGGCTTTGACTCGCGCGGCAACGGCAACGTCTTCCGTTACAACCTGGTCTACGACGTGGTCGGAGCAGGCGTGCGTCTCGGCGGCGATGAGGAGACTGACGGCATCAACAATGACGTCTACGGAAATACCTTCCGCAACGTGGGTGTCGGGCTGATCCGGGCACAAAGGGCGCCTCAGGGCAAAATCTGCGAAAACATTTCTCAGGACAACAAGGTGATCAGCACCAATTCGATCGGGAAGACGCTCCACCCAACCGGACCATGCGACGGACCAAAGCCAACGGCAGACCTGCGGACCAAATCGATGGTCGCTACAAATCAGACCAAGATGGCGAAGAAGGTCGAGAAGGGGGACAAACCTTTGAGCTGTGGCTCCTCCGTGGCCGGCTGTGTGATCGGGCGCCTCGAAGGCGACGATCGCAACAGAATCAAGATCGTTGATGCAAGCGACGTTGTTCTGCGCGGCCACCACCTGATTCTGGCGGATGCTACTGGACCCGACGGCAAGAATGTGCCTCTAAAGCCGCTCGCGGGAAAGCTGGTCAGGATCGAATATACGAGTATCGAGAAGAAGCGGTTTGCCGGCGCTAGGATCATAGAGGTGGTGAATTAGCCCGCAGCAGGGCACCTGGTGCTAAAAGACCAGTGATCGATGCAACTGTGCGCCTGCCCACGCTCCATCGGCCACAGCCAGCGAAACCGAATGCGGCACGCGCGCAGCGTCGCCGCAAGCAAAGGCACCGGGTGCTGTCGTTTCCTTGGTGGCGTCGGTGCGGATCTGGCTGCCGAACGGCGTCTCTTCCAGCTCGCAGCCCAGAAGGCCCGCGATCGGTGTGGCGGGGGCGTTGCGCGAAACAGTGAAAAGACCGGCGAAGGACAGCGTGCGCCCATCGACGAGAACGACGTCGGCATGTCCCTCGATGCGTGCGATTGGCGTCGCCTCCGTCGTCACTCCTCGTGCAGTGAGATCAGCGCGGCTGTCGGCATCGAGTGCCACTGCAGCATTGGTGAGGAAGGTAACGGCACCCCATTCCGGGATCAGTTGCGCCTGGTGAATCGACATCGGCCCTGCTGCAATCACCCCGATCGTGCCCTGGCTCAATTCGTAGCCATGGCAGTAGGGGCAATGAAAGATGCTCTTGCCCCAACGTTCAGTCATTCCTTCGATTTCAGGCAGTGTGTCTGTCACGCCGACGGCGAACAAAAGTCGTCGTCCTTCATGTCGACGACCGTCCGCGGTGGTGACGACGAATGCGTCCTTGACGCCGGCTACGGCCTGCGCGGTTTCGTCGATCCACGTCAGTGTCGGATAGGCGTGCAATTGGGCCCTCGCCGTCGCAGCGATTTCGGCCGGGTCCGCACCATCCTGCCCAAGAAAGCCGTGCGAATGGCTGGCAGATCGGTTGCGCCTCAGGCCGGCGTCGATCACGAGGACGGAGCGGCGGGCACGGATGAGCTGGAGCGCGGCAGCCATCCCAGCATAGCTGCCGCCGACAATGATGACGTCATATTTCATGGCGCATTCCTTTCTGCGCGAACCTGCGTGTGCCGACGGGCGAAGTCAGTGGCGAGGTCGGCAATGGTGACGCTGGCGAAACGTTCCAGCAGGAGCGCTTCAGCCTCGGCGAAGGCCTGGTCCAGCGCAGCGTTGACCGACTGCTCGACGAGGCACTCCGGCATTTCGTTTCGATTGCCAATGGCGAAGATCGCGGGTTCCCCCAACACCTCGTGCAACTGGAAAAGGGTGACGGCGCCCAGGTCTTTCGTGATGCTCCAGCCGCCGGAATGTCCGCGCGCCGAAGCCACGATCCCGGCGTCGCGCAAGAGCGCCATCGTCCGTCGCACGACAACGGGATTGGTGTTCATGCAGAGCGCGAGGGCTTCTGACGTCATGGTGCCACCATGCTCTGTCATGTGGAGCAGCGCGTGAAGGACTGAGGAGAGTCGGCTATCGCGTTTCATGTAACTTCAATTATTACGAATTAGAGCGCGAGGCAAGCGGAACGCTAGATGGTGAGCCCGCTTAATGGAAATCGCTCGTTTGTCAGGGACTATGACCTTGCCCCCAAGTTCTATCCAATTTTGAGTTCGCTCCAACGGTTTTTTGAAGTGCTAACCGATTTTGGGCCAGCGGGAGCTGGAATTTTCCGGGGTTGTGGCTCAACCCGGCCATGGGGCCGATGAGCCGTTCATGAGCGAAATCCGCACCTTGTTGCCGATGGCGCTATGTGGCCGGAACTCGTTGTGGTCTCTACGCCGATGCCGCGATCGTCTCCGGAGACGGCGCTTATTCCATCAACCAGCCTTTCCGACGGACTCACGGTTTATTAGTCTGCAGGCCACCGACTGAACACGGGGAACAGGCTCGCTGCTGATTATCGACGCCAAGGCGGCGACAGCTGCCTGCCCCATTTCGAAATAGGGCAAGGCGACGGTGGTCAGACTCGGCCTCATCACTTCGGTGACAACCTTGAAATCATCGAAGCCGACAATGCTCAACTCGTTAGGAATGCGAATGCCCAGCGAGCTTGCGGCGCAGAAAACCTGAAGAGCTATTTCGTCGTTTCCACAAAACAGGATGCTCGGGCGTTCGAGATTTGCAAGCAATGCTCTCGCATTTTCAAACGCCACAAACTTGTCTCCGAAGATCGGGCCCGTCACCCCGGCAACACACCACTCGTCCCGTAACGCCAACCCATGTTCACTTAATCGTAGCCGCAATGCGGCCTCCCGGATATCGGCAGCCATTATAAGCGGGTTGAGACGAACGTATCCAAAGTTTCGATGACCTTCGGCGATCGCCGCGTCGATTGCTTCTCTCATGCCGTGAGGCTCGCCCGGAACGATTTTCGACACTTCCAGGCCTGGTGGCTCGTGGCAGTTGACCAGAACCGTCTTGACCTCCGGATCAAGTTCGTCCGGCCCCAGTCCACGTTGGAACATGGTGCCGTAGATCACACCATCCACACGATGCCCCTTGAGTTCGCGCCAACACTGCCTTGTCCGCTCGAGGTCGCCGCCCGTATTCACCATCAGCATCGAGTAGCCAGCGCCCTCCACTGCCGATTGAATGCCACGGATGATCTCGGTGGAGTCGGGCGTAGTCGATATAACATCGGTCATGACACCGATGATACCGGACTTGTTCTGGCGCATCATGAGGGCGGCCCGGTTCGGAACGTAGCCGAGGCGGTCAATGGCTTCGTTGACACGAGCCCGCGTGCGTTCGTCTACACGCTTGTCATTGCGGACCACACGACTGACAGTCTGATCCGACACGCCCGCATGCAGAGCAATATCTTTTATGGTGACCATCGCGTCCTCATTTAACTCCGGCGCGCATGAAGCTTTCAACAATCAAGCGCTGCATTGCCACAAATGCGATCAAAATTGGAAGTATGGAAATCGAAACCGCAGCCAGAATGACTGCTGCGGGCACTTCGCCCCCGCGCCCGCCGCTGATCCCGACAACGGCCAGCGGAAGGACTTGGTTGTTTCCCGTAAGCATGAATACCAGTGGAATAAAGTAGTCGTTCCAAGTCGTTGTGAAAACGATGATAGCGAGAGCGGCCATTTGCGGCTTTGCGAGGGGCGCAGCAATCGTCCAAAAGATCCTGATGGGCCCGGCACCATCAACTTTTCCTGCTTCGATCAGGTCTTTCGGGACCGTCAGGAAAAACTGGCGCATCAGGAATACTCCAAAAACCCCCGACAGCCCTGGAGCGAAAGCCCCGATCATGCCCGGCAGAATGATTGCGCCCGGCATTCCAAGGAGTCCAATCGACCGCATGATGATATATAGGGGAACGATCATCGTCTGTATGGGCACCATCAGGGAAACGAGCAGCATCCCGAACAGCAATTTCTTGAACGGAAACTCCAGGCGGGCAAAGGCGTAGCCCGCCATTGTCGTGACAGCGACGTAACCGACCGTCACCAGCGTCGAGATATAAACCGAATTCCAGAAATACCGGATAAGCTGCGGGTAGTCCCTTACTGCACGAAGGTAGCTCTCAATAGTGACGTCGCTTCCCGGTAACCACCGAGGGGGTAGCGTGAATGCTTCCGACAGCGGCGACAGCGTTGCAGTGAACATCCAGATGAACGGCGCAGCCATCAGCAGCGAGCCTAGTGCAAGCACCCCCCACAGCAGATAAGTCGCCAACTGAGTCCGGATGACACCTTGTAGCGAGGAACGTGACGTGGCTGCGTTATTCATAGAAGGTCCAGTACTTCGAAGCCACGAAGTTGATGATCGTAACGATGCCGACCAGGGCGAGGAGTAAGAGTGAAACGGCAGAGGCATAGCCCATCTCCAAATCTCGGAAGCCGACTTCCTGTATGTACATGACGATAGATCGCGAGGCGTCGCCGGGACCTCCTTTGGTCAGAACCACAATCGAGTCGAACACCCGGAAAGCTCCAATCGAATTCATCACCAGGAGGAAAAGGATCGTTGGGGAAAGGAGCGGCAGGGTAATATCGAGGAACTGACGTATCTTGCCGGCGTTGTCGATTTTCGCTGCCTCGTAGTATTCAGGCGAAATGCCCTGCAGTCCGGCAAGAGCAATAAGCATTCCGAAGCCGACGTTCTTCCAGATATCCAGAATGATGACGGAGTAGAGAACTGTACTGGCGCTCGAAAGCCAGGGAATCTTCCCTATCCCAAGTTTCGACAGGTAGTAGTTAATGATGCCGAGATCCTTGTGATAAAAGAACTGCCAGACCACGGCGACGAAGACCAAGCCAACCAGTGAGGGAAAGAAGAAGGCCGCGCGGAAAACTGTCTGGAGTGCCTTGGGCATCTTTTGATTAAGGATCGCCGCAAGCACCACTGCCAGAACCGTATTCCCCAATACCGCGAAGACGGCGAAGAACAATGTGTTTCGAAGTACGGTATGGAGGCGATCGTCATCAAGCATCCAGAGAAAGTTGTCGAGCCCCGCCCACTTTGGCGGGGACAATAAGTCGTAATACTGGAAGCTGAGCCAGAACGTGCTCAGCATTGGCGCAGCGATGAAAAACAGAAAGCCGCAAAGCACTGGGGCTATCAGGAGGAAACCAGCAAATGTTTCCTGGCGCGTTTGCAGGGAGAACCATTTTTGCGTGAAGGATTGGCGCTGCGCCATTTCAGTTACCCCTTGCGGATTGCTCGCTTCAATTCCTTGTCGGCCTTGGCGAGCGCATCCTCAGGCGTCTCCGCCTGAGTGATGATGCTGTCCATGGTCCTTGAGAGGATGCGGTCAAGTTCGCTAAAGTAGGTTGGAGCGGCAACCGGACGCGTGTCATCAATCACGTTGTAGAACAGTGCTGCGTTTGCCGGCGCGGAGCGGAACGTCGGGCTTTCAGCGGCCTCCTTGTATATCGGGATCTGTTGCCCGATTTCCACGATCTCGGTCACCGTTTCGAGGCTGATCAGTTCAAGAATTGCATCGAATGCCGCCTGCTTGTTTTTAGACTCCGGCGAAATGCCCCAGCCAGCGCATCCAAAGACCGTCTCCCCACCGTTCTTTTTGGGCCACGAGACGACATCGAAGGAGGTGAAGCCCGATTTTACCCATCCCGGCACAGGCCAACGTCCAGCCGAAGTCATCGCGAGCGCGCCGCCTGCAAACTTGTCATAGACGGTCAATCCGATCGGGTCAGGCGAGACCTTGTGGACATGCACGAGATCATGCAGGAACGTGGTCGCTTCTATCAGTTTCGGATCCGTGAGATTGGACGCTGATCCGTCCTTACTGATCGGGTATGTACCGTTGGTCAGAAACCACGGGTAGTGCGCGAAGTTAAACCAGGGCATACCGTAGCCGTAGACTTTCTTGGCACCCTCTCCCGAGGTTAGTGCTTTGCTCGTTTCCAAGAAGTCGTCCCAAGTCCAATCTTCCCTGGGATATTTAACTCCCGCGGCATCGAAGATGAGCTTATTGTAGTAGATGACCATACACTGCCAACCGTTTGGTATCTCGTAAAGCTTGCCGTCGACCGTCAGCGCATCTTTCAACTCTTTCGGGATCTTCGCCAGGAGTTCCTGCGCCTTCGGGCTGGCGGCAATGTAGTCGTCGAGTGGCTCCAGCAAGCCGCGGCTTACCGCGAGCCGAACGCCTTCAATGGCGATATTGATGATGTCAGGAACGTTTCCTCCGGCTATCTGGGTGACGAGGCCGTCCGCGTAGTCGGACCAGGTCGTCAGCGGGATCAGGTTGTCGATCACCTTTACGTCGGGAAATTGGGAGCTGAAGCGAGCAAAAGCCTTGGCATATGCGGCCCCCTCCTCCGGCGTTCCCCAGTTGTAGGTGGTCAGGGTCTGGCTTTGCGCAAGAGCCCATTGCGGCAACGTCACGATCGCCGCGGAAATAGCCGAAGTCTGAAGCAGTCGACGTCTCGATATTTGCATGACAGTGTCCTCCCTCCGTCAGTGGATACTATTTGAGTCTTCCGAATTCCTTGTTGGAAGCCTCACGCTTGCGGGTACGATCAAGCTTCTTTTGGATTTCCAGGTTCCGCAGGTGGAGATACTCCTCGAGGCGTACGGCGGATCGATCGACCATCGCCTTCTGTTCCTCGGTCAGCGTCTCTCGAGCTACGGCCATGGGCTTGCGTCGTCCAGGCGGTGTCGGAATTCGGTCCTCTAGCGTGGGCACCGACAACTTGGGCGACGGGAGCGTCTGGTACCAGTACGCTGTGGAGGCCCAGTCGTCGCTGAGATGATTATTATGGCCGTGTTCGATCGTGACCTTGATCTTCTTGTCGAAGCGCACCGGATCCGTCAGATGAAAGCGGTAGGACACCGCGTAGCCCGGCACGATGCTCTCATGGATCGGCGCTCCATTATAGAGATCCTTCTTGTCCTGCATTCCCCAAGCATGATTGAAGTAGTCCTCCGTACCCGTGCCGTGAATGGAAGGAGGCCACTCGGGATCATCGTCGATCCAGATCATGTCGTCGCCTTCGCCCCACCAGCTACCCTGGAAATGGGCGACTGAAAGTAGGCATCCGACATATTGTCCGCGGCCCTGCGTTTCGAGCACGGTGTAGTTCCCCTTGCCGTCAAGGTTGACAGTATTCGCCTCCGGCGAGTTCGTCTGGATCTGCGGTCCCCAGCCGTCGCAAGGGTTCTCACGCCGCCACGTTGCATGAAAGTATGCGATATCCTCGTCGAGTGGCTGGTCGTAAAGTTCGTAGTCGACATAGAAGTACTGGCCGTATGGCACGTCGTTTTCGTTGATGAGTTCGATCACAGCGCGTTTGTTAAACGGCATCTGGAAGTAGCTGTTGAACGATGCGGATCCGCCGTGGACGTAGCTTTCTTCGGGCTTTGCCGACACCGACAGCGGAAGGGAAGAGAAGCTCGCTGGCATTGAATGGCCAACGCCGAAAAAGTCGCCAAGCGGTACGAGGACGGCTGGACGATCCGCATTGTCCCAGGTGATCCGCACCAGAACCTTTCGGTAATAGTGCGGGTCAGCTTCTTCCCAGGTCACGCCCAGCGCATTGTGGATCTCGTTGACTGGGGCAATGTACTGCCCCAACACCGGATCGATTACACTTGGGCCGAGCGTGCGGCGGCAGAACTGGGTTGTCCAGATATGGGTAATGCACCCCGGCCCAGTTATGTCGGCAAGGGTTACCGTTTCACCGGGGCCGATCAGCCAATAGTCCTGATTTCGCCCTTCCTGGTCCCAACTCGAGAGCCGGCGGGTCCGGGCCCTCTTCGTTCTGGTCAGATCGGCAAGCATGGAATGACCTGGATTACTCATCTAGTGCGTCCTTTCAGGCGGCAACTTTGTTGTTAAGGTTGGCGAGACGCCGCTCTTGCGCATCGAAGAGATGGGCTGTTGCGGGGTCGAACGTGAAACGGAGGACGTCGCCCTCAGCGAAGCGGTCCTGCAGCGTGGTCTTCGCGATGACGGGACTGCCATCCTCGGCAGTAAGATAAAGAAGCCGGAACTCCCCCAGGTGCTCTTCGATGTCGAGTCGGAATGACAAAGGCCCTGATCCGTCGGTCGTGAGCATGAGGTCTTCGGGTCGGATTCCCAGCGTTAGATCCGCCTCCCCTCGGACGTGGAAGGGGATCGTGCCCAGGTGCCGGCTTGTCCGGATTTCTGCGCCGGCCTCGGTTCCTCGGGCGTGAACTTTTAGAAAATTCATTTTTGGAGAGCCGATAAATCCGGCAACGAACATGTTCTGCGGGTTCCCGTAGAGTTCAAGGGGCGTTCCGACCTGCTCAATGCGGCCCGCGTTCAGTACGACGATCCTGTCGGCGAGCGTCATCGCTTCTGTCTGATCGTGCGTCACGTAGATGGTCGTTGACTTCAATCGTTGTTGAAGTCTGGCGATCTCGATCCGGGTTTGGACACGCAGCGCGGCATCAAGATTGGAAAGCGGTTCATCGAACAGGAATATTCTGGGTTCGCGCACGATCGCGCGACCTATGGCGACACGCTGCCGCTGCCCGCCGGAGAGGTCCTTCGGATGGCGACCTAGAAGGTGCCCAATCTGCAAGGACCGTGCGACCTCTTGTACTCGCAGATCAATGCTAGCCCGAGGGGTCCCGGCAACACGCAGGCCGTAGCTCAGGTTCTGCGCGACTGTCATGTGAGGATAGAGCGCGTAGCTTTGAAAAACCATTGCGACGCCCCTTTCGAAGGGACTGGCAGTGGTCATCGCGCGCCCGTCCAGCGCGAGTTCACCGCCGGTGATGGTCTCGAGCCCGGCGACCATGCGCAGCAACGTGGACTTTCCGCACCCGGAGGGGCCGACGAATACAACGAATTCACCATCAGGCACGTCAAGATTGATCCCTTTGATCACTTCGACGGCACCGTATGACTTTCGAATCTCATGCAGCGTAAGCCGCGCCATCAGCGTCCCCTCCCATAGAGCGCATCCTGTATCGCTTCGTGATGCGACACTATGTCGACGTCGACATTATTGTCAACAAGTAATGTCGACGTCGACATCAAGTAATGCTATCTGGAACGGATGCGAGGACGATTGAGCCGCTTTGGAGGAAAAACGAATGCAGAGTTGCCGTATTGAACTGGACACCGGGACCCGACTCGAGTTCTGGGCCAAGGTCATCGAGAACTCCGACCAACCCCGCGAGTTCCAGATTGAAAAGGATGGCAAGATCCTCTGGGCGGTGGATTGCTTCTCGCAGCATCCGGAGTACTACAGCTACCACCACAGGGAGACCTGTGAGGTAATGGTCAGTTGGGATCCGCGAACTACGGAGTTCACATGGGCATACAGCTACGTGCCCGAAACGGTCGCGGAGACGGGTATCACGATCTGGACGTTCGGCGAGCAGCTTTCAAGGATGACCGGGTTCGAAATCGATGCCTGGTGCAGCAGCGATCCTGCCCGGCCGAAGCTGCACTTCTCCCCGATCAGGAACTGGATGAACGACCCCAACGGTCTGTGCATAATTGGCGACACATGGCATCTGTTCTACCAGTTTCATCCGGCCGGCACTGACTGGGGTCCAATGCATTGGGGTCATGCAAGCAGCAAGGATCTCTTCCACTGGACACATCTGCCGGTCTTTCTCCACCCCGAACAAAACCTTTGGCGGCTTGGGGCGACCGGAGGCGCGTTCTCGGGCAACGCGTTTTTTGACCGCGATGGCAGCCTGAAGCTTTACTACACCGAGCGACTGCCCGCCTACGATCTGTTTGAGGGATATCGTGAGGTTCAGAAGATCGCCGTACCCGGTCGTGGCTTGGTAAAGGCCGAGACCATAACTGAAATCCTCGAAAAGCGTCCACCTGGCGTGCAGCACGATTTTCGCGACCCGAAGGTCTGGTGGGATGATGCCGCAGACGCGTTTCGCATGGTGCTTGGCGCGTCCATCGACGGCTGCCCTGCCGTGCTACTCTACGGTTCGCCCGATGGTATTTCATGGAACTACATTGGTCCGCTTTACCACGCGCCCGCACATTTTCAGGAGTGCGGTGCGCGGGCCGTGGAATGCCCGGATTTCTTCCCTCTCGAAGGTCGGTGGGCACTGGTAATGGGCTTTGTCGGATATACAGAACCAGGCACGGGACGGCACAACTTGCTCTACGCCCTTGTCGGCGACTTCGAGAATGACTGCTTTCGTCCCATCTCCGATCAGCTGCAACTTCTCGACTTCGGCAGCGATTTTTATGCGATGCAGAGCTTCAGGGCGGGTGAAAGGCAGCTCGCTATGGCATGGGTGTTCAACTGGGAAACCCGAAAGCCCGGAAATTCCGTATATAGCGGCGAGCTGGCTCTCCCTCGCGAAATCGGGCTGGACGAACGCAATCGCCTGACGATGCTGCCGGTCTCGGAATTCGACGCCGCTTATGGCAGCACTGTTATCCCCGGCAGATCGAGTGGTGCCTTTGCGCTCAGCGGTACGCCATTTGAGATTAGAATCAACGGACAACTTGAGGGAGCGCGCGTCAAAGCAACGTCTGGAGGCTCGCCCGCCTTTGATGTAAGTGTGGAGGCTGGCATTCTCTCGATCATCCTGCCTCAAGACAATGGCTCAATCCATTACCGCAACGATATTGCCACCGACAGCAATTTGCGCATCATTCATGACGCTGGGATTGTTGAAGTGTTCGCAGAAGACGGTGCGGTTTGCGGTACCCGGCGCAACTATCAGAACATCCAACCCGACGAAGTCACAGTCATTTCCTCTGGCGTCGTCGAGGTTTACGAGCGCAAATCCGGGTGATCGCTTAGGTGGTGCACAGGCACCGTTCGCTATTGGCGCGCCGGCACAGGCTGGACGCGGAGTTCAAGACTTGGTGATGAGGCTCATGCTGTGCCCATCCCGTGGGGATCACGGTTAAGATCGTTCGGTGATTTGAGCGGGCCTTCGTTCGTATTGCGAAGGCCATCATGTCGCCTCTAGTTCCAACAGAAACCTGAAGCATCTAATTGCTTCTTCGGGCTCATAGGGCTTCTTGAGGAAACGACAGCGTCGGGGAAGCGAGGACTGCCGCAGACTTACGTCCGCTGATGTTGTGACGATAGCTAGATCGGGTCGCTCGCGATGAATGCGCAGAGCGAGCGCAACGCCGTCAAGTGGACCGGGCATCGGGCATGTTTACAGCCGTGAACACGAGCGCGATATCGGTTCGCTGGCCGAGGACGGTAAGGGCCTGTTCGGCGTTTGTTGCAGAAATAGAAGAGAGGCCAGCGCATATAATTTGGCTGGACACGCGAGAACAAAGATCGCCGTCGGGCTCGACCACAAGAATAGCGCCAGTTGGCAGCGGCTGAAGGTCGTCCTGTCTCAAGGTTATTCCCTTCGTGAATCTCGCGTTGCTGCTCGCAGCGTCCTCATCGCGCTTTAAGGCTTGGGGCTGCCATTTCACTCACGCACATTGATGGGGGATGACCATCCCGCGAGCGCCCATCGGGAGGAACGGAAGGACGCCCGCATCTCAGTTCGTCTCAAGGCTCCTTGTTTGGCAGCTTGCGACAGACGATACTCGAATTTCGCCTAAAATGAATGCGATTTTGCGCAAGTCAGCCATGCGCTATGCACGAAGCGAATATCTATGTGTAAATCAACCGATTAGCATTGCCGCGAGGCGCATGTCTCGCCGTCCGAACCCGCTGCATATGAAGGGCTGGCGTCGGCCGCACACCTCCCTCCCGACGCAAGCTGGTGGGTGTGGACCGGCCGAAGCTTAAGGACCGACAACCCGGTTACAGTCGAGGCCTCCACCTTTTCGACCGACGCCGCCTGCTAGCGACCGAAAGTCATCCTTGACCATTGAGATATCTGCAAAGTAGCCTCCGAGAATGTCGATGACGCGCGTTCTTTTCGGGCCTTCCCGCATCCGGACCTCGCGCGCCCTCTCTTTCCCAGAACGAGACGCCTTTCGTTAAAGTTTCGTGGTGGAGTTCACCAGCTAGATCATGTCCATGTCACCCAGATCGGCGGCAGGATGTGGGAGCGAACCGGATTTGTGAGTTGGACCGCCCGATAAGCCAAGGACCGCTATTGCGACGCGGGGGTGAAGCGCGCCACCAGCGCGTGCCGGTCGCCGGGATAGGTGAAGCGCACATGCGTGACCGGCCCGACATTGCTCCAGGTGCGGCGCTCGACGACCAGGCAGGCGGTGTTGCGCGGGATGTCGAGGGCGGCGGCCTCGTCCGAACCGGCCGAGACGGCTTGGATGCGGTGCTCGGCGCTGCTCCAGGGGATCTGATTGATCAGCCAGGCGCCAGGCGCCGTTTCTGAGAAATTGGCGTCGGCCGCCTCGGGTACGGTGGACAGGCTGATTAGCCGTTCCTCCAGGCAGAACGGTCGTCCGCCTGCCTGATGGATGCAGGCCAAATCGACAACTGAAGATCCTGGCGCGACATCGAGGCGTCTGATGTCGTCGGGCTTCGCCTTGCGTTGCTCGCGTCTCGACACGGCGAAGGAATAGGCAAGATTGAGTGACTGTACCTCAGCCCTGATGTCGTGGATCTCAAGAACGGCCGATTGCGCCTGCGGCTGCGTGACGAAGCTGCCGGACTTCTTGCGGCGCTCGATGAGGCCCGCCTTGGCGAGCTGGGTCAGCGCCTTGTTCACGGTCATACGCGAACAGTCGTATTCCTTGGAGAGATCCACTTCGAACGGGATGCGATGACCCGGCGGCCACTCGCCCGAGACGATGCGGCCTTCGATGTCGCTCACGATCCGCTGGTGCAAGGTTGTATCCTTGCTTTGGTTCATCGTCACGCTCCGGTTAATTCCTCCCGCTCTAATGTGAATGTCGCGACCTGGAAAGCCCTATGCCGAAAGAAGCTCGCCCATCGCCTTCAGGAACCGGCGGTTGATCGCATCGCGCGCCACGTGGCGGCCGCCTTCCACTTGCTTGCGGCCGAGCGCCCAGACGCTGTCGACGGCAACGCCACCGGCAAAGATCCAGTGATCGAGCAACTGGTCGCCCGAAAGGTAGGGCACGACTGTCGTGTCGAGCGAGATGAGATCCGCGTGATGGCCGACTGCGATGCCCGCCGGCGCCTTCAGCGCGGCGCCGCCACCGGTGATCGCATGATCAAAAAGGCTGCGCGCGGTCGAACCGCCTGATGTGGCAAGGACATTGCGGGCCCCTAGCGCCAGACGCTCGGAGTATTCGAGTTGGCGCAGTTCGCCTGGAAGCGAGATTTGCACGTTGGAATCTGAGCCGACGCCGAAACGGCCGCCTTCTTCGATGAAGAGTGGCGCCTGGAAGGTGCCGTCGCCGAGGTTGGCTTCGGTGATCGGGCAAAGGCCGGCGATTGCCCCGCTGCGCGCCATGCCGCGTGTTTCCTCGTCCGTCATATGCGTCGCATGGATCAAGCACCAGCGGTTATCAACGGGCGCATTGGCAAGCAACCATTCGACAGGGCGCGCGCGCGACCAGGCGATGCAATCCTCGACTTCTTTGGCCTGCTCGGCGACGTGGATATGGATCGGCCCCTCACCGGCCAGCGGCACGACGTTGGCCAGTTCCTCGGGTGTTGCGGCACGCAGGCTGTGCGGGGCAAGGCCGAGCTCAGCACCTCGAAGCGCGCCTGTCACCTTGCGGCAGCCGTCCATCAGGTTGGCGAAGCTGTCCAGCGTGTTGATGAAGCGGCGCTGGCCCTCGATTGGCGCCGCACCGCCGAATCCGGAATGGGCATAGAATACCGGAAGCAGCGTCAAGCCGATGCCGCTGGTGTTTGCTGCCGCGCCGATACGCTCGGCCAGTTCGGCAATATTGGCATAGGGCGTGCCGTCCCTGTCGTGGTGCAAATAATGAAACTCGCCGACCCGGGAAAATCCGGCCTCCAGCATCTCCATGTAGAGCTGGGCGGCGACAGCCTCGACATGGTCGGGCGTCATCGACAATGCGAACTTGTACATGACGGTGCGCCAGCTCCAGAAACTGTCGTTTGCTGGGCCCCTCACTTCGGCAAGGCCAGCCATGGCGCGCTGGAAAGCGTGGCTATGCAGATTACCTATCGCTGGGACGAGCGTATCATGATGCTCGTCTGCCGCCTCAGCGGCGACGCCTGTTTCGACGTTTGTGATAAGGCCGTCCGCGATCGTCAGGCGCACATCCTGTTGCCAACCCTGCGGCAAGAGCGCCACGCTCGCATGAAGTCTGATCGCTGCCGTCTGAGCCATAACGCTTTTTCTCCTGTTTGGCGCCGCGCATCTTTCTTTTCCATGGAGACGCACAAAATTCCACTTGTCACCCGTTTATTATGTATATACATGTTTCCGTATAAGGAAAGGCGCAAAGCTGATGAATGGGAACAAATTTTCAAGCGAAGAGGGACCTGGCGACGTGCCTCCGCATCTCTGGCGGAATGCGCGCCTGGCAACACTCGATCCGCAGAAGCGCGGTCTCGGCATCGTCGACAAAGGCGCAATCGTCACCGAGGGTGGCCGCATCCGCTTCGTCGGCCCGGAGGCCGAACTGCCGGTGTCCGCAATCGAGCGCGCAGAGATCACGGACCTCGAAGGTCGCTGGGTTACCCCGGGTCTCGTCGATTGCCACACCCACATCGTCTACGGCGGCAATCGCGCCCGCGAATTCGAAATGCGCCTCGAAGGCGCGACCTATGAAGAGATTGCGCGTGCCGGTGGCGGCATCGTCTCCTCCGTCAAGGCGACAAATGCGCTTTCGGTTGAAGGCCTTGTCGAAGCAGCCCTTCCCCGCCTGGATACCCTTATTTGCGAAGGCGTGACGACGATCGAGGTCAAGTCTGGCTACGGCCTGAATGTCGGCGGCGAATTGAAGATGCTGCGCGCTGCCCGTCAGCTCGAGCGCGTCCGCCCGGTTCGCGTCGTCACCTCCTATCTCGGCGCCCATGCAACGCCGGTCGAATACAAGGGCCGCAACGGTGACTACATCACCGACGTGGTCATTCCGGGGCTTGAATACGCCCACGCCGAGGGCCTGGTCGATGCCGTCGATGGGTTCTGTGAGGGAATTGCCTTTTCGACCGCCGAGATCGCCCGCGTCTTCGACAAGGCCGAAGCCCTCGGTCTGCCAGTCAAGCTGCATGCCGAGCAGCTCTCCAATCTCGGCGGCGCGAAACTTGCCGCCTCCTACGATGCGCTCTCTGCCGATCATCTCGAATATCTGGATGCCGAAGGTGCCGCAGCCATGGCCGCGGCCGGTACGGTCGCGGTTTTGTTGCCGGGCGCCTTCTACGCCATCAATGAAAAGCAGAAGCCGCCCGTCCAGGCACTGCGTGAGGCCGGCACGTGGATTGCCATTGCGACCGACTGCAATCCCGGCACCTCGCCGCTGACATCGCTGCTTCTGACGATGAACATGTCTGCGACCCTCTTCGGCCTGACCGTCGAGGAATGCATTGCCGGTGCGACGCGTGAAGGTGCGCGCGCCCTTGGTCTGCTGGACGAGACCGGGACGCTTGAGAACGGCAAGTGCGCCGATTTCGCGATCTGGGACGTCGAGAGCCTGGCTGAACTCGTCTACCGCATCGGCTTCAACCCGCTTCATGCACATGTCTTCAAGGGCGAAAGGATCGACCGTTGACCATTATCCTTCATCCCGGCTCCGTTTCGCTCAAGGATCTGGAGACGATCTACTGGACCGGCACGCCGGCGAAACTCGATGCATCCTTCGATGCCGGCATCGCCAAGGCCGCTGCTCGCATCGCCGAGATCGCGGCTGGCAACGCGCCCGTCTACGGCATCAATACCGGCTTCGGAAAGCTCGCCTCGATCAAGATCGACGCGGCCGACGTCGCAACCCTGCAGCGCAATCTGATCCTTTCGCACTGCTGCGGCGTCGGCGCGCCGCTTGCCGAAAATGTTGTTCGCCTGATCATGGCCTTGAAGCTGGTCTCGCTCGGCCGCGGTGCGTCGGGCGTGCGGCTGGAGCTGGTGCGGCTGATCGAAGGCATGCTGGAAAAAGGTGTGATCCCGGTTATCCCGGAAAAGGGCTCCGTCGGCGCCTCCGGTGATCTCGCGCCACTTGCCCATATGGCCGCCGTGATGATGGGCGAAGCCGAAGCCTTCTTCGATGGCGAGCGCCTGTCGGGCGCGACAGCCCTTGCGAAAGCCGGTTTGAAGCCGATCGTGCTCGCTGCCAAGGAGGGCCTGGCGCTCATCAACGGCACGCAAACCTCGACGGCGCTGGCACTCGCCGGCCTCTTCCGGGCACACCGGGCCGCACAGGCGGCACTGATCACCGGCGCCATGTCGACGGACGCGGCAATGGGCTCGTCTGCCCCCTTCCATCCCGATATTCACACACTGCGCGGCCACAGGGGCCAGATCGATACGGCAGCCGCGCTTCGCGCGTTGCTCGAAAGCTCGGTTATCCGCCAGAGCCATATCGAAGGCGACGAGCGCGTCCAGGATCCCTATTGCATTCGTTGTCAGCCGCAGGTCGATGGCGCTTGCCTGGACCTCCTGCGTTCGGTCGCACGCACGCTGGAGATCGAGGCGAACGCCGTTACCGACAACCCGTTGGTGCTGTCGGACAACTCCGTTGTCTCGGGCGGCAACTTCCATGCCGAACCGGTTGCCTTCGCAGCCGACCAGCTCGCCCTTGCCGTCTGTGAAATCGGCGCGATCGCCCAGCGGCGCATTGCCCTGCTTGTCGATCCCGCGCTCTCCTACGGACTGCCGGCCTTCCTGGCAAAGAAGCCCGGTCTTAACTCCGGCCTGATGATCGCGGAAGTCACGTCCGCGGCGCTGATGTCGGAAAACAAGCAGATGTCACATCCGGCTTCCGTCGATTCGACACCAACATCGGCCAACCAGGAAGATCACGTCTCCATGGCCTGCCACGGCGCCCGGCGGCTGCTGCAGATGACTGACAATCTCTTCAGCATTATCGGCATCGAAGCACTGACGGCGGCCCAGGGTGTGGAATTCCGCGCACCGCTCACAACAAGTCCCGAGCTGCAAAAGGCGATTACCACCATTCGCGATGCGGTGCCGACGCTGGAGCTTGACCGCTACATGGCAAACGACCTCAAGGCGGCAAGCGACCTCGTTGCCACGGGCGCGCTGAACGCATCCGTCTCACGCGGCATCTTGCCGGTTCTGGAGGGCTGACATGGCTGTTTTCGACGTCAAGCAGGGCACATCGCCCATTATCCTCGGCTTCCCGCACACCGGCACCGAGGTTCCCACCGACATCTGGGAGCGCCTGAACGACTACGGCAAGATTCTTGCCGATACCGACTGGCATATCCATCACCTCTATGACGGCCTGCTTTCCGATCCAACGACGGTGCGCGCGACGTTCCACCGCTACGTCATCGATGCGAACCGCGATCCAGCAGGCGTCAGCCTCTATCCCGGCCAGAACACTACCGGTCTTATTCCGGAAACGGATTTCGATGGAAAGGCGATCTGGAAGGATGGGCAGGCGCCTGGTGAAGCCGACATCGCAGCGCGGCTGCGGGACTTTCACGCGCCTTATCACGCCGCACTTGCAGCCGAGATCGAGCGTGTGAGAGCAATCCACGGCGTGGCGATCCTCTACGACTGCCACTCGATCCGCTCACACATTCCTTTCCTCTTCGAAGGCAAGTTACCGGATTTCAATATCGGCACGGACATGGGCAAGACCTGCGACAGCGCTATCGAGCAGGCGACACTCACCGTCGTCGAAGCCGCCGAGGGCTACGACAGTGTGCTCAACGGTCGCTTCAAGGGCGGCTGGACAACGCGCCACTATGGCCGCCCGGAAACGGGTGTGCATGCCGTCCAGATGGAGCTTGCGCAATCGACGCATCTTCAAACCGAGGCGCCGCCTTTTGCCTACGACACCGCCAAGGCAGAGCGCCTTCGCGTCCATCTTAAAGACATTCTGGTGCGCATCGAGCAGATCGCACCGGGCCTGAAACGATAACGATCACTCGACAGGGGGAACCCGCATGACCGCAAACCCACGCCACAACATTCGCGAGATCCGCGCACCGCGCGGCAACGAGCTCAATGCCAAGAGCTGGATGACCGAAGCGCCGTTGCGTATGCTGATGAACAACCTCGACCCGGACGTCGCCGAGAACCCGAACGAGCTCGTGGTCTATGGTGGCATCGGTCGTGCCGCCCGCACCTGGGACGACTTCGACCGCATCGCCGCGACGCTCAAGACGCTGAACGAGGATGAGACGCTGCTCGTGCAGTCCGGCAAGCCGGTCGGCGTGTTCCGCACGCATAAGGATGCGCCGCGCGTCTTGATCGCCAACTCGAACCTCGTGCCGCACTGGGCGACGTGGGATCACTTCAACGAGCTGGATAAGAAGGGCCTTGCCATGTACGGCCAGATGACGGCTGGCTCTTGGATCTATATAGGCACGCAGGGCATCGTCCAGGGCACCTACGAGACCTTCGTCGAGGCCGGACGCCAGCACTACGGCGGCAACCTCAAGGGCAAGTGGGTGCTGACCGGCGGTCTCGGCGGCATGGGCGGCGCCCAGCCGCTGGCCGCCGTCATGGCCGGCGCGTCGTGCCTTGCCGTCGAGTGCAACCCGGACTCGATCGATTTCCGTCTGCGCACCCGCTATGTCGACGAAAAGGCGGAGACGCTGGACGAGGCAATGGAGATGATCGCCCGCTGGACCAAGAACGGCGAGGCGAAGTCGGTCGGCCTGCTCGGTAACACCGCCGAGATCCTACCCGAGATGGTCCGCCGCGGCATCCGCCCCGATATGGTCACCGACCAGACCTCCGCGCACGACCCGGTCAACGGCTACCTGCCGAAGGGTTGGACGATGGGCGAGTGGAAGGACAAGCGCGTTTCCGATCCGAAGGCGGTCGAGAAGGCCGCCCGCGCCTCGATGCGTGAACATGTCGAGGCGATGATCGCCTTCCAGGACATGGGCATCCCGACCTTCGACTACGGCAACAACATCCGCCAGGTGGCCAAGGATGAAGGCCTCGAAAACGCCTTCGCTTTCCCGGGCTTCGTGCCGGCCTATATTCGTCCGCTCTTCTGCCGCGGCATCGGTCCCTTCCGCTGGGCAGCACTTTCGGGGGATCCGGAGGATATCTACAAGACCGACGCCAAGGTGAAGGAACTGCTGCCCGACAACAAGCACCTGCACAACTGGTTGGACATGGCACGCGAGCGCATCTCCTTCCAGGGCCTGCCGGCGCGCATTTGCTGGGTCGGTCTCGGGGATCGTCATCGCCTCGGGCTTGCCTTCAACGAGATGGTGAAGAACGGCGAGCTGAAGGCCCCGGTCGTCATCGGCCGCGACCACCTCGACTCCGGCTCGGTCGCCTCGCCGAACCGCGAAACCGAAGCGATGAAGGATGGCTCGGATGCCGTCTCCGACTGGCCGCTCCTGAACGCGCTCCTCAACACTGCGTCGGGCGCGACCTGGGTGTCGCTCCATCACGGCGGCGGCGTCGGCATGGGCTTCTCCCAGCACTCCGGCATGGTGGTTTGCGCTGATGGCACGGACGACGCAGCAAGGAGGCTGGAGCGCGTTCTCTGGAACGACCCGGCGACCGGCGTCATGCGGCATGCCGATGCCGGCTACGAGATCGCCATCGACTGCGCCAAGGAACAGGGCCTGCGCCTTCCGGCGATCCTCGGGAATTGATCCCTTGGACCGGGCCTCAAAATCCCATGAGGCCCGGATACTGCAGCGCAGCCTTATCGACCGTAACCAGAGGAATGCATTCGATCTTTGACTGGGCAATCAGAATCCGGTCGAAGGGATCTTTGTGAACGGGCGGGAGTGCTGCGATAGCAAGTGCGTGCTTTCGTTGACGGGCATGTCGATATAGCCGTTTTGAAGGAGACGTTCTCTCAATATCGAGGGATCGGCGCGAAAATCTGGGCGTGCCTGCGCATGCTTGATGGCGGTTTCCCAGATGCTGGCGGGACTGAGAAAGGCATCGGTGTCGTCGAGGGGAACGACTTTCACCAGGGGCTTTCCAGCCTTGGCTGTGATGAAAGCCTCGCCTTTCGCAGCGTTTTCGATGAGCCGCGACGGATGCGTCTTGCTTCGTGAATGTTTACGGTCTGCATGGCTGCCTCGATGGACTTAATCCACTAACGTAGATGGAACCAAAATGACCCTTGCCACCGTCCTTAGAGCCAGCACCTATCGCCGTATGCCATGGAAGAACGGTGGCGGTGAGACCGTCGAAATTGCGGTCTCGCCCAAGGGCGCGGTACTGTCGGATTTCGACTGGCGCGTCAGCATGGCAACGGTGGCGACGGATGGGCCGTTCTCCGTCTTTCCCGGTATCGACCGCACGCTTTCGATCCTGGAAGGCAACGGTATGTCGCTTTCAATCGACGGCGGCGCGCCGGTGCTGCTGACGCAGGACAGCGATCCCCTCGCCTTCCCCGCGGATGTCTCGGTTTCGGCAACGCTTGCCGATGGAACCATTACGGACCTGAATGTCATGAGCCGTCGCGCCAGCCTGCGCCATAGGGTCGAGCGGATCGATGTCGATGCTACGTCAACGCTAAAAGTGCATGCAACGACGTGGGTTGGGTTGTGCCATCGCGGCGACGTCATCCTCGAATGCGGTGGCAATCGCACCGATCTTGGGCCGGGCGATGCATTTTTGCTGGAGGGTGGCGAAGGTGCAGATGTTGTCCTGAGCGGCCGGGCGCTCTGCTATCTCATTACCATCGAAAGCACCTGAACCTCGCGGTCGGCGATCTGGCGCCAGAGCGTGCGTTCTGGAAATCAGGTCCAAAACAATATTATCACTGTAGTCTATAAAATAGATGGTTTTACCTATCTGAGAACGATTGTCCGCCCTAGTGTTTTCCTGTCGAAACACATTCAAGCGCTGCAGCTGAAGCTCAGTCGCAAGGGGGCAAAACATGAATATCAGAACACTATTGGCGGCGATTACGCTCAGTTCCGCCAGCCTGCTGGCACCTTTTGTTGCCCAGGCAGCCGACAAGAAGGTGGTTGTTGCCTATCAAACCGATGCACTGCCGTCGTCGGTCGCGATCGCTAATGGCGAATTTGCCAAGGCAACCGGCTATGACATTGATTTCCGCAAGTTCAACTCCGGGGCCGAGATCTTCGCGGCCATCGCGTCGGGCGATGTGCAGGTCGGCTATGTCGGTTCGAGTCCCTTTGCCGCGGCGACTTCGCGCGGATTGGAGGTCAAGGCCTTCTACCTCTCTTCGATCTCCGGCATCGACGAGGCGCTCGTCGTTCGCAACGGCTCCGGCATTGCGGCTCTCTCTGACCTCAAGGGCAAGAAGCTTGCTGCGGCACCCGTTTCCACCGACCACTACCAGCTTCTGGCGCTGATAAAGTCGCTGGGGCTGACGGAAAAGGAGGTTCAGGTCTTTGCAATTCCGCAGCCAGAGATCGTTGCCAGCTACAATCGCGGTGACATCGATGGCGGCTTTGTCTGGGATCCGGCGCTGACCGAGCTCAAGAAGAACGGCAAGGTGCTCGTCACCTCCAAGGATGTGGCGGACAAAGGCGCTCCGACCTTCTCCGCCTGGGTCGCCGCATCGAAGTTTGCCGACGAAAACCCGGCGTTCCTGAAGAGCTTTGCCGGCGTCATCAGCAAGTACTACGCCTCCTTCGCAGCAGATAAGAAGGCTTGGGCCGCCGACAGCGACAATGCCAAGCTCCTTGCCAAGGCACTTGGCGGAACGTCTGAGCAGCAGGCTGGCGCGCTCAAGAACCTCACCCTGCTGACGCCTGAGGTCCAGGCGTCCGAAGCCTGGCTCGGCGGTGGCGAAAAGTCCGGCGCGGCTAAGATTCTCAAGGATACCGCCGCCTTCCTGAAGGACCAGGGCAAGGTGAGCGAAGTGCTGCCGAGCTACGCGGCTTTTGTGACACCGGATGCGCTCGTCAACGCAAGCAACTGAAATACCACGACAATCCTCCCATCCTGGCACGCTGGTGCGATATCGCGCCAGCGTCACAATACGAAGAGACGACACATGCTCAAAGTCGATCACGCAAGCGTCTATTTCAGGACGCGCGACGGCCAAACGGTTCAGGCCCTCGATCGCGTTTCCCTCGATATTCCCGACAGCGGCTTCGTCGTCGCACTCGGTGCCTCGGGTTGTGGCAAGTCGACGTTGCTCAACGCGATTGCGGGTTTCCTGCCGCTGTCGGCAGGCACGATCACGCTGGACGGCCGAGCGGTTAGGGGTCCCGGCGCCGATCGCGGTGTCGTATTCCAGAAGGACACGCTGCTGCCGTGGAAGACGGTTGTCGACAATGTCGCGCTTGGATTGCAGTTTGCCGGAACTCCAAAAGTGGTGCGGCGCGCCCGCGCCGAGGAGCTTCTCTGCCTCGTCGGTCTCAAAGACTTTGCGCGGGCCTTTCCCTACGAATTGTCGGGCGGCATGCGCCAGCGGGTAGGCATTGCCCGGGCACTCGCAGCCGAGCCCGACGTGCTTTTGATGGACGAGCCGTTCGGGGCCCTGGACAGCTTGACGCGCGAGCAGATGCAGGAATTGCTCGTATCGATCTGGAAGGAGACAGGCAAACGCATCTTCTTCATTACCCACTCGATAGAGGAGGCTCTCTTCCTCGGCACGCAGGTCGTGGTGATGTCGCCGCGTCCCGGCCGCATCGTTGCGCGCTTCGATCTCGATTTCGTCCGTGAGTTCGCCCGGACCAGTAATGCGCGATCGATCAAGACGGCGCCGGAGTTCGGCAGTTTACGTGAGGAAATCCGGACCATTCTGCATGGTTCCGACGGGTTCAGGGATGCGGCGGAATGAGTGACGTCATCGAAACGAGGGACATTGTCGTCAAGACCGAAGCCGACCAGCCGAAGACCGTTTCCCTGCAGGGTTATGGCGCCGGGCAAAGCAATACGCTTGTCATCAGTCTCGCGACAGCCGTCGTGTTGATTGCCACCTGGTGGCTGGTTGCCAAGCTGGGAGTGGTGCCGCGCCTCTTCCTGCCGACACCCCAGGAGGTTGTCACACAGATCGTCGCCGTCTATCGCGATGGCTATGCCGGGGCCTCGCTTGGCGAACACGTCTCGGCAAGTCTGTTCAGGATCGCGACGGCCGCAGCGATCGCTATCGCGGTTGGTATCCCGCTCGGCTTGCTCATGGGGCTCAACCGCTGGGCAAAGGGGATACTCGATACACCGATCGAATTCTACTGGCCGCTGCCACCGCTCGCCTATCTGCCGTTGATGATCATCTGGCTCGGTATCGGCGAAACCTCGAAGGTGACGCTTCTCGTCCTCGCCATGTTCGCGCCGATCTGCCTTTCGGCCCAGGCTGGCGTGCGCTCACTGCCGATCGAGCGTGTCAATGCGGCGCGATCGCTTGGTGGAAGACCCTGGCAACTTCTTCTCAGTATCGTTTTGCCATCGGCCTTGCCGGAAATTCTGACGGGTATCCGCATCGCGCTTGGTATCGGTTGGGGCACGCTCGTCGCTGCCGAGCTGATCGCTTCCAATCGCGGCATCGGTTACATGATCATGTCCGCCTCCCAGTTTCTGGCAACGGACGTGGTCTTCGTCGGCATCGGCATTATCGCCGCCTGTGCATTTGCCTTTAGCGCTGCCGTTCGGCTCTTGGAAGCTACCCTCGTTCCGTGGAAAGGTAAGAGCTAACGCACAAGTGCCTTCACGGGGTCCACGACGCTTCAGCCCGCCGGCATAGGGAACGATGGCATGAAGCAGATGCAGATCTACGCATTCGACATGAACAGCGTCGGCCATATCAACCACGGAATGTGGACGCATCCGCGCGATACGTCCCTTCATTACACGGACCTCGACTACTGGGTTGACCTTGCCCGTACCGCCGAGCGCGGCAAGCTGGACGGGATATTCCTCGCCGATATCGTTGGTGTCTATGATGTCTACAAGGGCAGCCCCGCGCCAGTCATCGAGGCAGGCGCGCAGATTCCGGTCAACGATCCGTTGATGCCGATCTCGGCAATGGCCTATGTCACCAAGCATCTCGGCTTCGGGGTCACAGTTAACACGACTTACGAGCCGCCCTTTCTGTTGGCGCGACGGATGTCGACGCTCGATCACCTGACCAAGGGCCGGATTGGCTGGAACATCGTTACCGGCTATCTTGACAGTGCCGCGCGTGCGATGGGCTTTGAAGCGTTGCCCGAGCATGACGCGCGTTACGATGCGGCCGATGAATACCTCGAAATCCTCTACAAGCTTTGGGAGGGAAGCTGGGACGACGAGGCTGTGCTTCGCGACAAGTCTCGGGCCGTCTTCGCCGACGCGTCGAAAGTGCGCGCCGTCAGGCATGAGGGTCCATACTACAAGATGGAGGCAATCCACCTTGCACAGCCCTCGCCGCAGCGCACGCCGCTGCTCTTCCAGGCAGGGGCCTCTGCGCGTGGACAGGCTTTTGCGGCCCGCCACGCCGAATGCGTCTTCATCGCAGCGCCGACCCCACAGGCGGCACGGCCGACTGTGGAGGCACTGCGACGCAAAGCCTTGTTGGTTGGGCGCGGTGCCGATGCCTTGCGCGTTCTCGGTCTCGTCACGGTGGTCGTTGGGCGCACGCAGAAGGAGGCGAAAGACAAGCTCGAGGACTATCGCAGGCATGCAAGCGTCGAGGCCTGCTTGGCGCACTATTCCGCCTCAACGGGCATCGACCTCTCCAGATATGGCCTCGATGATCCGATCGAGCAGAAATCCACCAATGCCAATCAGTCTGCGCTCGCCGCAATCACAAGGGAGGCTCGTGAGCCGGTCACACTCCGCCAGATCATCGACCAGATGGTGCTTGGCAGTCGCATGCAGCCGATTGTCGGCTCGGCCGAGCAGGTGGCGGATCGTCTGGGGGCATGGGTCTTGGATGCTGGTGTGGACGGCTTCAATCTGGCGCGCACGGTGGCACCCGAAAGCCTGCGCGACTTTGTCGACCTCGTCGTGCCGGTGCTGCAGGAGCGCGGCCTGTTTAAGGCGGACTACGCCGAGGGACCGCTCAGGCAAAAGCTGTTCGGCGGCAGCGGCAGGCTGCCATCCTCGCACCCTGCCGCCGCGTTTCGTTATTGATTACTTGTGGTCAAGCCTGGCGACCAGCCGGTCGCCGAGCCACTGGATGCCACAAACCAGCACGATCAGCACGGCAACGACCGCCACCATGACGGTCGTCTCGAAGCGCTGGTAGCCATAGCGGATGGCAAGGTCGCCCAGACCGCCTGCGCCGATCGCGCCGGCCATCGCAGATGCGCCGATCAGCGTCACCAGCGTCACCGTGAATCCGGCGACGATGCCGGGCAATGCTTCGGGAACGAGCACTTCGCGAATGATTGTCCAGCGGTCGCCACCCATGGCGCGCACGGCATCGATCAAGCCGCGGTCTACTTCGCGCAGCGACACTTCGGCGATGCGCGCATAGTAGGGCGTTGCGGCAATGGCGAGCGGCACGATGGCCGCCCACGTGCCAAGCGCGGTGCCGACGATGAGGCGCGTCAGCGGGATCAGAGCGACCAGCAAGATGATGAAGGGGACTGAGCGGAAGCCGTTGATGATGGCACCGAGGATGCCGTTCACCCAGGCATTCTCGGCGATACCGCCCTTGTTGGTAAGCACCAGTGCGAGACCGAGCGGCAGGCCGAAGACGAGCGAGATCAGGCCTGAGGCGCCGGTCATCAGGATCGTCTCCCACAAGGAGCGAAGCAAGAGATTAAACATGATCGGTGTCATAGCCAAGAACCTCCACCCGCGCCGAGCGAGCCTTCAGAAATTGCAGAACCTTGTCCTTCAGGGCGGGATCGCGCATCGGGACGGCAATGAAGAACCGCGCCACCGGCTGGTTCTGGATATGGTCGATACCACCGTGTACAAGCCGGAAGGATTGCGGCAGCGCCGTGGATAGGTCGGCAAAAACCGCCCCCTGTGCGGCCGGTCCCGCCATGTCGATGCTCAGGATCGCCTCCTGGCCGGAGGTGGGAGACAGCCGGGCGGCGATGTGCTCAGGCAATTGCGGGCGGCTTCCGGAAAGCAGGCTCTGGGTGATCTGCGCCTGCGGATCGGCAAACACCGACCAGACCTGTCCTTCCTCGACAATACGACCGGCATCGATGACGGCAACGCGATCGGCAATGTTGCGCACGACTTCCATCTCATGCGTGATGAGCAGGATCGTCAGGCCAAGCTTGCGGTTGATGTCCTTCAGAAGGGTCAGGATCGAACGGGTCGTTTCGGGATCGAGCGCCGATGTCGCTTCATCCGAGAGCAGCAATGCCGGGCGCGCCGCGAGCGCTCTAGCAATGCCAACCCGTTGCTTCTGGCCACCGGACAGAGACGATGGATAGGCTTTTGCCTTGCCAGCGAGGCCGACAAGCTCCAGCAATTCATGCGCGCGCTTCAGGCGTTCCGCCTTTGCGACGCCGGCGATCTTCAGCGGCAGTGCGACATTTTCTTCGACCGTCTTCGACGCCAGTAGGTTGAAGTGCTGAAAGATCATGCCGACGCGGCGGCGAAGCGGCTGCAGCTCCTGTTCGTCGAGACCGACAATGCTGCGGCCCTCGATTTCGATCTCGCCGCGATCGGGGCGCTCCAAGCCGTTCAGACAGCGGATCAGCGTGGATTTGCCGGCGCCGCTGCGCCCGATAATGCCGAGGATCTCGCCTTTGTGGACGGTGAGCGATGTGCCGTCGAGAGCGGCAGTGGCACCGAAATGCCGATGCACGTCGACGAGGCGCACCACCTCTTGTGCCGTGGCCTGCGGCGGAGCCTCGATGGCCGAGGCCGATATGATTGAATTCATGTTCTTTCCCTTCGGAAACGTCCAAGGCGGCCCGGGCAAGGAACGCCCGGACCGCCTTGTTCAACCGCGCCCAATGCGTGGCGCGAATGTCGATCAGTAAGCGCTGACGCCGGTTCCCTTATACACCTTGTCGAACTCGGCCTTAACCGCATCGTTCTGGTAGGAGGAGACGAGGGTCTTGACCCAGGCCTCATTCTCGCTGCCCTGCTTGACGGCGATGAAGTTGCGATAGGGATTGTCGGCGATCGGCTCCTGCGCAATGCGGTCGGCGGCCGACAGTCCGCTTTTCAAGGCCCAGTCGGTGTTGACGACGGCCGCGTCCAGATCCTCGATAGCGCGTCCGACGACGCCAGCGTCCAGTTCCTTGATCTCGACATTCTTCGGATTGTCCGAGATGTCGGTCACGGTGGCGAGAATGCCCGTGCCGACCTTGAGCTTGATGATGCCCTCGTTCTGCAAAACGCGTAGTGCGCGGCCCTCGTTCGAGGGGTCATTGGGAACCCCGATGGTGGCCCCTTCGGCGATTTCCGAGACTGCCTTGTGCTTCTTGGAATAAAGGCCGATCGGCCAGACGGCGGTATATCCGACCGGCACGATATGATAGCCGTGCTGCTCGACCTGATTGTCGAGATAGGGCTTGTGCTGGAAGGCGTTGGCGTCGATTTCGCCGCGTTCAAGCGCCTCGTTCGGCTGTGTGTAATCGTTGAAGACGACCGTCTCGATCGTCAGGCCCTTCTTGGCGGCTTCCGCGGTCACGACGCGCCACACGTCTTCATCCTCGCCGCTCATGATGCCGACCTTGATCGACTTGTCGTCCGCGAAGGAGGCAACAGGCGCTGTGAATGCAACCAGGGCAATTGCCGAGGCGACGATAGCGGCAAGGCTTGCACGACGCGTCAGGCTTGATGTGGCGGACGTCTTCTTGTTCATTGTGGTGTTTCCCGTCTTGAATTGATGAGGCTTGCCTCGAACGGTCAGATAATTTCAAAACTGCCGATGGTAAACCAAGCAAGCCGATCTCTATTGCGCTGCAGCACGGAAAAACTGTTCGGCGCCTGAACACAATAGCGGGATAAAAATTCTACTGATTTTGTAGAATATTGGCGTTGCCGGCATGCTTGCCTGACCCTAAACTAAACCATCCGAGCGCGAAGACCAAACCTGCGCTCGCAAGCAAGGTGATCTGGACCGCGGGCATTGAAGCAGGACAGCGCGAAATCACGACATGACACCGATCGCCGGACGCGGCGACCCCTGGTGGCGATTATCGGTGGGGGCGTTTCCGGAGCGGGCGTCGCGTACCACCTGGCGCGTTCCATCACGGACCGACCGCCAGCAATCGTCGTTTTTGAGCCACGGCGCGAGCTCGGCAGAGGGCTTGCCTATGATACCACTGATCCGGCGCATCGCATCAATGTTCCCGCCGCCCGCATGAGCCTACTTCCGGATCAGCCTGAGGATTTTCTGGAATGGATTGGGCGCAATGATGCCGTTGCGGACGATCCGGAAGCACATCGGCTTGATGGCAGCCTCTTTCCCCGACGCCATGTCTTCGGCTCTTACATCGCCTCGGCGCTCACGCCTCTCGTGCAAAGCGGCACCGTGCGCCATCGTCGCGCGGTCGTTACGGCTGTGTGCCGGGACGGCGCGCTCTGGGAGATCTTCGACAGCCAGGGCGGACAGATATTTGCCGATTTCCTGGTGATCGCCACCAGTCATCCCGCGCCCTCGGCGCCCGGGGCTCTGCGAGCTCTTGAAGGACATCCCCGGTTTGTGGCCGATTCCACCGTTGCCGGTGCGCTCGACGTCGTGCGTCCCGACGACCGGCTGCTGATTGTCGGCAATGGTCTGACCGCAGCCGACATCGTCGCCTCGCTGGCGCGCACTGGCCATCGCGGGCCGATCACGTCGATTTCGCGCCGCGGGCTGAGGTCGACGGGACATGCGCCTTTCCCGCAGGACCCGTTCGGCGAGTTTGACACGGCCCCGGCTCATAGTGCGACGGCACTGCTGCAGAGCGTTCGGCACGCCATTGCGCAAGCCAAGACGGCGGGGTTGACGTGGCACGCCGTGATTGACCAGGTGCGCGGCCACGGCCATGCGATCTGGCAGAACCTGCCGATTGCCGAACGTTGCCGGATCGTGCGCCACATCAGGCCCTACTGGGACGTTCATCGGTTCCGCATCGCGCCGCAGGTAGAAGACGTGTTGGAGCGGGCGATCGCGCAGGGCAGGATGGAAGTGCTGGCGGCCTCCGTCGGTCGGGTGCAGCGCGAGGGTGAGGCCATCCACGTGGAGCTGCAACGCCGACATGCCTTGCCGCTTAAGAAGAGCTATGATGCAGTCGTGGTCACAACGGGTCCCGCGCATGGTGGCATTCTCGAAAGCCAGGCATGGCTAGCCGCTCTGCGCGATCAGTCACATTTGCAACTTGACCCGACCGGTCTCGGCATCGCTTGTTCGGAGCGCGCAGAGGCGATCGCAGCCGATGGCCGGCCCGACCCGTCGTTGCTGATTTCTGGCCCGCTGGCGCGCGGAACCTTTGGAGAGCTCATGGGGCTGCCACAGATCACCGAACATGCAGTCTTCGTGGCAGGCGAGCTAGCTGCGCAGGTAGCGACCCTGAGCCGCTGCGCTTAGTCATATCACTTCTTTCGCCGCAGGGGCGAAGGCCCGCTGGGGCTGGCGCCATGATTGACCTCACGCATCTGACAGGCCGGCATTTTCGGCGAAGGCTTCGAGCTCGGGATCAAAGTCGACCTCGACGACATTGTTGAAGACGGCTGTCGCGAGCATGATGCCTGCAAAGGCGACGAGATCGACGAGCGTCTTGCCATCATAGCGTTCCTTCAGCTTCTTCCAGATCTCGGCGGGAATCGCGTTGGAATCGGCAACGATTGCCTTGCCGAAGGCATCGAGCAGCGCCTCTTCTTCGGAGTACAGCATCGCGTCCGGGTTGAACCCGGCATTGATCAGCGCCCGGCGAAAGAAGGTGATGGCGATCTTCGATTTTGCCGCTTTCGAAATGGCATGCGAGAAGATCCAGATCGGCCGATCCGCGATTGCCGAGAGTTCGGCGCGCAGCGTGAACCATTCGGCGTAGATGCGATGGGCTGCGGGTGAATGCAATAACGTCCGCTTCATGTTCGTCATGCGCCCGCGTACCCTCACCTCCTCGTCATGTGCGGCACGGATCTCTTCTGAAGCAGTGGCGTAGTCGATCTGCGGGATATGGCTCATGGCATGCTCGTTCGATGTGGCTAGGGCTAACCGGCGTCTGCGAGATACGGAGGCTTGGCCGACTCCAGCTCGAAGCCGTCTTCAAGAATTCTTGCACAAGCTTGCTAACCCATCGGCTCGATGCGGACCAGATATATCAGGAGATCCCAGCTGCGTTCTTGACAATAAGGGGTCACGAGGAGATGATGAAACCGGTTTCACTCTCATTTTTGGAGAGATCGTGCGGCTCGACCTGTCGATTCTCTTGCCCCATCTCGGCCTTCTCGCGCAGGGCGCCCTTTTGACGGCAGAGACATGTGCCCTTGCGCTCGCCGGCGGCGGCATCATGGGCGCTTTCGTGGCGATCGCGCGAACATCCTCGTCTGCACTCCTGTGGCGGATTGCGTTCCTCTACGTGGCCGTCGGTCTGCTCTATTACGCCGCCGCCAAGCTGGTCGCCTCGCTGGGGTCGCGCTTCGAAAATCGCCTTCGCGCCCACAGCGCCTGGAGGGGGCTCTGACATGATCAAAGTTGAAAACGTAAAAAAGGCCTTCGGCCATACCACTGTGCTTGACGGCGTCGATCTGACGATCGCGCCCGGTGAGGTCGTCTCGATCCTCGGCTCCTCGGGCTCCGGCAAATCGACGCTGATCCGGTGCATCAACGGCCTGGAGAAGCTGAACAGTGGCCGGATCATGGTCGACGAGTTCGATGTCGGCAAGCCTCGCGAGCTCGCGGAGGCTCGCAAGCGCTCCGGCACGGTCTTCCAGCTCTTCAACCTCTATCCACACATGACGGTGCTCGGCAACATCACGCTCGCACCGATCGAGGTGTTGAAGAAACCACGCGCCGAGGCGGAAGCGACGGCGCGTGCCCTGCTAAAGTCCGTTGGTCTCGGTTCCAGGGCCGACGCCTATCCGGCGCAGCTCTCGGGTGGTCAGCGCCAGCGCGTCGGCATCTGCCGGGCGCTTGCCATGCAGCCGCGCTATCTGCTGCTGGACGAAGTGACCAGCGCGCTTGACCCGGAGATGACGGCGGAGGTGCTGGCGATCCTTGCCAAGCTCGCGCAGGACGGCACGACGATGTTGTTCGTCACGCACGAGGTCGAGTTCGCCAGGCAGATTTCCGATCGCATTGTCTTTCTCGACAACGGCAGGTTGCTGGTCGATCTGCCAACCAAAGAATTCTTCGCCGCCGAAGGCGGCATGGCGCGCCCGCGCGTTGCCCAGTTCCTTTCCAAGATGCGCAAAGAATAGAGGTCTAGATGCTGCTATTGGCCAATAAAGAAGCCTGGCCGGGCTTTCCGACATGCGTGGAGATGCTGCGCGACGGTGCAATCAGCCTTGACGCGATGGTCGCCGGGATCAGCAAGGTGGAGAGGGAAGTCAAGGTGCGCAGCGTCGGTTATGGCGGCTGGCCGAACATGCTTGGCAATATGGAGCTTGATGCCGCCGTCATGGACGGCAACACGCGTGAGGTCGGTACCGTTGGTGCCGTTCCGAATACACTGTCGGTCGCACGCCTTGCCCACGAAGTCATGAAACGCCTTCCACACGTCATGCTGACTGGTGACGGCGCTCGCCGTTTTGCCACTGAAATCGGTTTCGATGAGGATGACGTGCTGTTCGAAGACAGCAGGCGGGTCTGGTGGAAACGGCTGGAAGAGGAGCTGTCGCCGGAGGACCTCGCGAAATTCCCTGACATTGCGCTTGCACCGCTCAGCCGCGCCATCACCGATCCGGAGCGCGTACGCGATACCACCGTCTTCCTGTCAGCCGATCCGAGACGCGGCACCCATGCGGCGACATCCACGTCAGGCTGGGCGTGGAAATATCCGGGTCGCCTTGGCGACAGCCCGATCCCGGGCGCCGGCTTCTATGCCGACAGCCGCTATGGCGCAGCCGCCTGCACGCATACCGGCGAGATGACGATGCGCTGCTCGACAGCGCGTACCGTCGTACTGGCGATGAAGCTCGGCTATTCGCTCTGCGATGCGGTGAAACTCGCCGTTGATGAGCTTAATGAACTCTCCGCTGGGTTCCTGGCCGGCGTCGTCATCCATGCGGTCGACGCCAAGGGAAACCATGAGGTCGTGAATTTCAGATGCGAGGGCGAGATTCGCTACTGGCTCTGGGAGGACTCGATGCCCGAACCGGAATTGCGGACAGCGAAGCTGGCATAATCAAAAGAGGGAATGAACCATGAAGCGCATTCTAGTGACCCTTGGCCATTACGGCTGGCTCAGCACTTCCGTCCTTCGCCGGGATGATCGACGATATCCGCTTGCGGGGCACCGTTCGCATCGGCGTGTCGCTCGGTGGCGAGCCGATTGGCTTCCGTGACGCGCAGAACAATCCAGTCGGTTACGACGTCGATGTCGCGACGATGCTTGCCCAGAAGCTCGGTGTGCCGGTCGAATTCGTCGACGTGTCGGGTGACGCCCGGATCTCGATGCTGGTTTCGGGCCAGATCGACGTCGCCGTCGCCAACACTTCGGCAACGCTCGAGCGTGCCAAGACGGTGAACTTCACCATTCCCTACAATCGCGCCGGCCTGCGCGTCATCGTCCAAAAGAATGCAGGCATCAAGGACCTGAAGGAAAAGAAGGTCGTCGTCGGTCGCGGCACGACGGGTGAGAGCTTCCTGAAGATCGCAGTTCCCGATGCGCAACTCGTCTACGTCGATCAGTTTGCGCCCGATGGCGTGCTGCAGTTGCAGCAGAAGCGCGTCGACGCGGCAATCGAAGATTCGTCACTGCTCGACTATCTCGCAACCAAGAACCCGTCACTTGTCACCCTGCCGGGCCTCTATTCCAACGATCCGATCGGCATTGCCGTTGCCAAGGGCGACCCGGAATTCGTGCGCTGGCTCGATATGTTCGTTTCCGACTACATCCAGTCTGGGGCCTATGCCGCAAATTACACGAAGTGGTGGGGTGCGGGCTCCAATCCCCCTGCCCTGAACCCTCAGTGGTAACATGATTGCGGGCTGCCTTCGGGCGGCCCGTTTTCATTAGGCCGTCAGGCGTGGAACGAAACGCGTCGGCACGGTGACAGGCGGCTGACCCGGCCTGAAATTGCCGGGACTGGCAACGGATTCGACGATATATCGGACATAGAGCGATTTATCGTAGCCGATCGACGATATCGGATAGGCGTCGAAATCGGTCAGCGACAGATTGTCAAAGCCATAGAGCCGGAACCGCGACGGCCGGCCGCCGGGAAAATCGGTCCGGCATACGTCAAGAATGCCCATCGCCATCGCATCGGATGTGCAGAAGACGGCGTCGGGACAATCGGCATCGGCAACCGCCTTGGCTGCGGCATGTCCGCTTTCATAGGAATAATCACCCTGGACCGTTTTAAGCAGATTGATCCCGTAACGCGAAAAGGCTTCGTGAAACGAGCGGATGCGTGCCTGCTCGACCAGAGACGACGCGCGCCCTGTGACGAGCCCGGCGGTCCGCACGGTCTTCGACGCGGCATCGGCGACGGCTTCGGCGATGCCGGCATGCTCGTCCGGGATGATCACTGGCGAGAACTCGTCGTGAAGGCCGTTCAGCATGATCACATGATCCGAGCGGAACATGCGACGGACGGTGGGTGCGTCGGCAAAATCGGAAAACACCAGCGCGGCATCCACATGGTAGGCGACACCATTGCGCAGGAACTCCTCCACGCGTGCGACCGAGCCAATGCGGATCAGGATGACCTGCTTGCCGATCGTCTGGACTTGATCAATGAGCCGGTCAAAAAGATCGAGGTCTGAGAGATCGTGAATGTGGTTGACGACGACGGCGACGAGATTGACCGTCTTGGTGGTCAGGCTCTGCGCCAAGAGGTTCGGCTTGTAGCCGAGGCTTGTCGCGGCGGCGATCACGCGCTCCCGCTTCTCGGACGACACCGGGCGCGGTTCGTTGGAAAGCGCCCGGCTTGCGACGGCGCGCGAGACACCGGCCAAGCGCGCCACGTCGGCAATCGTGGGAGGACCACCGCTGCTTTGGTCGTGATTCATGATCGTGAGCTTTCCACCTTCGAAGGTGTGATACCGCAGTGTCGTGTCTTTCGGCTATGCTAATCTTTCGCTTCCTGGCCGCTGGCCCACTACCACACACGGTTTTTGTGCTTTTCATCTTTGTTTGACTTTCGTTCGGTTGGAGGAACCGCATGCCCATCACCCTTGCGCCTGTTGCCTTGCCGGATTTAGGCCCCCTCTTGACGCAGCCGCAAATCCCGTCGGCGACGTACGCAGCGCGAGCAGACGCAGCCTTGCAAGCTGCCGGCACCGACTGGCTGGTTGTCTATGCCGATCGCGAGCACTTCGGAAACATCATGCATCTCTCCGGCTTCGAGCCGCGTTTCGAGGAGGCCCTCCTGCTTCTTGGTCCGGGCGGTCGTCGCGTGATCATCACCGGAAACGAATCCGAGAGCTATACGGCGATTGCCGGTCTTGGCGGCATCGAGGTGCTGCGCGCGCAGACTTTCAGCCTCATGGGACAGGACCGCAGCCAAAACCCGCGGCTAAGCGATCGGCTGCGCGATGCGGGAATCAAGGCCGGGGATTCTATCGGCCTGGTCGGCTGGAAATATCTCTCGGCTGAGGAGGACGACGAGTGCGCCCAGAGCTTCTTCGTTCCGCATTTCATCGTTAACGCACTGGGCCGATCGATTGGTCATTCAGCGCAACTGATCGACGCGACGCCCGTGCTCATGCATCCGGAGACCGGCCATCGCGCGATCGTCGACGTCGATCAACTCGCGGCCTTCGAATGGGCCGCCGTGCGCTGCTCGCAGGCGCTCTTCAGGGTCGTTGCCGGTGTTCGGGTGGGAGATACGGAATTCGAGGCTCTGGGTCGCCTCGGCTATGAAGGGGACCCGGTAAACGTCCACACGATGTTTGCCTCCGTCAGCGAAGGCGAGAACATCATCGGTCTGCGGAGCCCGACCGCGCGCCGCCTGAAGAAGGGAGATGGCGTAACGACGGCACTCGGCTATTGGGGAGCGCTGTCTTCCCGCGCCGGCCTCCTCACCGATCATGACGAGGCATTCCTGACGCCCGCAAAGGCCTATTTCGAAGCCTTGATCACCTGGTATGAGACGGCACATATTGGCGTGACCGGCGGCGATCTGTTTTCCGCGGTCACCGAGAAGCTGAAATCGGCGGGCCTCAAGTCAGCGCTGAACCCCGGCCACCTTGGCAGTCACGAGGAATGGCTGCATTCGCCAGTACGGCCCGGCTCGATCGAGCGCTTGCGATCCGGCATGCCGTTCCAGGTCGATGTCATCCCGGTGCCGATGCCAGCCGGTTGGGCCCTCAACTGCGAAGACATGGTGGCCTTTGCGGACGCCAAGCTGCGCGAAGAGATACGCCAACGCTATCCTGATATGCATGCGCGCATTGCCGCGCGGCGCCGTTTCATGTCAGACAAGCTCGGTGTGGCGCTCTCCGACGACATCCTGCCGCTCTCTTCCACGCCGCTTTATCTGCCACCATTCTGGCTGCAGTCAGACAAGGTTCTCGTCCGGGAATGATCAGACGCTTTTCGTTTGTCAGCGGCAACATCGTTGCCGTCCTCAACGTCTATCGAACGCATCAGTTTGCCCATCGCCCGGAGGCGCTCGACAAGGTCGCTGCCGTCAACGGAGGCGCGGGCAAGCTCGAGTTGCTGATATTCGCGTGCCGCTTGCTGCCAATGGTCGCCGCTGCGACCCTCCGGCCGCCCTTCGGCTTCCCAGAGCCCATAAGCGCGCTGATTGATCCAGTCGTCCTTATTGCGTGACATGCCAACCCCCAGCCGTGAAGGAATGTATCGTCTTCTTCAGGCTGACAAATCGGCATTACCGAGTGGTTACCGCAGTGCGGAAATTTTGATCTGCTGTTCGATATATTTTCCGCCGATCAGGACCGCTTCAACGCGCGGCGGCGTTCGGCGATCTCGACAATGATCCCGTCGGGGTCGCGAAGGAATGCGACCCTGTCAAGCATTTCCGAGTTGACCGCAGGGCGTGGCCTCTCCCTGATCTCGACGCCTGCCGCTTTCAACGTCGCAAAGCTTTCGTCGACGCTTTCGACAAGGAAGGTAACATGCAGGACGCCTGATGTGGCCGGCGGCAGGTCAGGGGCACGCGCCGCGCCTGCGGGCGGGGCGAAGATCTCCAGCATGCCGCCGCCGGCATCGAGGAAAGCCACTTCCGTGCCATTGGCCATGGTCTTGCGCAGATGAAGGCGCAGGCCGAGAAGGTCGCAATAGAAGGCAAGCGACCGCTCCATGTCGCCGGTCACCATGCCGACATGCTCGAAGCCTTTCACCATTTTCGCCTCAGGCCCCAGCGGCCTGGCGTCGCTCTTCTTCCGGCAGCCAGGAATGGTAGAGCGGATGATCCGAGAGGATCGGCAGTTTCGTCGGCACGCCGGTGCGCTGCGAATGATAGGCGGCAGTGACAAGCTCAAGCGAGTTGCGGGCATCTTCCAACGTCACCGGCGGCTGGCCGCCGGTCGTCAGCGCATGGTGGAAGAGTTCGAACTGTCTGGTATAGCCGTCTTCCTTGACGACATAGCCGGCAAGTGCGTCATCCACGCGCTTCTGATGTGCCTCCGTGCCGGCAATGAAGGTCCAAGGGTCGCGACCCATCGTGTAGGGCTCGACAATACTCTCGACGACGAGATCGGAGAAGCAGAACCGCAGACGAGAGATCTCCTTGCGGGAGCCGAGCGTCATCGACAGCGTCGCCAGCGAACCGTTCTTCATCTTCACCGACAATGCCGCCGTATCCTCGACCTGGATCGGATTTACCAGCGTCGCCCCGTAGGAGAAGATCTCGGCACATGCGCCATGCACATAGTTCAGCATGTCGTGCGCGTGGATTGCGTGGCCAAGCAGGCCGCCACCGAACTCGGTCGCCCATTTTCCCCGCCACGGGACGGCATAATAATCCGCGCCGCGCCACCAGTGGGTCTCGATCGTGGTCAGGAACGGAGTGCCGGTTAGGCCGAGATCGATCAGCATCTTCAGTTTCTGGAGTCCGGAACCATAGCGATACTGGAAGATCGGCATGAGCCTGGGGCCCTCGGCGCGCGCGACGATACGGGCCATCTCGTCCACTTCGGCGATCGAACCGAACAGCGGCTTTTCGCAGATGACGTGCTTTCCGGCCTCGATCGCCTTGCGGCACAGTGCGAAGTGCGAACCTGGCGGCGTGCAGATGTCGATGATGTCGAGATCGGAGCGAGCAATCATCGTCTCGGCATCCTGCGTGTATTCTGGAACACCGAACTCTTCGCAAAGCGCAGCGCCGCGGTCCTCGTCCAAAGAGCAGACAACAGCAACGTCAAACATTTCCTTGTTCCAGGAAAAGCCAGACAGGTGGCGCGAGGCGATTCCCGCTCCGATGACGCCGACGCGAAACTTCTTGGACATGGTGGCTTCCTCAGCGATGACCCAGGCGCGCGGCCCTTGATTGTGCTGCGAGCGAAAGGCGGCAGACCTCGTAGACATGAGCCTGGGTCATCGCCGTCTGGCTGCGCTCGCGCACGTCGGCAGCAAAGGCATCGAAATAGTCGAGCCTCTCGCCGCTGCAATCGATGTGCGTCATCTCCTTGCCGTTGACGAGGAACAGGTGGTCCTTGCCGGGGCGTCCGGCGATGTCGATATACTTGCGCAATTCGATATAGCCGTCGGTACCGAGAATAGTCAGGCGGCCATCGCCCCAGGTCGGCAGCGCTTCCGGCGTGAACCAGTCGACGCGCACGTAGCCCGAGGCCTTGTCCGAACGCAGCAGGACTTCGCCGAAGTCCTGGAAGGCGGGCCTGTCGGGCATCCCGAAATTGCCGACCGAGCTTGCCACGACCTCGCCGCTCGTCGAACCCGTATAGAAGAGAAACTGGTCAACCTGGTGCGAAGCGATGTCGACAATGATGCCGCCGAATTTTTCCGGATCGAAGAACCAGTCCGGCCGCGTCGGCAGTTGCAGCCTGTGGGGTCCGATGCCGAGCGTCTGGATGACCGTGCCGATCGCCCCGGCGTTGACGAGCTTGCCAGCCTTGACGGCTGACCGCACGCAATGACGCTCGGAAAAGCAGATCGAAAAGATGCGGCCGGTCTCGGTGACAGTCCGCTTCACCTCTTCGAGCTGAGCAAACGTCGTCACACCGGGCTTGTCGGTCATCACGTCCTTGCCGGCCTTCATGGCGCGAATGGCCAGGCCTGCGCGGTCACGAGGGATCGCAGCAATGCAGATGACGTCGATCGACGGATCGGCGAAAATCGTCTCGCGGTCGATCTGTGGCGCACCCGGATAGGTTCTCTGGAAAGCTTCCAACAGCGCCGGCACGGATGTCTGCGGGCAATAGCCGACGAATTCTGCACCGGCCGCGAGCAGGCCCTTCACGTGATCGAACGTGTGTCCATGATCGATCCCGACGACCGCAAATCTCAACATAACAGCAATGCCTCCTCGGAAGTTCCTCGCGCCCGCGTTTGAGTCTTTGGGCGATCTCCTGATGTCGAACAGACAGCGAAACCTGGAGGCTGTCAAGCTTGGATGGATGGCTGTATACCCGGTTATTCCTCTTAAGATAATGATATTGCTTAGTAAACACTTGTATCTAAATAGTTATTTAATGGGTCGGCCGGTTTTTTGAGGCACCCCGCTTGCATAGTCGTGACCTGACCCTTTCAAGACCTTCCGGAGCCGAATTCTCTTCTGGGAAGCCGACATGGGCCGGAACCAGCAGTCGTGACCCTAAGCGGAAGATCATCGACACGGGTAACCGGCTCTACTAACTTGATGAACCACCGGTTGCCGGCTTCATGCGGACGCGGCGTGCTACTCTGCCAACAGAGGGAATCATGCAGATTATCGATCATAACCTTCAGCCGACAGAGGAGTGGCGTCCCGGCGTGTTGACCAGAATGCGCGTTTCTGCGGTCACCGAGGCAGCCACGCTCTGCATATTCGAACAGTGGGTCGCACCAGGAAGTGGCACACGTACTCACACCCATCCCGTCGAGGAAGTCTTGACCGTTCTGGAAGGCCAAGCCGAGCTGTGGTTGGATGATGAACGAGAAACAGTATCGACGGGACAATCAGTCATCGTGCCGGCCGGCAGCTGGCATGGCTTTCGTAATACCGGAAGCGCGACATTGCACATGCAGGCCATACTGGCCGCGCCAACCTTCGAGGCCTCTTTCGAGGGGCAGCCGGAAGTGACGAGGCATTGGGCTGCCGCAAAAGCGTAACACCCGCCGTCTTGACGACCGGAATGGGTCGAACTTGTGTAAAAACGCCGCGCCTGGCTCCAATCTGATCCGTGGATCGTGTACTGTGACGAGACGTCGGGATCGGAGATCAGCGGATATGGGCGAGGAGGGCTTGGCTGAAATCTCAGCCCGATATATTCGCTTCGCCGATACGGAGGCTCACGGTCGGTCGCCGCTATACGAGGAGTTGGCTCGTGCGGTCGCTGGGGACCGGGAAACACTCGGCTTCCTGTCGACCCTCCCGGACGTGAAGCGGCAACCGAACCTTCTGCTCGCCGCGGTGCGTCACCTGTTCGGCACGCCGACAGGATGGAACGAGTTTCGCCAGGTGCTTCAGGCTAATGCCGACGCTATCCGCTCACTAATGCTCGAGCGCTCGACGCAAACCAACGAGCCGGGAAGGTGCGCCACATTACTCCCCGTACTGGCGCGCTTGCCGCAGCCGCTGGCCCTCCTGGAGGTCGGGACTTCCGCAGGCCTGTGCCTCATGCCCGACCTCTACAGCTACGATTACGGGCGCAAGGCGATCCGCGCACCCGCGATGGCCGCGGAGCCGCCTGTCTTCCGATGTTCCGCCAGTGAGACAACGCCGATGCCTGCGGCCGCACCGCAGGTCGTCTGGCGGGCAGGACTGGACCTGAGCCCGATCGATGCTTCGGACCCCTCGCAAGTCGCATGGCTTGAGACGCTGGTCTGGCCAGAGCAGACGGCGCGGCTCGCCAATCTGCGGGCGGCCGTAAAAATCGCTGCCACGGTCAAGCCCCGAGTGCTGAAGGGCGACCTGCGCGGCAGCGACCTAGTGCGGCTCTGCAGCGAAGCTCCAAAGGATGCTACCCTCGTCGTCTTTCACACAGCCGTCCTCGACTATGTTTCCGACCCCGCAGACAGAGAGGCTTTCGCTGAGCAGGTGATGCGTCTCTCTCCCTATTGGGTATCGAACGAGTTCCCTCGCGTATTCCCGTGCATCGCCACGTGCGCCGGAAAAAGCCGGCCGCCAGGCCGCTTTCTCCTATCTGTGAACGGCTCCCCTGTCGCTTGGACCGACCCGCATGGCGCCTCGCTCGAATGGATCGCGGACGAGGCGTAGGCGGCTGGCAATGACAACGTCTCCAAACCGCTCGCCAGAGGTCAGCTATACGTTCCGACTCGAGCCGTTGCGCGAAGGGCAGCTTTGAGGGAGCGCCATGAAGGTCGCCTTATGGCGCGTCCCGCTGGTTCAGGCACCTGAGCCGCAGAACGGCCGAAATGAGCGTCGCCCGACACCGCCGCAGCCACGAGGTAGCGGTCGAGCTGGGACGCGTGGCTGCTGGCGATCTGGCGACGGTCTCAGCGCTCATGCCTCAGTTGGCATCGCGATCTGGTTTGGCTGCGACGACGCTGACGAATTGCACGCTCATCTGTGCGAGCGCGACGTGCGGATAGCTTTCCCACCGAGGGACAATCCGTTCGGACGCTATTTCGCCTTCGTCGATCCATTTGGCTATACGATAACTGCGCATACCCTCTCAACAAAGTAACTGAAACGGCGTCCGTATTGCGCGATATTTCAATTTCGGTCACGGCAAGAAGGCGGTCCAGATGGACCCGCCACTGTTCCGCGTTCTCGCCAATCAGATACGAGTGATCGGTCTGAGCCGACCGACCACCCCTTGGCGGGAAGCGGACCCTTTGGGTCTAGGTGCATGACATGCCAACAGGCTGTTAGCGTCGACCGAGGCAATCCTATCGAAGGGTGGGGCCGGACCCCTAGAAAGCGCAGACAGCCAATGACCGCAATTGGACCTCGAGAAAGCGCGTCTTAATCAATGTCGGTCACCGCGATGCGGCCAGCATGACGTCCGCACCGTCCATGACATAGGTCGCATAGCGATGGTCGCGGATCAGGCTTATCTTTTGCCCCAGCCATTCGAGCAGCATGAAATATGAAGGACCGCCCGACGGTTCGGCTGATACCAGCAATATCTCCCGGCCTTCCAGCCAAGCCGGTTCGATCCTGACCCGCGGATATTCGGCATAATAGGTGAAAAATCGACCGACGTCGGCGGCACCAGAGATTTCCGGCCGTCGCGCCTGACGAAGCCGAACATCCTGCGCCAGCATGCGACGCAAAGCGTCCCAGTCTCGGGCGTTGAAGAGCGCTGCAAAGTTCAGGACCTCGGGACTCGGCGGTGGCGGAATCTCGGACCGTACGTTGGAGATGGCGCGCAATCTCGCCCGACCGCGCGACAGATGGGCCTTGACGGCATCGACACTCAGTTCCAGCAGCGCTGCGATGTCCGCAAGTGACTCTCCCAACACATCCTTGAGGATCACCGCGCTGCGTTGCGGCACCGGCAATTCTGCAAAGTGGCTCAGGGCGACCCGCACCGCGTCCTGCTGGATCAGCGCGTCCTCCGGACCGACGACGCTGATATCGGCCAGATCGAAAGCCATCTCAAGGGGCTCCGATCGGAGCGTACTGCGCTGGCGCAAGGCATCTATGGCTCGATTGTGGACAATGCGAAATAGCCAGGGTCGCAGCGGCGTGCCCGGAGGGATCGAGCCAGCCGTCGCAAATACCCTGGCAAACGCGTCCTGAATCACATCCTCGCCGTCGATCACCGAACCCACCAGACGGGCAGCATAGCGGTGCAGTTCGGGGCGAAGCGCGTCCGCTTCCCTGGCCAGGGCTACGAGCAGAGTTTTCCTCTCTTCGTCTTCGAGAGCAGCGTCTTGTGTCATTCGATGACCGTCACACCCGTATCCCCACGCACCGCGTAGACCACGGCCTCGGCGAGGCCCGTCCTGCCGATCAGGTCGGCGACCATATCGCCAAAAGCCCGCGGCGTCATGTCTGGCCAGGTGGCGGCCTGTTCGGCGAATGTCCGACCCGCCGCCGCGGCATAGGCCGCGATGCCGGTATCGCCCACACCGGTACCGGCGAACATCTGCCGTGGAACGATGACCCGGAAGCGCAGACCCAGGCCGAGTTCCGCCGACAGGCCCTCGGCATATTTTGCAATGAACCACTGCGCGCGCTTGGCTCCCGCATAACCGCCCGATAGCGGCGACCCTTGCACGGCGGCTCCGCTGGAGACCAGGACGACAAGCCCGCCCGGCGTCATCGGCAACGTCAGAGCAGCCTGTATCCAGTGCAGCGCGGCCTTGACGTCCACATTCCAGTTGGTCGTGAATGCCTCCCAGCCAATCCGGTCGATCCGTTCCATGGGCGGTTCCACACCAGCATTCATGATGACGAGATCTGGTCGCGTCTGCTCCATGATCCGCCATGCCGCGTCGACATCGGTTGCATCAGCCGATATGGCGGTGACGGTCGATTGCTCGCCTGGCCCCTGCACGGCAGCCGCGTTTCGGGCTACCACGGTGACTTCGGCCGCGCGAACCACAAATGCTTCGGCGAGCCCCCTCCCCAAGCCGCGGCTCCCGCCGACAACCACGATTCGCTTTCCTTCCAGATCCATCTCTCAGTCCTCATTTTGGTCGGATTCGACCGCTCGACGACGGTCGCAACAACGACGTTCCAACGAGGTGAAAAGAGTCATCGCCAACAGCGATTTGCGGAGGCCAGCGTCTAAAAGTCTGACTCGGCCGAAATTCGACGGTGATCGATTTCGGACTAGAACGGATCAACACAGACCAGCGAGTACGGCTTGATCCTGCGATGCCCACTTCGTGGACAGACACAACGGAGGTCTTATCTTGGTGGCTTTGGTGATGTTCCCAGGACGGCAGCAAACGGCAACTTCGCGCCGCGAAGCCGCCGTCGCTCTCCCCTACGCTGGTGGCAATTGCTACCGGATAGCGGAAATGTGTTCGCAACAAGTCTCAACTAGAAATCATGCCCGAACCACGGTTGGCGGAATCTTCGACCACGCCGGAATCACCTGCTGGATCCCACATCGACACCATCAACGCGATCGACGACGGCCTTCACAGGCGAGCGCGAACCGGCGTTCAACAGTTTGGCACGAGGAATGCATGGTATTCTTCACAGGTTCCTTTGTTTGGAGGGAAAATGATGGCCTTGGATATCGATATCGTCAGCGCCACCGGACAGCTCGAAGCAGCCATTCTCGATGTTACCACGACAGATTCGGACATCCTCGTCCACTCCAAGTCGATGAAAGCAAAGGCAAAATTGCTTCCGCAGGTTCTGGTAAAGCACTATCCGGAGCTTTCCTTGATCGAACGCGAGCTGCGCGGCGTGTTCGAAGCCTGCTCGGACGCCGTTGATCGCAAATCGGTCAATCCGGTGGTCGTAAAAGCGGCAATCTCCATCGCGGAGGAATATCGACAGGTTATCGAAGGCCTGAAGCGCCGCAATTAGCCGCGCGAACAACAGCCGGCCCATTTCCGTTCGGCTGTCACAAGCGCGTCCAGATCAGCGAGACACAGATCACCTTCATCGTGCAGCCGCGCATGTGCACCGTGTCACCCGTGAGTGTCAGCACACCCCTAAAGGTCTTCCTGCTCTCCGGCTCGATGATGGTTCCCGTGAAGTTGCCGTTGCTTCCCTGAAAAGAGCCGATGCGCTTGCCCGCATTATTGCCCGTTTTCATGGTAATGCAGTAACCTTGTGCGCATTCGTCGATTGCCGCGGTAGTGCCGACTTGTGTCTTCCAGGTGCCGACGACAGGCTCTTGAGCCCAAACGCTGAAGGCCACGAGCGTCATCGACGCCGTGATCAATGCCAACCGTTGCATGGTTTGCTCCCTCTTGGCGATAAGGGTAAGGCCGCTGGTCCGACCTAAAGCGTTTCACTATACGCCTCGAAAGCGCCACGCTCCAGCTTTCCTTGCTCTTTTCTGCCGCGCCGGTGAAGGCGCCCGCCCGGGACTGGCTCGTCGCAAGCCCCGGGCCCAGGTTGCTATCGCCTCAGGCTTCCAGCCACTCCACCTGTTCGGGGGTCAGCGTGATGTCGAGCGCCGAGAGGCTGTCTTCGAGCTCGGCAATCGTGCGTGGCCCGATCAGCGGAATGACCGGGAATGGCTGGGCGATCACGTAGGCGAGCGCGACGTGGATCGGGCTGCGAGCGAGCTTGCTGGCGAGCTCGATTGCGCGGTCGCGGCGTTGGAAGTTACGGTCGGAATACCAGCAGCGCACAATCTCCTCGTCGTCCTGCTTGTCGCGTCCGGCACGGTCGGTAAAGAAGCCGCGGCCCTGGCTCGACCAGGCGAAGTTCGGGATCTGCTTGGCATTCAACCACGTCTTCCACTCATCGTCGGAGGCTGCTACGCATCCGGCCCAGATCGGGTCGAGCATTTCGGCAAGCGAGAAGTTGTTGGAAAGGGCAGCCGGCGCCGTCTTGCCGTTCTTGGCGGCGTAGGCCGCGGCTTGCTCCATGCGCTCGCGCGTCCAGTTCGACCCGCCGAAGATGCCGCGGATTCGACCGCGTCTGACCTCTGCGTCCATGGCATCGACGAACTCGCCGACGGGAACGTCGGTGTTGTCGCGGTGCATGAAGTAGATGTCGACATAGTCGGTCTTCAGCCGGTTCAGCGACTGGTCGAGCTGCTTGGCGATCACATCCGGATAGCAAAGCGGCGAATGCGCGCCCTTGCCGATCAGCACGATCTCCTCGCGCGGCACCTTTCGGCTGGTGTGCCAGTCGCCGAAGATGCTCTCGGTCTTGCCGCCACCATAGACGAAGGCGGTGTCGAAGACATTGCCGCCGGCCTCGTAGAACGCGTCGAGGGTCAGCGATGCCGCCGCGAAGTTCGGGAAGAATTCGAAGCCGAGGGTGACGACCGAGGCAGGCTTGGAAATGCCGGGGATCTGCCGCTGCGGAATGCTATTGCCGCGTCGCACGAGGCCGGCTGCGACGTTTGCGGTTCGCTTGTCGGCCTTCTCGACCCCATATTCCAGTCCGATCGACGCGCGCCACTGATCGAGAACGCGCAGGTTTCCGACGGAATCGGCCCATCCCATGCCGGGGTGGCGGAATTCCTTTTCGCCCGCGCGGATCGCATCGCCGGCCGCATCCACCTCGAAGGAATAGAGCCAGCGATCTTCCTTGACCTCGACCGTCTGTTGCTCGTTGCCCTTGATGATCTCGATCCTGCCGACGCCACCCTGGTGGCCAGAGGCAAACCAGAAGTCCTTGACCTCGATGCGTCCCTCCGAACCGATGATGCGCAGTGTATTGTCCTGCTGCGCCATGATCGAGCAGGACACCTCGGCAATGATGCTGTTCGAAAACTTCAGCACGGCAGAGGCCCATTCATCGACCCCTGATTGACCGAGGTGACCGACGCCGGCGACCTTTTCCGGATCAAGAAACGGCTTGCCCTCGGCAGCACCCGCGATCAACCGCGCCATGGAGACCGGATAGCCGCCAACATCGAGGATACCGCCGCCCGCCGTCTCGGTGGCGAAGAGGCGATGGTCGGGCCGGAACGTGCCCATGTTGAAGCCGAAGCTCGAACGGATGATGCGCACCGTCCCGATGACACCGCTTTTGACCAGTTCGACGATCTTGGCCGTCTGCGGGTGAACGCGATACATGAAGGCCTCGCCGGCAAAGACGCCGGCCTTCCTGGCTTCATGATAGATGGCGTCAGCGTCAAACGCGGAAAGCGCAATCGGCTTTTCAACAAGAACGTGCTTGCCGGCGCGGATGGCCTTGATCGCCCATTCGGCGTGGCCGGTATGAGGCGTTGCGATATAGATTGCGTCGATCTCTGCATCCGCCAGCAGTGCATCATACCCTTTGACGATGCGGGCGCCGGGGAAGTTCTCGCCAAGCCCCGGCTTTTCCGGGTTGCGGGTGGCAATGGCAACGAGTTTTCCGGTGCGCGAATGCGCGATGCCGTCCGCAAAGGTGCGGGCAATCGTGCCCGGGCCGATAACGCCCCAACGGATCGGTTGGTCTGTGCTCATAAGGAGTTCCTCTTCATTGCATACGTCTTGGGATGAAGTTTGCCGTCAGCGCAGCCGATTGCCGTCGCTGTCGAACAGAAAGGTGCGGTTGGCGCTCAGGCCGACGGTCAGCGTGTCTCGGTTGCCGGCGGCGCGCGATTCCGGGCGCTCGATGATGAGTTGTTCGCCCGCTGCCGTTGTCGCGTAGATGTAGCTTGTGTTGCCAAGATGCTCCGCGACGTCGATCGTGACCGTGAGGTCAGTCTCACCCTGCCCGGCGTCGACGAAATGCTCCGGCCGGATGCCGAGCGTCACCTGCGCGCCAGGCACGATCGGCCCCCTCACCGGCATGGTGAGGCGGATATTCTTGTCGCCTGCAAGCGCAACCGTTGTGCGTGCACCGTCCTCTTCAAGAACCTCGGCCTTCAGGAAATTCATCTTTGGCGAGCCGACGAAGCCGGCGACGAACTGGTTGGCGGGATCGTCGTAGAGGTCGAGCGGCGCGCCGACCTGCTCAATGTTGCCGGCACGCAGGACGACGATCTTGTCGGCCAGCGTCATCGCTTCCGTCTGATCGTGGGTGACATAGATCATCGTCGTGCCGAGTTGCTTGTGGAGCCGCGAGATCTCGACGCGCATCTGAACGCGCAATTCCGCATCCAGGTTCGACAACGGCTCGTCGAACAGGAAGACCTGTGGTTCGCGCACGATGGCGCGGCCGATGGCGACGCGCTGACGCTGGCCGCCCGAAAGTTGTTTCGGCCGCCGCTGCATCAGCTCATTGATCTGCAGGATGTTGGCCGCGTGCTTGACGCGCTTTTCGGTGTCCTGCTTCGGGTTGCCGTTCATGCGCAGCCCGAAGCTCAGGTTTTCCTCGACCGTCATGTGCGGGTAGAGTGCGTAGGATTGGAAGACCATGGCAATGCCGCGGTCGGCCGGTTCCACGTCGTTGACGACCTTGCCGCCGATGTTGATCTCGCCGCCCGAGATATCCTCAAGGCCAGCGATCATGCGCAGCAATGTCGATTTGCCACAGCCGGACGGGCCGACGAAGACGACAAACTCGCCGTCCTCTACCTCAAGATTTGCGCCATGGACGATTTCCAGCGCGCCAAAGCGCTTGACGACATTTTTCAACGAAAGTTCGGACATCAGGCATTCCCCGATTATTTGACTGCGCCGGCCGCGATGCCGGCGATGAAGTGGCGCTGCAGGAACACGAAGACGACCAGGATCGGCGCCGTCAGCATCATGGCACCGGCCATGATGCCGCCCCACGATACCTTGGTGAGCCCGATCAGCGTGCCAAGCGCCACCGGTGCCGTCATCATCCCCGGCTTGGAGTTGATGAGCAGCGGCCAGAGGTAGTTGTTCCAGGAGTGCAGGAAGAGGATGATCGCAAGTGCCGCCATTGTTGGCCTTGCGAGTGGCAGGGCGATACGAAGGAAAATCTGCCATTCCTTGACGCCCTCGACGCGCGCGGCATCGAAGAGTTCCCCAGGCATCATCGAGAAGGCCTGACGCATGAAGAGCACGCCAAGCGAATTGAAAAGCGGAGGCACGATCAACGCGATCCAGGTGTTGGCCAGCTTGAATTCGCGCGCCACCATGATGAACTGCGGGATGACGACGACGGCAAAGGGCAGTGTAATCGTACCAAGAATGATGCCGATCACGACCGACCGCCCGACGAAGCGGTAGCGCGCAAGTGCCCAGCCGGCCATCGAGGTTAGAAGCACCGACAGGATCGTGTAGATCACGGCAACGCCGATCGAGATCGACATCGCACGTATGAAATTTGTGTCGGCCTGCAGGTTCTTGAAGTTCTCGATGAAATTCGTAGACGGCCAGAGGACGATTTCGGGGCTGAATATGCCGAAATCCGACATTGTCGAGAAGACGAGCATCATCCACAGCGGAAACAGCCAGATGATGGCCAGCGGCGTCAGGACGGCGTGAAGAGCAATCTGCCGCAGCAGTAGCGATTGAGATTTCGATCTCATTTGGGCTCCCTTCCGATCCAGAGGTTGAACAGCGAGATTGCCACCGCCAGCGCCGCCATCGTGTAGGCGACTGCCGAGGCATAGCCGAAATTGAGCGAGCGGAAGCCCTCGCGATAAAGCAGAAGGCCAAGCGTTTCCGTTCCACCTCCCGGCCCGCCGCGATTGGTGATGAGGAATGGTTCGGTGAAGAGCTGCATCGTGCCAATGACCGACAGGATGACGCAAAACAGGATGATCGGTTTTAGAAGTGGCAGGGTGATGTGGAAGAACTGCTGTGACTTGCTGACGCGATCGAGCGTTGCCGCCTCGTAGACGTCGTCAGGAATCGATTGCAGGCCGGCGAGAATGATGATCGCGTTATATCCCGCCCAGCGCCAGGTCACCGCTATGATCACAAGGGCCATAGCAGCATTGGCATTGTCGAACCACGAGACGGCTGGAAGACCAACGAGGCTGACCAGCTTGTTGACGATCCCGAAGTCGAAGCTGAACATCAGGCGGAAGACGGCCGCATAGGCGACTTCGCCGACGACGACGGGCGCGAAAAAAGCAAAGCGAAAGAGAGGCCGCGCTTTGAGAAGCGGCGAATTCAGAAGTACAGCCATCACGGTGGCGATCGTGATCATGACCGGAACCTGAATGACCAGGATGATCAGCGTGTTGTAGAGCGCGTTGTAGAAGGCTGGATCGCCAACCAGGCGGCCCCAGTTTACTGAGAAGCTGAATTTCCATGGATTAACACGTGTGTTCTGAAACGAGATCAGAAACGAACTGATGATCGGCCATATCCAAAACGTGGCAAAGACCAAGAGATAGGGCGCAAGAAAAGCGTAGGCGTTCCGGTTCCGGATCGGCATTCTATTCTCCTCACAGACGAGACGAGCCATCCCTTTGGATGGAGGCCGGGCGCCAAGCGGCGCCCGGCATCGTTACTCATTTCGCAATGGGAAGGCCTGTCGCCGTGGCGATCTGGTTTGCGGCATCGTCGAGCGCGGCCTTGGCGTCGGGGTAGCCGCCGGCAAAGTACTTCGTCTGCGCCGCCCTGTAGATCGAATCAGCGTCCGTCTGGAACGCCGTGCCGCGGCTTGGAACAATCTTCGGCAGGGTCGAAAGGATGTCGGCCCAGACCTTCTGGTCGTGCCAATAGGGCAGTGGCTCGTTGACAAACGGGTCCTGGACTGCCGTCAGCAGCGACGGAACGAGGCCGAAGGACTTCAGCATCGTCACCTGGCCCTCGTTGGTGCCGAGTGCATAGTTGATGTAGGTCCAGGCTGCTTCCTTGTTCTCGGAATTGGCGGCGATTGCAAGCGACGAACCGCCGAGGTTTGCCGCATGCGGCCCATCTGCAGTCAGGCTTGGCATCATGTAGACGCCCCACTTGCCGGCAAGATCGGGCGAGCCGGACCGAATCGTGCCTTCATACCAGCCGCCATACATCTGGCTTGCCGCCTTGCCTGCCGTATTGGCCTGGATCTTCTCGTCCCAGATGGCTGCCGTCAGCGTGCCGGCGTCCTTCATCTGCTTGACCTTTTCGAGCGTCGCAACGCAGGCCGGCTGATTGATGGTGATCGTCTGGCCGTCCGTCGAGAAGTAGCCGCAGCCCTGCTCGTTGGAAATCATGCGGAACCATTCGCTGTCGCCGTTAAAGTCGGCTTGCGCCATGACGACACCGGGATTGGCCGCGGAGATCTTCTTGCCGGCCGCAATGAAGTCGTCCCAGGTCTTGATGCTCGACGGATCGACGCCTGCCTTTTCATAGAAGTCGCGGCGGTAGAAAACGGCGACCGGGCCGGAATCCCAAGGCATGGCGTAAGCGACATCGCCCACCTCAAGCTCGGTGCGCTTGAAGTCCGGGAATTTTGCCTGGATTTCTGCCGTATAGCCCAGATCCTTCAGGTTGGCGAAGCAGTCGGGGAAGCGGCTCCAGAAGATTTCCGCCTCGAAGTTCTCGACGCTGACGATGTCAGGCAGTCCTTCGCCGCCGGCAGCGCAGGCCGCCAGCATCTTGTCGAAGACCTGCTGGTTGCCGAGGTCTTCGACTGTGACCTTGATATCCGGGTACTGCTTGTTGAACCCTTCGAGTGTGGACTTCAGCGCCGATGCGGCGATGTTCCAGCTCCAGATGGTGAGATTGCCCGACTGCTGCGCGAATGCAGAACCCGAAGCAAGCAGCGCAACCATTGCGGTCGCACCGATAAGTTTGAAGCGCATTGAAAATCCTCCCTTTTCAATTGCCGTCCCTTAGCGAACGCGGCTAGACTATCTGGAAGGGAGCCGCTGTCTCCTAAAAAGGGAACATGGACTTGGCGGAAAGTAAGATCGGAAGGCGGGCTGTCTACCAGCCGGGAGCGAGCAGTATCGAAGGGTTGCCGACTGCCCTGCAGATGTTTCACAACCATCCACCGGTGATGCTGATGCCGCACTGGCACGTGCAGGTCGAGGTCAACTATATCATGCAGGGCAGCGTGCACTACCGCATGAACGGCCATCAGATCTCGATGAAGGCGGGCGACATGTGCCTGTTCTGGGGCGGCCAGCCGCACCAGATGGATGATTGCTCCGAGGATGCGATCTATGCCGGCGGGCACCTTCCACTGGTCTACTTCTTCCGTATGCGCCTGCCGATCAACATTTCCAGCCGGCTGATGAAGGGCGAGATCCTGTTCACCTCGGCAACCGATGCGGCCGACAAGGAGAATTTTCCGCGCTGGGTGCGCTACGCCAAATCCGGTGATCCGGCCAAGGCTCAACACGCTCTCGACGAGATGCTTTTGCGCGTGGAGCGAATCGCACTTGAACCCTATTCGCTGCTGCCGACGCTCGGGCCGACGGATGCCGATGACATAGAGCAATTCTATCCGCAGTCATCGCGCAGCGTCGCCCGCATGTGTGACTTCATCGCCGTCAACTTCCTGCAGGAAATCGATTCGGTCGATATCGCTCGCGCCGCCGACCTTCATCCGAAATATGCGATGAACCTGTTCAAGAAGACGACCGGCATGACGCTCAGCAAATATGTCAATCTCCTGCGCCTGTCGCGCGCGCAAGCGATGTTGATGAACGACGAGGCGAACGTTTTGCAGGTCGCGATGGATAGCGGCTTCGGCTCGATCAGCGCCTTCAACAAGTCGTTCCGCCATATCGCGGGCATGTCGCCTTCCGATTTCCGCCGCGATGCCCGCATGGTCACGCAATATGCGCCTTAGGCTATTGGCAGCCGCGCTGCCTCAAGGGTTTCGCGTCGTGGCAAACACAGTATAGACAAGCTCGGCGGAGGCAGATAGTTCGCGTTCCTTGAGTTTGATGAGGCCGAAACCTGGGACGGAGATGTCTCCCTCTATCTGCAGCGCCTTGACGAGACCATGCCGCTCGAGAAGGGCTGCCACGGGCTCGGCAAAGATGCCGAGCCGCTGGCTCTGCATCATCAGCAACATGGTCAAAAGCGCATCGGAAGTCGAAACGACGCTTGCCGGCACGATGCCATGGCGGCGGATGAAGTCATCGATGACCTGGCGAAGGAACGAGCCATGCGGCTGGAGCACCCAGCTCTGGTGCCTGAGGTCATCCTCGGTGACGACAGGCTTGCCCGAGAGCGGGTGATCGACTGCTACGATGACACGCAGCGTCTCCTGACCGACCGGTAGATAGTCGAACCAGAGTGGGTTCATGCCACTTGGAATGCGGCAGACAGCAAAGTCGAGCCTTCTGTTCAGCACATCCTCGAGCAGCACATCGCTGCTGCCAACGGCGATGCTGATGTCGATCGTCGGGTGGGTCTCGAAGATGCGCTTCAGGGCGGGGGCGACATAATCGGCCGCGGGCGTCATGATCGTGCCGAATGCCACGCTGCCGCCCTGCCCGGCAGCGGCGACCACCATTTCGTATTCGGCGCGTTGTGCTTCGGAGATCAGCATCTTGGCGTGGCGAACGATCACTTCGCCCTGAGGTGTCGGGACAAGGCCACGGTTGTGACGGTCGAAAAGCTGGTGCCCAGACATTTGCTCCAGCTCATTGAGGGTTCTCGACAGGGCCGGTTGCGAGATTCCAAACATTTCGGCAACCACGCCGAGTTTTCCGTGCTCGCTGAGCGCCACGAGCATCTTCAAGTGCCGCAGTCTGAAACCGTCCAATCCCACGATTGCCTCACTCGATATAAGATATTTGCATATCAAAATGCGAAAGACTGATTATACATTCCTGTATCGATCAGCTAAGTGCATGACAACAGCGGCGTCAAAGCAAGGAAATTCATCGTGGTTGAGAAAACTCCCTCCCCGCATCAGAACGCAGTTCAAGAGCAGGACGGATCGCGCCAGCTTCGCTCCAAGGCCTGGTTCGACAATCTCGCAAACCCTGACATGACCGCGCTCTACCTGGAGCGTTACATGAACTTCGGTCTGAGCCAGGAAGAGCTGCAGTCGGGAAGGCCGATCATCGGCATCGCTCAGACTGGCTCCGACCTGTCGCCGTGCAATCGTCACCACATCGAGCTCGCAAAGCGCGTTCGCGAAGGTATTCGTGATGCAGGCGGTATCGCCATCGAATTCCCGGTGCATCCGATCCAGGAAACTGGAAAGCGTCCGACCGCAGGTCTCGACCGCAACCTCTCTTATCTCGGCCTCGTCGAGATCCTCTACGGCTATCCGCTGGATGGCGTGGTCCTGACGATTGGTTGCGACAAGACGACGCCGGCCTGTCTCATGGCCGCCGCGACCGTGAACATTCCAGCGATCGCACTGTCGGTTGGCCCGATGCTGAACGGCTGGTTCCGCGGCGAGCGCACAGGCTCCGGTACGATCGTCTGGAAAGCTCGCGAAATGATGGCGCGTGGCGAAATCGACTATCAGGGCTTCGTCAAGCTCGTTGCCTCCTCCGCGCCCTCGACCGGCTACTGCAACACCATGGGCACGGCGACCACGATGAATTCACTTGCCGAAGGGCTCGGGATGCAGCTGCCGGGCGGCGCGGCAATTCCGGCTCCCTACCGTGACCGTCAGGAAATCTCCTATGAGACCGGCTTGCGGATCGTCGAAATGGTTCGCGAGGACCTCAAGCCTTCCGACATTCTGACCAGGGACGCCTTCATCAACGCCATCAGGCTCAACTCCGCGATCGGTGGCTCAACCAATGCCCCGATCCATCTCAACGCACTTGCCCGCCATGTCGGCGTCGAACTGACGGTCGATGACTGGCAGACCTACGGCGAGGAAATCCCGCTTCTCGTCAACCTGCAGCCGGCCGGTGAGTATCTCGGCGAGGACTACTACCACGCCGGCGGCGTTCCGGCCGTCATGGGCGAGTTGATCAAGCACAATCTGATCAACACGAGCGCGATGACCGTGAACGGCAAGACGGTCGGCGAGAACTACACCACGGCGACGATCGAGGACGACAAGGTCATTCGTCCGTTCGAGCGCCCGCTGAAGGAGCGCGCCGGCTTCCTGGTCCTGCGCGGCAATCTCTTCTCGTCGGCGATCATGAAGACGAGCGTGATCTCGCCTGAGTTCCGGCAACGTTACCTGTCCAATCCGAACGATCCGGAAGCCTTCGTTGGCCGCGCGGTCGTCTTCGACGGACCGGAAGATTACCATCACCGCATCGACGATCCGTCGCTGGCGATCGATGCGTCGACGGTCCTTTTCATGCGCGGTGCCGGGCCGATCGGCTATCCGGGTGCCGCCGAGGTGGTCAACATGCGTGCGCCGGATTATCTCTTGAAGCAGGGCATCAGCTCGCTGCCCTGCATCGGTGACGGGCGTCAGTCCGGCACGTCTGGCTCGCCCTCCATCCTCAACGCGTCGCCCGAAGCGGCCGCTGGCGGTGGGCTTGCTCTGCTGAAGACCGGCGACCAGGTACGCATCGACCTCAAGAAGGGGTCCGCCGATATCCTCATCAGCGACGAGGAGCTTGCCGAACGGCGCAAGGCGCTCGAGGCAGCCGGCGGTTATGTCTATCCGGAGAGCCAGACACCCTGGCAGGAAATCCAGCGTACCTATGTCGGCCAGATGGAAACCGGCGCCGTGCTTGAGCCTGCCGTCAAGTACCAGCGAATCGCCCAGACCAAGGGCATTCCGCGCGACAACCACTAAATCCTCCGGGCGCGGCCAGCAGATCGCGTCGCCGAACACAGTCCGATTGAGTACAATGGGCGCGATACCATCTCGGCATCGCGCCCATTCTCAATTTGGAGACGAGGTCGAGATTCGTTGGTTTTGACCTTGCCCACCGGCATCAATTGTGGTCGATTTCGGCGCGCCGCTGGGTTGGAGGGCGGCCGGTTCGTTTTGATCTTGAGCGCGTCCATCGCTCGTGTGACGGAACATGTCGATGTCTTATGCTCTTCTGGATTCTGCCGCCGCCGGCGGCTTGTTAGTCGGTCGTGCCTGGAACCCCGGTGTTCAAGGCCCGAGCATCGTGGTCGTTCGGGATGGCCAGTTGGTCGACATCACCTCCAAAGCTGCGCCGACGCTGAGTGCGCTCCTGGAACAGGCCGATCCCGCCGCCTTCGTCCGCGCCGCGGGTGGTCCTGTGCTCACCACATTGGACGAGATCGCTGCCGTTGGCATCGGAACACCTGACCCGTCGCTGGTTCATCTGCTTGCTCCTGCCGACCTTCAGGCCATCAAGGCTTGCGGCGTAACGTTCGCGCAGTCGATGATCGAGCGCGTCATCGAGGAGAAGGCGGCTGGAAATCCCGATCGCGCCGCCGCGATCCGCGAGCGCGTCAGTACGCTGATCGGTGGTAGCCTCAACAATCTGAAGGCAGGTTCGGCTGAAGCCGCCAAGGTCAAGCAGGCGCTGATCGACGAAGGCATGTGGTCTCAATATCTCGAGGTCGGCATCGGACCTGACGCCGAGGTTTTCACGAAGTCACCGGTCCTTGCCTCTGTCGGCTGGGGCGCCGATGTCGGGCTGCATCCAATCTCGACCTGGAACAATCCGGAACCCGAGATCGTACTTGCCGTCAACAGCGGCGGGGAGATCAAGGGGGCAACACTTGGCAACGACGTCAATCTGCGCGACGTGGAGGGCCGCTCGGCGCTCCTGCTAGGCAAGGCCAAGGATAACAACGCCTCCTGCTCAATCGGCCCGTTCATTCGGCTATTCGACGAGAGCTACGGCCTCGATGAGGTGCGCAGAGCAGAGCTCGACCTCAAGGTCACCGGAGCCGACGGATTTGTCCTTCACGGAAAGAGTTCGATGTCGAAGATCAGCCGCGATCCTTCCGACCTCGTCAAGCAGACCTGCGGCGCCCACCATCAGTACCCGGATGGCTTCATGCTGTTCTTGGGAACGCTGTTTGCGCCGACGCAGGATCGTGATGCGCCGAACCAGGGCTTCACCCACAAAATCGGTGACGTCGTCGAAATTTCGTCGATGGGCCTCGGCTCGCTCGTCAATACCGTGCGGCTTTCAACCGAGTGCTCTTCCTGGACATTTGGTATCACCGCCCTGATGGCAAACCTTGCAAAGCGGGATCTCCTTTAGGCTTTCGGGCGACCGGCGCGGCTGCTGAAATCTTGCGCCGGGCGGGTTGTCTGCCTGTTCCGGCGCAATCGATCGGATATATGCTTCAGGAATGAAGCGGAATCGTTGAGGGTGCCATGAACAAAGCCCTTGCCTTGATTTGCGTGCTCGCTCTTGTCGGGTGCACCACGAAGGACTTTTCCTCGCCGGGTCTCGATCCGATCGCCGGCAGCATCACCTATAGCGGCCAGCCGCGTACAAGACTGACGAAGTCGCCGCCGGGATCGACCTTCCCGCACAATTTCATCGACGAGTGGGGCCGACAGGTCGATGAGACCTACATGATACAACCGGACAAGTCGCTGAAGATCGTTCACAGGGAAATCCGGCCGATTCGCTTCAACCGCTGAACAGCGCGGCCGGTGAAACGGACGAAGCTCGCCTGCCGATCGACGATTCACCCTGCAACATCGACTTGTTGCGATCGCCAAGCTCTCAGATGGCTAGTCACATTCGTTTATCATACAATGTTATGCAATTAGCCGATTGAATTTGGCCCGCGGCTAATACACACTCGCCAAAGGGGTGCGATACCGGGTATGTGGTCGAGCGGATGAACATGACGCTAGTCCGGTACATGGAACATTTATGATGAATGCAAAGACGCCAAATGCCATCGATACGTTTGTCGGTTCTCGTGTGAGGATGCGAAGGCAACTCCTAGGACTTAGTCAGGAAAAACTGGCCGATCAGATAGGCGTGACATTCCAGCAGGTGCAGAAATACGAGAAAGGTCTTAACCGGATCGGTGCCAGCCGACTGCAACGGATCGCCGATGTGCTGAGCACGTCTCCGAGTTTCTTCTTTCAGCAGGATGCGTCCGAGCCCTTGAGCTTGGCCGGGCTTGAGACTTCGGTCGCGGCCGACCCGGTTGCCGAATTCCTGCATTCGAAGGAAGGTCTCGCGCTCAATCGCGCCTTCCTGAAAATCACCGACACGCAGCTTCGTGAAAAGATTGTCGCTTTGGTCAAAGCCATGGCGCATGCGCAGGAAGGGCGTGACGTTGCCGGCGAGCAAACGAAACCTGGCGAAACCTTCGCCTAAACGTTCAGCCTTATGACATGCTGGGCTTCGCCGATCAGATGAAATTCAGCCTGGAAACCTTCGGAGCGATGCGCCTCATTTCGCCGGGTGGGGGAACTCTGCGTATTGTCGACGCTCTGTTGCAGGAGCTCAATGAGCACGCACCGAAAGAGCGCGTGCCATTGGCGAAGAGCATTGGGTGCGGCACTAGCGGTCCGCTGCGCTAAGCACGCTCTTCCCACACCTTTGCGAGTTTGACGAGCGTGGCGACGGCCTTGTCCATGTCCTGCCTGCTGATCCATTCACGCGGCGAGTGGAAGGCGTGGCCGCCGGCGAAGATGTTCGGGCATGGCAGGCCCATGAAGGAAAGGCGCGAGCCGTCCGTTCCGCCTCGGATACTGCCGCGCACAGGCGACATGCCGGCGCGGCGAATGGCTTCAATGGCGTTTTCCGCGACCTGCGGATGCCGATCAAGGACAATCTTCATGTTGCGATACTGCGGCTTGACGGTGAAGGTGTAGGAAGATCCGGGATAGTCGGCCATCACCTCCTGCACCAGCGCTTCGAGCCTACTTTCCTTGTCAGTCAGCCCAGCGTCCTCGAAGTCTCGGACAATGAGGCTGATAGCGGCCTTTTCCATGGAGCCGGCCAAACCGGTCGGATGGATGAAACCTTCTCGACCTTCGGTCGTTTCCGGTGCGACATTCTTGGGTAACCGATCAATAATTGCGCCGGCGATCTTGATGGCATTCTCCATCTTTCCCTTGGCAAAGCCCGGATGGATCGCAACGCCTTCGATGGCAATCTCGACGCCGTCTGCCGAGAACGTCTCGTCTTCGATGTGTCCGGCGCTTTCACCGTCCATCGTGTAGGCAAACTGCGCGCCGAGCTTTGTCAGATCGACCTTGTCGACGCCGCGACCGATCTCCTCGTCGGGCGTGAAGAGCAGCTTAATCGTTCCATGCTTGATGTCGGGGTTGTCCATGAGGATCTCAGCCGCCGTCATGATCTCGGCGATGCCCGCCTTGTCGTCGGCGCCGAGCAGTGTCGTCCCGTCGGTCGTGACGATGTCGTGGCCGATCTGGTCGTTGAGCGCCGGATTCTCGCTGACGCGAATGACCTGCTTCTTGTCACCGGCAAGCTGAATGTCGCCGCCGCGGTAGTCGCGCACGATTCGTGGTTTGACGTTCGTCCCCGTGAAATCGGGTGCCGTATCCATATGCGAGCAGAAGCAAATGACCGGAACGGTCTTGTCTGAATTCGAGGGAATGGTCGCGGAGACATAGCCATGCTCGTCCAAGTGAGCGTCGGACAGGCCGATCGTCAACAACTCGTCGACCAGCAAGCGGCCCAAGTCCTTCTGTTTCACGGTCGACGGCTGCGTCGACGATGCCGCATCCGATTGGGTGTCAATGACGACATAGCGAAGAAAGCGATCGAGGACGGTATCGGTCATGGCGGGTCCAATCTGTGTTTTGCGTCCCACCGATATAGCCTTCGAAGATGGGGCGTGAATAGGGGTACTCGATCCCCTATGGCCGACCCGACCGCTGCCGAGAGATGGTGAACTCGCCGCCGCACCCGTACCCGTGACGACTGCGGTTGTGCTGTGGTGGGAGAATGGCAACGTCAGACTTAAGTCCGCCGTTGGAACCTTATGGCATTGAATTTAGTTCCTAGACCGCAATGTAAAAATATAATCATAGGAGTGGCGGATGAGAAAAATTGTCCTTGTGGCTGCATTTATGGGGGCATTGGCATCGTGCACAGCCACCGAGAAAGGAACCGCAATCGGTGCGGGCACGGGCGCTATCATTGGCGGTGCCGTCAGCAATAGCTGGGGAGGCGCAGCGGTCGGTGCCGTGGCAGGTGGTGTCGCCGGGGCGCTGATTGGACGCTCGACCGAACGGCGCGGCTACTGTGTCTATCGTGATCGATATGGACGCACCTATGAGGCGCGCTGCTGATAGGGGCAGCCGCTAACTGACCGCCTCGTTATGAGAGGCGGTCTATTCCCTCGAGACTTACACTAGTGGGTGCTTTGCTGTTTTGCCCTTGCGACGATCTGCGTCGGGTTGACGAACTGCAAGGCGAGAACCAGCCAGAACAATGTCGTGACCATGTAGACCACCGCCATGGCATCGATCGACTGGCCTGCACGCACTCCTGATGCAAAGACGGCGTAATAGAGCGACACCACCAGTGTTTGCGTCGTCGGCCCGGCAATCAGGAAGGTCAGCTCGAACATCGCGATGGTTCGCACCAGCACCAGCAGCAACGCAGCCAGCATTCCCGGCAAAAGCAGGGGCAGCAGAATTCGCAGGAACAGGCTCGTTGTTCCCGCGCCGAATACGCGTGCGGCCGCTTCGATGCGAGGGTCGATCTGCTCGATGAACGGGATCATCACCAAAACAACGAAGGGCAGCGACGGGACGACGTTGATCAGCACGACGCCCCAAAACGTGCCGCCGAGTCCAAGCTGATAGAGGACGGTTGCCAGCGGAATGCCGTAGGTCAAGGGAGGGATCAACAGCGGCAGCAAGAACAGCAAGATGACCAGACGCTTGCCGGGAAAGTCGCGCCGCGCCAGCGCATATGCGGTCGTGATGCCCAAGATCCCAGAGATGATGACGACAGTAAAGACGATCTCGAAGGTGACAAGGACAACGCTGGAGAGCTGGAATTCCTTCCAGGCGCTGAAATACCAGCGTGTCGTCCAACCTGCCGGCAGCCATGTCCCAAGCCAGCGCGTCGCAAAGGAGTTGACCATGACAGCGGCGATAACGGCGAGCAGATTGAGGACAAAGAGGATGGCCAGCCCCCAAATGGCGAAGCGCCAGATCTTTGAAGCGAGGCCCTGATCTCGGATCATGACTAGCCTTTCGTGCCGCCGGCGGGGCCGCGGTAGAAGAGTGAGCGGGTGGCCAGAACGGCAAGTACGACAACCAGTTCCACGCCGCCCATGATGAGCGCGATGGTCGAACCGAGCGAATGATCATATTGCTCGAAGGCTGCCTGATAGGCTGCAATCGAGATGACGCGCGTCGGGCCGGCCGGCGCCCCTAGAAGAACGGCGGAGGGAAACACCGCAAAGGCCTGCACGAATGCCAGGCAGAAGGTGACAGCGAGCCCCGGAACCAACAGCGGCAGGAAGACCCTGAAGAAGCGCTGTCGTGGTCCCGCACCCAGTGTCGCCGCCGCCTGCTCGATCGCGGGATCGATGCCGGTAACGTAAGACAGCGTCAACAGGAAGGCGAAGGGAAAACCGGTGATCAGCAACGAGGCGAAGACACCCCAGTAGTTATTCGTCAGCTTCACCGGTGCGTCGAGGACGCCGAGCATCAAGAGGGCATGATTGAACCAGCCGCGCGGCCCGAGAAAGGTCAAAAGGCCGTCTGCCACGAAGACCGTGCCGAGGGTAATGGGTAGCACGAGAATGGTGGTTAGCAGCCGCTGCCTGCGCATCAGGCGCACGCGCAAGGCAACGGGTACGGCAAAGGCGAGGTTGATCACCGTTACAGGCAGTGCCAGCCACATCGTTGCGGCGATCGTCTGATATTGGAAGGGATCGCTGAAGAACTTCGCGTAATTGGCATACCATGTGCCCTCTTTCGGCGTGAGTGAATCGGCCACACCGTAAAGGAATGGGTAGACGAACATCGCGATCATGAAGATCAGCCCCGGCAGCAACAAAAGCGTCTTGCCATCGAGACCGCGCCCAGCGAGCCGGGTTCGCAGCGAAGGGCCGCTCATCGGCCGGTTCCTTTGAAGACCAGTGCCCGTCCGGCAATCGGGTGCAGCCTGGTCGATGCTCCCCGCGCCAACGGCTCATCTGCGCGGAAATAGAGTTCAGAGCCGTTCCCTGCCCGCGCCATGCCAAAAAATGCTCGCCCGCGATATTCCATGCTGCTGACGGTGGCAGCGATCCCCTCGCCGTTCGACGCGACCAGATCTTCCGGGCGGACCGACAGGATGGCTGCATCGCCGACGCTGAGCGGCGAACGCATCGTGCCAACGAGGCGGGCGCCGGCGACCTCGATTTCGGCCTCTGCGCTCGTCACACGCGTAATGCGGCCTTCAACACGCGTCCTGAAGCCCATGAAGTCGGCAACTTCGACGTTCACAGGGCGCTGGTAGAGATCCTGAGGCGATCCGATCTGTTCTATATGGCCCTGGCTCATGACGACGATGCGGTCTGCAAGCGACAGCGCCTCGTCCTGATCATGCGTCACATAGATGGTGGTGGAACCGATCTGATCGTGGATGCCGCGAATTTCGGCGCGCATCTCGAGCCGCAGTTTCGCATCGAGATTTGAGAGCGGCTCGTCCATCAGCACGATTGGCGGACGAATGACGATGGCACGAGCGATCGCCACGCGCTGCTGCTGGCCACCGGACAGCTGACCAGGCAACTTGTCGGCCTGGCTGTCGAGGCGCACGAGCGCCAGGGCATCACGGATGCGCTTATCGGCCTCTGGTCCCTTTATGCCCTGCATGGCAAGGCCGAATCCGACGTTCTTGCGCACGCTCATATGTGGAAACAGGGCGTAGCTTTGGAAGACCATGCCAAAGCCGCGGCGCTCGGGTTCGAGCTGGTCGATACGCGTGCCGCCAAGCCGGATTTCGCCACTGGTCAGTGCGAGCAAACCGGCGATGCAGTTCAATGCAGTCGACTTTCCGCAGCCGGACGGACCAAGCAACGCCACGAACTCTCCGGGTTCGATCGCAAGATCAATGCCGGTCAAAGCGTTGAACGCTCCGAAGACGCGACGAATCCCATCGAGTTCCAGGCGCGCGTTCTTACGCGTCGATGCGGCGGCATTCGAAACCGAAGTCAAATCAATCTCCATCTGCAAAATGAGGTGGCCGACCCGAGACGCGGCTCCGGGCCGGCTGCTTCTTTTGATCAGCCCTTCTTGGCGCCGATCTTCTCGTCCCAGATGCGGAAGGCTTCGACCAGTTGTTTCGGCTCCAGCGGAACCTCCAGCGGATTGTTGGCAATCCAGTCGGCATATTCGGGACGGCCGAACTCCTTGATCGTGTCCTGGCTTTCCTGCGGCGCCATCTCGAGGGTGACGTCCTTCACGGCCGGACCCGGATAGAAATAGCCGGCATCGTAGGCGATCGCCTGCTGTTTGGGCTGCAGGATGTAGTTAAGCACGTCGATCAGCACGCCGATCTTCTCGTCCGAGACGCCTTTCGGGACGACCGCGTAGTGGGCGTCCGTGACCCAATGGAAGCCGTCGAGCTTTTGCACCTTCGCCTCGGCTGGAACAATGCCGAGTGCCCGCGGATTGATGTCCCAGCCGGTCGTCGATACGACGATGTCGCGCGTCCCCTCGCCAAGCTCCTTCATCACCTGGCCAGTGCCCGTCGGATAATACTCAATGTGCTCGCCAAGTGCGGCGAGATAGTCCCACGTTTTTGCCCAGCCCTTGGCGGGATCGCGAGGATCACTGTCGCCAAGCAGGTATGGCAAGCCCATGAGGAAGGTGCGGCCAGGGCCCGAATTGGCCGGCCGAGCATAGATGAAGCGGTTCTTGTTTGCCTTCGCCCATTCAAGCAGTTCTTGCGCCGATTTCGGCGGCGTGGGTACCTTGTCAGGCATATATTCGATGAGTGGGCCTGAGGGATAATAGGTGATGACGACGCCCTGATCCTTGGCAAGGGACTGCATCTTGAAGGCCTGCGGCTGCAGGATCTGCTCGAGGTTGGGCAGCTCCGACTTGTGTGCCTTCAGATCGATCCAAAGTCCCTGATCAAGGCCCGCCGAAAGCGCGTCCGTTCCCGTCAGGACGAGATCGATATCGACTTTGCCGGCCGCCTGCTGCGCCTTGATCTTGCCAGGCAGTTCTGGTGCCGGTGCCTTTGTGAAGGCGAAGCTGGAAACCCAGTCCGCCTTTTCCGAGGCGTAGGCCTCGAACATGCCCTGCGTCAGCGCCAGGTTGCCGGCGACATCTGCAATCGTGATGGTGACGGGGCTTGCCGGTTTCTTGGCCTGCGCAAACGCCCTCAGCGGCAGCATGGTTGCAACAGCAGCGCCCGCTGCGGTGCCGACGAATGTTCTGCGGGTGACTTTCATCCTGTTTCTCCTCCTGTTGTCTGACGCCGCAAATGCGCTCCAATGCGTCCTCGTGCCGGTCGTTGCAGGGACCGGAACCTTGTCGTCAAATGTGTGAAACCTATTGAAAGAGTTGCCAAAAACACCGTCCTCCTCGGTGCGCCTTGGCAGTCGCAATAAATTGATATACTAGTATGCACGATCAAGTCAATGTCAGGGCTCCTTATGCAGGCAGCAGTTGTTTCCGTTCAAACGGCCTTGCCTTTCGGGGCCGAGAGGCCGACGAAGCTTCGCCGTGTGACGAATGCCGGCGCCATCTTCGATCGGCTCTACGCGGATATACTTGCTCTGCGAATGCCACCCGGCATGCTGTTGCAGGAAAAGCGGATTGCCGAAGAGTTCAATGTCTCGCGCACTCCAGTGCGTGAGGCGCTGCTTCGATTGTCAGAGGGCGGGCTTGTCGATATCTACCCGCAGTCCGGCACGGTCGTGTCGCGGGTGCCGGTCTCTGCGATCCCGGAGGCGGTGGTCGTGCGCAAGTCGCTTGAAGGCACGACCGTCGAACGCGCCGCCGAAGTTGCCACGGCAGGCGATATCGATCGCCTGAATTCCATCATTTCACGACAGAGATCGCTTGCCGCGCTCGGCGATACGTCCGCTTTTCACGACGAGGACGAGGCCTTCCACGAGGCTGTCGCCGAGATTGCCGGCTATCCCGGCATCTGGACGATCCTCAAGACGGTCAAGGTGCAAATCGACCGCGCCCGACGACTGACGCTGCCGGTTCTTGGCCGCATGGACAATGTCGTGCACGAACACGGGCTCATTCGTGACGCAGTCGCTGCCCACGACGTGGAAGCGGCGCGTGCGGCCATGATGCACCACTTGAGCGCCGTCATTCCCGACGTCGACGAGCTTCGCGTCCGGTATCCCGATTATTTCTGCTGAGACTGTCAGCAGGCAACGACAAGATCCCAAGGAGGAAATACATGCGCCAGGGTTGGAGATGGTTTGGGCCGGAGGCACCGGTAACGCTCGATGAAGTACGCCAGACCGGTGCGACCAATGTCGTCTCGTCCCTGCACCAGGTACCAATCGGCCGTGCCTGGACTGAAGGGGAAGTGCGCGAGCGCCAGGCGATGATCGAAACGACGCCGCCCGGACGCTCGCGCCTGACATGGTCGGTTGTCGAGAGCATCCCGATTCCAGATGCCGTCAAGCGCAACGGTGGACGAGCCAAGGCAGATATCGAGGCCTGGATCGCCAGCCTTGAAGCTGTTGCAGCCTGCGGGATTCCAATTGTCTGTTACAACTTCATGCCCGTCGTCGACTGGACGCGCACCGAACTCGATTATGTCATCGATACCGGCGCGACGGCCATGCGTTTCGATCATGAGAAATTCGCCGTCTTCGATCTCTTCGTGCTCCAACGCGCCGGTGCCGAGCAGCAATACTCCCCTGAGGACAAGGCGCGTGCGCGCGACATGTTCGAGGCGATGAGCGAAGCCGAGATTGCAGAGATCACTCGGATCATCACATCCGCCCTGCCCGGCTCCACGACCGAACCGCTGACGATCCCGCAGTTCCGTGAAAAGCTCGCAGCCTATACCGGTATCGATGCCGCCAAGCTGCGCCAGCATCTTATCGAATTTCTTCAAGCAGTGACGCCTGTAGCCGAAGCGCGCGGCGTCAAGCTGACGCTGCACCCGGATGATCCGCCGCGCTCGCTCTTTGGTCTGCCGCGGATCGCTTCGACCGCCGAAGACTATGCCGCGCTGTTCAATGCCGTTCCCTCAAAGGCGAATGGCATGTGCTACTGCACCGGCAGCCTCGGAGTGCGTGCCGACAACGACCTGCCGGCGATGGCCCGCCGCTTCGCATCGAGAATCCATTTCGCCCATCTGCGCGCAACAAAACGCGAGGCCGACGGACGCAGCTTCCACGAGAGTGCCCACCTGGAGGGCGACGTCGACATGGTTGCAGTCCTGAAGGAGCTCGTCGCAGAAGACCGCGGGCGTCGGGCAAACGAAACAATCGTGTTCCGCTCTGACCACGGCCATCGCATGCTCGATGACCTCGACAAGACCGTGACGCCGGGCTATCCGGCAATCGGTCGACTGCGCGGTCTGGCCGAGCTTCGCGGCATTCTCGTTGCCCTGGGTGCGAAGCCGACGTAACAGTGGATCGCGGCCGCAGCCCGTAAGTCGTCTCAATATCGCGGGCTACAGGTGGCGCGGTTGACCTCTGGAAGGGCAATTGCCCACGCATTTGGAACAAACTTGGGCACAATTCATTTCTCTTCCTGCAGAGAGGAGAAACGACATGACCTACGACCCGAATGATCCGAACCGCAATCCCACGACCGATCACGACCTGCGCACGCCACCGCTGCGCCGCAGCTCAAGCAGTTGGATCGGATGGATTGCCGCGATCGCCGTGATCCTTGTCGCAGCGTTTGCTATCACAGAATGGTTTGACCGGCCGGGCACCGATCCCAACCCGACCGCTTCAACGACTGAATCTCAGCCGATGAAGCCGCCGGTAGCCCCTGTGGCGCCGTCCAGTGAGCCGGCAACACCTGCCCCGGCCAACCCTTCGACCGGCGGCACGACACAGCAGTAAGCATACTGCGAAGCGGAGCCTCACCTCGTGGAGGAGAGGCTCCGGTATCTTTTTCGAAGCCACCTCGGACCCCTTCTTGTCTCCACGGACAGATGCATCGCTAACGGAAGGTCGCGGCTCAAACCGCGTGGCGAACATGTTGAGGCTCATGTCGCCCAGGCTTGGAGGAGGCGCAGCCGGCGAGGCTCTCGGGATGGGAACGCCGGACGATCTCAGCGTCGAAGCCGTCCAGAAGCTCTTGAGGGTGCTGGCGCCCGAAAAGGATGATGGACAACGCCTGCTCAAGACGCGCGCGCTGGAGGTCAGCAGCGCCCATCGCCGAGGCACATTGGCTGGTTCTCGATACGGGAAGCGAAGGACGACCAACCGCCTTCCTGGTGGTGCTGACATTCTGGCTGATCGTGATCTTTCGCACGTTCGGCCTTTTGTCGCCCTATAACGGCACGGTGATATCGGTCATTGTCGTCTGCGCTCTGTCCGTCGGAGGTGCGGTCTTCATCATCAACGATATGGCCCACCCTTACGGAGGCCTGATCTATGTTTCGGATGAGCCTCTGCGTCTCGCCCTGTCGCGGGTGGGGCGCAGTTGATCGCCTCTTGGGCAGTCGGCCGCACACACAGCGTGGATTAGTGCGTCGCCGCGCGCTTCTTGGAGGCCGCGAGAATGTAGTCGTCGGCGATATCCGCGATCGCAATTGCGATTTCGGTCGACGAGAAGCCGACCAGTTTTTCGCCTTGAATGATCTGGTATACGGCTTCCTCTATCTTCTCACGGCAGGCAGAAAGCCTGTCGGCGTGGTTGATGACTATAGGACGTAATTCCATGGCCCTTACCCCCGGTCGATGCGGCACACGTTCTTGATGTGCGTTGAATGTTGATATTGGTTAAGCAAGTGAAGGTCGCGACATTCGTGATGTTATTGAACGATGCCCCACTATCGCGATTCCAGCTAAAAAGCCGCCTGTAGCCTCCGTAAAGACGGCACCAAAGCTTCAACTTAACCGTGCCTGGACTATAGTCGCAAAAATCTGGAACAGCCTGTGAAATCGACGTGACACTACCATGAATAGAGCAGTCGAAATATATACCGCTCAAGGTCGGCAATATTTGCTGCCTCAATGCATCGGACTTGGCTAAATTTCCTCCGCATGGGGTAAAATCGCAACGCCACAGCAAAATGTCGCCGCCGGCAGCAATTAGCTCCTTGAATAAATTTACTCTTGGTTGTATTTTTTATAGATCTCAGCATAATGCCAGTCTGACACGAGGAAACGGGGGACGCCATGCAGGCCAAAACTCCAAACGCTATTGATGCCTATGTGGGTGAGCGTGTCAGGTTAAGGCGAAAGCTACTTGGCCTGAGCCAGGTTAGCCTTTCGGAATCCTTAGGGATTACGTTCCAACAGCTGCAAAAATACGAAAAGGGTGTCAACCGCATCGGAGCAAGCCGGCTGCAGCGCATTGCAGAAGTCCTTGGCGTGCCCGTTGGCTTCTTTTTCGATGAAGAGAAGGCGCACACGGCGGGCCTGCGTTTGAGCGCCGATACCGATGAAGTCGCGCATTTCATCGCTTCGAAGGAGGGTCTGGCGCTGACGCGTGCCTTCATCGCGATCGAAGATCCGAATATTCGTCGAAAGCTGATTGCACTTGCAAGGAGCCTTGGCTCCACGCAATCGGTCACGGATGAGCATGAGAGCTGGGAACGGGCGGACGTAACAAGAGGATAGCCGGTGCTGCGTCTCCAAACATTTGGCGAACTGCGTCTGACGGATGAGGCGGGCAATGCGGTCGGCTATCCTGCCAAGGCGCTGTTGACGATGGCCTATCTCTTCACATGCAAGGGGCACGCCCTCACCCGCCAAGAGGTCGCTGCGTTCCTATGGTCGGATGCCGAGCCCGATCAGGCCGGCCTTAATCTGCGTAAGCTCATCTCCCGTATTCGCCAGATCGATGACAGTGAGGCCGCGCCACTTAAGATTACTGCGGTGTCGATCGAGTTGCAGGCGCGCCTCCTTTCCATCGATGTTGAGATATTCGACGAGGCAATGCCGCCGATGGACAGGCTGAGAGCCAGCAGCGACCTACTTCAGCGTGATTTCGCCGGCAATGTTCGCTCAGCAAGCAAGGCGATCGACAGCTGGATCGCGCGCGAGCAGCGCGGCCACAGGGTCAAGTTGCGGCAGATGCTCTTGGAGGCGGCGCCGTCTGCACAGGGCACCGACGACTACCGAACCGTCTCCGGCGCTGCCTTGCAGTTGCTGGAGCAGGAGCCGAGCGACGAGCCGCTCCGGGCGATCCTTCGCGGGCTGCCTGGCGTTGCTGGCCCGGACGTGCTGGCGCCAAGCGACAGGCAAACGCGGAATTATGCGGTGCCGGCGGAGGTGCGGAATGCAAACCGCCCGGAGCCCGAACCCCGGCCCGCGTCGAGCCTGCCGCGACTGGTTTTGCTTCCTCCGACATCACAGGGCAGCGTTGTCGGGCTCTCGCTTGCCAGTGCGCTGATCGAGGATGTGACGATCGAGCTATGCGCGCTCAGGAACATTTCCATTGTTGCACCCCATACCGCCGAGCAAATTCGCCGCGACTCCGACAAAGCCGCCGTTATCGCTCGTCACTCTATCTCCTATCTCCTTGATACGAGACTTTCAGGCGAAGGTCTGTATGCTCAGCTTGTCTATTTTCCGACCGATGAAATCATCTGGGCGACCCGCTTTCCCATGACCGCTGCAACGCTGCCGACCCAGCGGCGGCTCATTGCCGAGCACCTGTCATCGTCTGTCGCGGATGAACTTGCCAGGAACGAGCAAGCTCGGCTGAGCCTGGAGGCCAACCCGCAGTGCTATCATGCCTATCTCGTTGGTGCGAGCCTGATGGGCAAGCTGACGCTGCCCCACATTCGCAGGGCCAGAGCAGCGTTCAAGGAGGCGTTGAAATACAATCACGACTTTTCGCCGGCTTTTACAGGCCTGGCACGGACCTATACCAGCGAGTGGCTGGTGACTGCCCAGGGCAATGAGGAACTGTTGGGCCTTGCTGAGCAGAATGCGTTGAAGGCAATAGAGCGCGACGATGGTTTCGCCAGCGGCTACCGGGAACTCGGCGTGACAAAGCTCTATCTCGGCGACGTTGACGAGAGCGTGGCAGCGCTTTGCCACGCGGAGGAACTGAGCCCGCATTTTGCCGACGTGATCTATAGCCACGCCGACACGCTGGTGCATGCCTCCCGTCCGAAGGAGGCGCTGACAAAGATCCTGAAGGCGATCTCGCTCAATCCCTTATCGCCGGACAGCTATCTTTGGTGTGCTGCCGGCGCAAGCTACTTTCTCGAGCAGTACGACGACGCCATCGCCTATGTGGAAGCCATGAAGGACAAGGCGCCGGCCCACCGCATTGCTGCTGCGAGTTGTGCAATGATTGGCGACCGCAGGCGTGCGCAGTTCTATCGGCAGCGTGCGGAAACTCTGAACCCCGTCTTCGATGTGGAAAAATGGCTCTCGGTCGTGCCCTTCAAGGAGCAATGGCAGAAAGATCTCTACAGAGAGGGGCTTTTGAAAGCTGGATTTTAACACCAACGAAAGGGAACATCATGTCAAGGGCAGTTGTGTTTGGTATTGCAGGGGACGCGACGCTTTGGATTGCGGACCTCGATGCAGGCACCGTCAAGCAACTCGATGCCGCAGCCGGTGAACTGGCGAAGGTTGCCGAGCTGCGAAAGGCGGGCGCCACCGTCGTCAAGAAGGTGGACTTCGCGGTGGCGGTCTCGACCGCGAAAGCGGCGTTCTCCGGTCACGTCGAAAGCTGAGAGCGCACGCTGACCGCGCGTAGACGTGCCGCCTATTCTGACCGCACGGTTTCACCATCCGAAACCCTCGTTCGAACCGCACCATTTCTTGCGGATTTCGGCATAACCCGTATCGCCCGCCACACCGGTCTGGACAACATCGGCATCCCGGTGTGGTGTGCTTATGTCCCAAACGGGCGTTCGGTTGCGATCGCCCAGGGTAAGGGTTTGACGGATGACGACGCTAAGGCTTCGGCCGTCATGGAAGCGTTGGAGCGCGTCGTTGCCAACAGGCCAGCCATTCCAACGTTCCGCACCTCGGCTCATGATCTGCGGGCGGCGGGTTTTGCTTTTGATACGCTTGCCTGCCTGATCGGCCGTCACGAGAGCGATATTCGGCTGGACGAACCGGTTGACTGGGCGCTCGGCAAGGATCTCCTGACTGATCGGGAGATTTATGTTCCCCTCGACGCGGCGCTTCTGGATCGAACGCGCCGCAACCGCTTCTGGATGTCGTCCGATGGCCTCGCCTCCGGCAATACCCCACAGGAGGCCATTTTGCACGGGGTACTCGAGCGTATCGAGCGCGATGCATATTGCCTTTGGCAGATCGCAAGCGAAGCGGATCGGTTCGCGCGTTGTATCGATCCAGTGAGCTTCGATGATCCACTGGTCGATAAACTCGTGTCAAAGATTGAGACGGCGGGGCTGGCCATGCGCCTGTTTGATATGACGAGTGACATTGCCGTTCCCTGTGTCACCGCCGTAGTCGGGCCCTCGAAGCGACGCGACGGCAACATCCGCTTTGTTGAAGTGACAGGCGGCAGCGGCGCGCACCCGTCGCCTGTTCGGGCGGCGGTTCGGGCAATGACCGAGGCGGTTCAATCGAGGATCACCTACATCAGTGGCGCACGCGACGACTTATCGCAGGACGTGTTTCAAAGGCCTGCGCCCGCCGAGACCGTGCGCGCCCTTGATGCCATGCCGGTCGTTTGCAGCACTATTGCGGCCTCACAGCGGCACGGCGTCGGACCGCACCTCGATGAGGTCTTCAATGCTTTGCGCGAGCGAGAAATCGCGCCAGTCATCGCGCTGCCGCTCACCGATGGTGCTCTTCCGTTCCATGTCGTCAAAGTCTTCATTCCCGGGCTCGAAAATCCCGAGGGCGCTCGGGCGCGTCGCTTTGGCGCCCGCGCGATCGCAAAGGCGGTGTTTTCATGAAAGTCGTGTTTGTCGGGCCGAGCCTTTCTGATGCAGCCGTTCTCGTCGGTGATGAGGTCACCATATGCCCGCCTGCCGTTCAAGGCGACGTGCTGGCGGCCGTACAAAAGGGTGCGCGGGTGATCGGTATCATCGATGGCGGCTTCGAATATACAGCGCCCGTCTGGCACAAGGAAATTCTCTATGCACTTTCGCGACAGGTCCGCGTGTTCGGGGGTGCGAGCATGGGCGCGCTACGTGCTGCCGAATGTGGGATTTTCGGTATGGTCGGCGTTGGCCGCATCTACGGCGAGTATGCGACGGGGGCGACTGTCGACGACGCAGATGTAGCGCTGCTGCATGGACCGATCGAGTTAGCATATAAGGCGTTGACCGTTCCATTGGTCAATGTCAGGGCGACACTCGATGCGTTGGAGAACCGCCAGATGCTCAGGCATGAGCATCGCGTGGAGCTCGAAATAGCTGCGGGAAATTTGTTCTTCAAGATGCGGACCTGGAGCGCGATCGTGGCAAGTGCGGATGTTTCGGCAGATAAGCAGTCGTTGTTGTCGCTGCTGCGATCGAACGAGGTCGATCAGAAGCGGGCCGACGCTCTCGCCGTTCTTGATGCGGTTCTTTTGGCAGACGATCACCCCCCATCCCCGAGCGAACGAGCGTGGCAATTCAACGAGACCTTTGTCTTGTCGCAAAAGCAATAATTTGGAGATTGCGGCACGGAATGCAACAATAACGTGTGTCACGTGTTTTTCACGGGCCTTTTGCGCGTGTGCTGAATATTCTCTCGCCTGTTCGAGGGAGAACAGAGATGAGTGGAGCATCGACAGACAGACTGATCGACCTGGGTAGCAGTGAGCGATCTTCCGACGACTTGGATGAACTCGTCGCATTGGCGCGCATGATTAGTTACGCAAAATATGCGGCCGAAGATGTTGATCTGGTGGGCGCAATGCACTGTCTCGGCCTGGCGCTTAACGAGGTTCTGCGTGCAATTGGTGACGGTCCGCATGAGGGACTGGCGGATGTGTTGTTTTCCAACAGGGCGCCATGCTTGAACTGACATGACCCGCACAGGCGGGGGCCGGCGGCGCGTGCGCCGGCCTATGTCAGTTTTTTCGAGTAGACACAGAGCTTCTCGGACTGCTGATAGTCATTGCTCTTGTAGTATTCCGCAACGCCGCCGGTGCTGCGAGAGACGAGCCACACGTGCACGTAGCCCATGATGCGCGCTTCCTCCTCCAATCGATTCAATAGGCGGGAACCGATTCCGGAGCGCTGATGCTGCGGCCTTATCGCTATTTCCGCAACGTGAATCCCGCGACCCATCACAGACGTGTGTGGGAGGCCGAAGGCGAAGCCAATCGGCCGCTCTTTGTCGAACGCTGCGACAGCCAGGCACATCGGCGTCGTCGTCAATTCGTCTATGCGAAAGATTGCGTTCTGGGTGGACCATTCTTCGTGCCAGGGCTGCTTGGCGTAGGCCTGTACGATGATATCGGCGCTCTGTAGCGCCTCGTCCCGGGTCATGCGTCTATAAATGATCGGCATTTATTCACTGTCGCCACAGTCGCGCATGACGCGCTTTGTGGACGCCTTCCTGTTCATTCTACCCCACGACGTTAAAGCACAGGCCTGACGGGCCGTGTTGTGACTTCATCGTGACACGCGCTTTGCGCGAATGTCTTCGCTGAAACGACGGGGTTTTTTGCTTTGTGTAGTCGCATCTGCACGCCGACGTTGAAGGCGATGAGCGTCGGGAGCGGGAATGATACCAACGGGCTCTCCTTGACACCAAAAGAAAGTGACTTAATCTAATCGTCGGATCTGGATGCTCGATGTGTGGAGGCAAAGGGCTCGGACCGGATCCTGACCAGGGAGGACATAGGGTGAGGAACAAGGCAATCACGCTTGCGCTTGCTGCCAGCACGATTTTCACGCTGCCGCAGCTCAGTATGGCTCAAGACACCATCACAGGTGACATCGTCGGCAAACCCGATGCGCCAAACAAGATGGTTTTCCGCATGACCACGGATGGCCCGCGCAACAACGAACCGGCTTATGCGCAAGGCTATGGCAAACTGTTCAACGACTTCATTGCCAAGCGTCCCGATTGGCAAATCGAGCTGCAGATGATGTCCGGCGACATCGGGCAGGAACAGGCGCGCATGCTCGAACAGGCCAAGTCGGGTCAGGCTCCGGACTGTGCAGCGGTCGACTCCTTCGTTCTGCCGCTGTTTAAGAAGGCCGGCGTGCTTCAATCCTTCTCGCCCTATTTCAGCAAGGATGAGATCGCTCAACTGTTTCCGTTTATCCGTGACGGCATAACTGGCGCCGATGGCAACATCTACGCGTGGTGGTGGTCGACGGATCTGCGTGTCCTCTATCGCAATAAGGAAATCGTTCCGGATGCTCCCCAGACATGGGATGACCTGAAGAAGGCGGGATTATCATCGGTCAAACAGGGCATGGAAGGCATTCTGTTCAATGGTAGCCGCTACGAAGGAACGACCTTTGACTGGCTGGCGAATTTCTGGGCACAGGGCGGCAGGCTGGTCGACGACCAGGGTAAGCCAATCTTCGGCGAAGGCGAAAACCGCGAGAAGTTCATCAAGGCTGTCAACTACTATCGCGATCTGGTTGAATCGGGAGCGGCGCCGAAGCGGGTCGCGACGCTTGGCAGCTACGACGACTTCAATGCTGCCGCGGCGGCGGGCACGACGGCACTTTTCGTCGGCGGCAACTGGCAATATGCCCAGTTGAAGACGGCTCTCGATCCGGAAGAGTTCGCGAAGTGGAGTTTCTCTCCGCTTCCCGGACCGACGGCGGATCAGCGCTCGACCGGTACGGGTGGCTGGACCGTCGCCGCGTTCAGCAAAGACCCGGCCAAGATCAAGGTCTGCGCTGACCTTGCCCGCGAGATCTATATGGGGCCGGCCAATGCGCTGCAGGAGCAACTGCCCACACGCGCTGACCTCTATGACAAGTACGAGGTGTTTTCGAGCGAGGCAAACAAGACATTTGCTGCCGCCCTCAAGGTTGGTCAGGCAAGGCCCGGGGCGCCGGTCTATCCCGAGATCTCGAACCAGATCCAGATCATGATGGGCAAGGTGTTGACAGGCACACAGGCGACCGAAGCCGCCGTGGACGAGGCTTTCAGCGCTTCGCTCAGCGCCTTCAAGCGAAGCTGAGCGAGCGATCGGTGGCGCAGAGCCCCTCATCTGCGCCACCGGTCATGACTGGACGCCATCCTTCTAGGACAATGGACCGGACTGACCGATGATGAATGCTTCCATTGCGGCCGAGCGTCCCCAACGGCTCGGCGTGGGTAACGCGCGCCGGCGCAATCCATCGCCCCTGCCCTGGCTCGTTCCGCTCATTCTGGTGCTCGGCATCTTCTACCTCTACCCTCTGATCGACGTGTTCCGCTTTGCATTCACCAATGTCTCGCTCGTCGGCGCCGATGAGCAATACACGCTGCAGACCATCATCCACACACTGTCGAGGCCCGAGCTCGTCCAGATCCTTTGGGTGACCTTCGTATTCACGGCGTCCAGCGTCGTTGCACAACAGGTGCTCGGCTTCTTCATCGCTCAGGTGGTTGTGCGCAGCGAGGATCGTGGTCTGTTTGGATCCACCATCGTGCGAACAACGGCGCTTGTCGCATGGGTCGTTCCTGGCATTGCCGGCGGCATCATCTGGAAGATGCTGTTCAACGAAGCGCCGTTTGGCGGGCTGAATAGTCTGCTGCGAATGGTGGGGGCTGCGCCGGTACAGTGGCTTTCCGATCCCGATATGGTCATGTGGTCCGTCGTCATTTCCAACGTCTGGCGCGGCACAGCCTTTTCGATGGTCGTCATGTATGCGGCTATTAAAGCGATCGATCCCGAACTTTACGAGGCGGCCGAGATCGACGGCGCCAATGCCTGGCAACGCATGATCTACATCACCTTGCCGCAGCTACGCACTGCGATCCTGGTCAACATGATCCTGATCACCATCCAAACGCTGAATACGTTCGATGCCATCATCTCGCTGACCGGCGGCGGACCTGGACGGGCAACCGAGGTGCTTTCGCTCTACACATTCAATGTCGTGTTCCGCAATTATGATCTCGCGGCCGGCGCTGTGTTGTCGATCCTGATGCTTTTAATCAGTCTTGGTCTTGCGCTTGTCTATGCGCGCTTCCTGCCACGGGGAGAGCCGGTATGAGAACCTCACGTCAGGATCGGCTGGGCGATCTCTTCAGCTACGTGTTTCTGGCCGTCACCTTCCTGTTTTTCGCCTGGCCGCTGCTATGGCTGCTTTCGCTCGCGCTCAGGACGCGAAAGGAGGTGTTTCTGGGCGTCAGCCGGTTCATTCCGAAAGCCCCGACGCTGGATAACTTCACGACCATTCTGTCGTCCGACAAGTTTGCCGGATATCTCTGGAACGCTTTGATCCTGTCGACATCAAGCGCCATTGGTTGCCTTGTCGTGGCGTTGCCGGCTGCCTATGCATTTTCGCGCTTCCCGATCCGTGGGAAAGGCCCATGGATGATGGTCCTGCTCGCCTTCCAGATGATCTCGCCACTCGTGATCATGGTCCCGCTCTATCGCTACATGGCCGCAATCGGTCTGACGGACAGCCACTTCGGGGCAACCATGGTCTACATCGCGCTTGCTGTGCCGATGGTGACCTGGATCCTGAAGGGTTTCATCGACGGCATCCCCCGCAGCCTCGACGAGGCGGCGCTGATCGACGGATGCAGCCATTTCGCGGTCTTCTGGCGCATCATACTGCCGCTATCGACACCCGGTATCGCATCGGCCTTCATCATCACAGTGATCGCGGGTTGGTCGCAGTTCCTCGTGCCGTTCCTTCTGATCAGCAAGGAATCGCTGATGCCGATTGGTGTCGGAATCTTTCAATATGCCGGGACGCAGAATGATTCCTCCATTCAGCTTCTGGCGGCCGCCTGCCTCGTATCGGTCGTTCCCGCAATCGTTGCCTTTCTTTCTCTCCAACGTCTCATCCTCGGCGCAATGACGGCAGGTGCCGTCAAGGGCTGATCCTTGTTTCAAATCGCAGGATTATCATTATGACGCTTACGCTGCCGCAACGTCTTGAACGCATCCGTATCCGTGCTGCGGAACTCGAACATTGGCGCTCGCGCGAAACGGCCCAGGTCGATGGCTGGACCTTTGGCGCAGAGCCAATTGCCATCGGGGCGCCCTGGCCGCACAGCGACGGTACCGTTCATTTTGCCGCGACCGCCAGACTTCCCGACCATTGGCCGCTGCAAGATGCCCGCCTTTTGCTCGATCTTGGCGGAGAAAGCCTGATCACGATCACCGATGAGGCGGGCAATGAAAAGAGGCTCGGTCTCGATCCCTATCACCGCGAATTTCTCCTCCCCTCCCGCGATATCAAAATATTGTCGGAGACGGTGGCACGCCTGCCGTTCGGCGAGCCGGTACGCGCTCCGAAACTGGAGCGCGCGGCGCTGATCTGGCTGGACACGGCGGTCGACAATCTCTGGCTGCTTCTGCGCCAGATCTGCGAGGCTGTCGATATTCTCGACCAGCACGACGTTGTTGCGCATCTGCTTGATATCGCCGAGGATGCGATGCGCGGCCTGGAATGGCCCTCGGCGACCGCTGCCTATGTGGCACGCACGGCGCCTTCGCCAATGCAGCAGAAGATCTGGCAGCTGCCGCCATTGGCGGCGGCGCCGGAAGGGCTCAATCAGGCCGAGCGCGCCAGCGTGGTATCCGCCTATGAGACGCTGCTTGCGCAACTGATGCAACTGCGTGAACGGTTCCCGCCGCAGGGCGAGATCGCGTTGACGGGTCATGCGCATATCGATCTTGCCTGGCTCTGGCCCTATGGCGAAACGCGGCGAAAGATGCGCCGAACATTCCATACAGCGCTTTCCCTGATGGAGCAGTCATCCGATTTTCGTTTCAATCAATCGACCGCGCATTTTTACGCGCAGATTGCGGAGGACGATCCGGCACTTTTGGAGCGGATTATCGAGCGCGCCAAAGAAGGCCAGTGGGAGACAGTGGGCGGTATGTGGGTAGAGCCCGATACGAACATGCCGACCGGCGAAAGCCTCAGCCGGCAGATTCTCTATGGACAGCGCTATTTCGAGAAGACATTCGGTGTTCGTCACAGCGTTTGCTGGTTGCCTGACTGCTTCGGCTTTTCCGGCGCCCTTCCGCAGCTGTTGCGCCAGGGTGGCATGAACAGCTTCTTCACGATCAAGGTCAACTGGTCGGAAACGAACAAGTTCCCTTCCGATCTCTTCTGGTGGGAGGGCCTTGATGGGAGTCGGGTTCTTGCCCATACGTTCGACAATCCGATGCATGGCTATAATGGCTTCGTGCGACCGGATTGCTTTGTTCCGACCTGGCGGAATTTCAAGGACAAGGACAAGCACGACACCACCCTGCTTGCGGTCGGTTACGGCGACGGCGGTGGCGGCGTCACACCCGAGATGATCGTACGCGAGGAGCAGCTGCGGGCATTTCCCACCCTGCCGAAGGCGCGGTGGACGACGGTCGACGACTTCTTCAAGGGCGCGCATGAAAGTGCAACCAAGAAGGACTTGGCAACTTGGCGCGGAGAGATCTATCTCGAGCTGCATCGCGCGACCTTGACCAGCCAGAGCGTGGTAAAGCGACTGCACCGCAAGGCGGAGCGCAGTCTCATTACCGCCGAGACCTTGTTTGGGCTGGCCCACCTGTTGGGTGCCGCCCAGTCCAAATCGATGGAGCCGGAGTGGCGCGTCGTCCTGAAGAACGAGTTCCACGATATTCTGCCGGGTTCGTCGATCGCGGAGGTCTACGTCGATGCCGCCGACGAACTCGAAGCGGTTGTCGCCAAGGGCAAGGCAGCCCAGGCCAAGGCGATGGAGGCAATCGCCAAGCAGTTGCCGGCGGGCACCGGAAACAACCTGCTCGTTGTCAATCCATCCCTGTCGGCACGGCCGGTGCGGCTCATGCTTCACGACGGGACCATCATCTCATCCGAAACAGTGATCGCGCCGCTCGCCATTGCCGTCATCGGTGCGGAAGCGCTCGAGCCTGCGCCTGGCCTTTCCGTCAGCCGCGAGCATCTCGAAAATGCCGTCCTTAAGGTAACATTGGCCAAGAATGGCTCGATCGCGAGCATTGTCCACAAGCCGACTGCCCGCGAAGCCTTGCAGGACGGTGGCAACCGTCTGTTCGTCTATCCGGCAGACAAACCTCGCAATTGGGATGCGTGGGATGTCGAGGAGGACTACGCCGCGCGCGGCGAAGAGATCACCGCACTCGACAGCCTCGAGGTGATTGACAACGGACCGAACCGCGTGGCGATCAAGATTGTCAGAACATGGCGGCATTCGCGCATCACGCAAGTGCTGTCGCTTGGCGCCAACGCACGGCGGCTGGATATCGAAACCGAGCTCGATTGGCATGACCGTCGTGCCTTCCTGCGGTCGCAGACGGGGGTGGCCGTTCGCAATGCGCGCGCAACCTGCGAATGCGCCTATGGCGTGGTCGAGCGGCCGACGCACTCCAATACCCCGTGGGACGCGGCGATGTTCGAGGCGCCGGCCCACCGGTTTGCCGACCTTTCGGAACCGGGCTTCGGCGTGGCCATACTCAACGACGCCAAGTATGGACACAGCATTCGAGGCAATGTCCTTGGTCTTTCGCTCCTTCGTTCGCCAATCTATCCCGATCCGCTTGCTGATGAGGGGGTGCAAGCGTTCACCTATGCGCTGATGCCGCACGACGGCACGTGGTACGACGGCGGGGTCCGGGAGGAAGCCGAAGACCTGAACCAGCCCCTCTTGGCACTACCCGTGGCAGGACGCGCGATCGGCAACTGGCAACCACTTGGGGTGACGGGGATCGATGCGGCACTCTCGGCTATAAAACCTGTGGAAGACGGCGACGGACTGATCGTGCGCGTCTACGAACCGGCCGGTCGCCGCGGATCATTCGATCTGAAGCTCCCATCCAATTGGCGCAACCAAGGATCGGTCAGTATCCTGGAAGAACCGATGGCCGACACGCCGGCGACAGGATTGATGCCCTTCGAGGTCAAGAGCTGGCGGATTGCAAGAGCTTGAACAGCGCAATGGCGGAACGGGCTGGCGTTGGTCCCTTTTCCTATTCGATCCAATCACATAGTCTTGCGCAAGCTTGGGTGTGCTGGAGGGAGGCGGAAGGTGTTGGTGTTGGTGTCGGGCTCGAACACGGAGCAGGCTGCGGCCGCGAACCGCGCCATGATCCTTTCTTCGATCCAGCGCGGCGGCCCGATCTCGCGCACGGAACTTGCCGCGCAATCGAGGCTCACCAAACAGGCGGTGACGCGCATTGTCGAGCGCCTGCTCGACGAGGGCCTCGTCATGGAGGCACGGCGTCGACGCGGTTTGAGGGGGCAGCCTGCCATCGAACTGGAGATCGATCCAGAAGGCGTCTTCTCAATCGGTGCGAACGTCGATCGCGATCACCTGACGATCGTTGCCGTGGACGGCGTCGGCACTGTCCGTGGGCGCATCCACCATGAGCGGCGCTTTCTGTTGCCGGACGATTTTGTCGCGCTCATGGGCGACGCGCTCTCGTCGTTTCGTCGTCGCAAGATCATTCAGGAAACCCGGCTCGCAGGTATCGGCCTCGCCATTCCCGATTGGCTGGGCGAAGTGCCGGTGATCGGCTTCCCGCCAGAGTACCGTCGTTGGAATGGCTATGACGTTCGCGGTGCTTTGGAGGCTCTGTCCGATCATCCGGTCTTTATCGACAACGATGCCAATGCCGCCGCGCTCGGCGAGATCGAATATGGTCTTGGCACCGAGATCGACAGCTTCTTCTACATTCTCGCAAATGCTTGCCTCGGCGGCAGTCTGGTGATCGACGGCGTCCGGCATAAGGGGGCAAGTGGTATCGGCGGCGAGATCGGCTGGCTGCCTGTTGTTTTTGATGAGGGTCCCTATGCCGGCAGCACCCAACCGCTCGGCGAGATGTTCTCGCTCTTCATCCTGCTCGACCATCTGCAGCAAAACGGGGTCACGGCGACGGCGCCATCCGACCTTCTGGAGCTCGACGAGACGGGCCGCAAGCTTGTCAGTGCATGGTTGCGCAAGGTCAGCATTAAGATTGCGCAGGCGGTGGTCAACATAGGCATGATCGTCGATCCCGAAGGGGTGCTTATCGGTGGCCGCTTTCCTGTTCGCCTGATCGACGAACTTCTCCTTTATGTGCATGAGGAAATTGCCCGTCTCGGTGCCCAGGCCCCGTCGCTACACCGGGCGGCAGGATCAGAGGACGCCGCAGCGCTTGGCGCCGCCGCAATTCCCCTTGCCCACCGGCTCGGGCTTCCGTCCGCGGAACCGGAGCAGCGGGTTCGCAACCCGCTTGGGGGACATCCTTTGCAGGCGCCGGACTTGGTGCCTGCGTAGCGACTGCGTCAGTTGTCCGGTGCTATTCTCGCGTGTCCGGCAATGTGATTGCGTCCAGCGGTCGCAAGGCGGCGCCGACTGTGACACCCCCCCAGGGAAGCGTCGCGCGTCTGACCTGTTGAATCCAGGGTGCAATGACAAGGTCGCGGATCTTGTCGTCACGCTCCCGCGACATGCGCTCGACCACGGCATCCAGGACGTCCTCGGGCAAGGAGCCGCCGATGAGGATGGCACCGGGGGCTATAAAGCCCGAAACAGCAAGCACCGCCTCATGCAGATGACGGGCCGCGGTCGCGACCCAACGATCCCTGTCGGCCGGGCCTGAAGCGAGACAGCGTTCCAGGGATTTGAGCGTCGCCACCTCGTCGAGACTTGCCCCGTCGACGCCTGAGCGCATTTCGCCGATCTGTCCGGCGCGGCCATGGATGCCTCGGAAGACCCTGCCCCCAATCAGCAGACCGGCACGCACCGAGCAATCGATGAGGATCATGACCAGCCCACCTTCCCGGTCGCCAGTCCCCAGCGCGCGCTCGGCTTCGATCGCGGCCTCCGTGTCATCCAAGAAGACAGGCTCTTGGCTCTGTCTCGTGAGGGCGCTTTTTATCTGATGGCGATCCATGAAGGGGCCAGGCGAGGTTGCGACACCGCAGCCCACCAGCGTGCCGAGACCGGCCGTTCGGCGGAAATCGGCGGCCGTGGCGATGAGATCATCATGCGTCTCGAAAGATTGCCGGCGAACGATCTCGCCAGCAAAGTCCATCAGGATGATTTCGCCATCACGCTTGCCGATCCGCACGCCGAGAGAACAGGCGGCTTCGCCACGCAAGCCAAATTCCGCGGCTGTGTAATGCCCTGTGGTGGAGCGCTTGCGTTCGCTGACAAGGCCGGCAACCGCAAGGCGACGGACGATTCCGGTGATGGCAGGTTCGGTCAGGCCCAGTTCCTTGGAAAGCTCCCGACGCGTCAGTGGGCCGCGGCGCCGAAGGAGCCTAAGGGTCGTGCGGGAATTATGCTCGGCGATATCAACCGGACTGATTCCGGGTCGATCATCGTATCGGAGCCGCTGCCTGGCTACGCCTGAGATCGAATGGCGCCGTGGTGTTTTCAAGCAAGCAACTTCCCAAACAACTGCTGCAGTCGCGATCAATCACGCGCAACAGGTAAATCTATCCCCAATTTCCCCATCGCAGCAAGAACCGATGGCATCTGCTCGGGCACCAAATTGAGTTCGACGGCGCTCCGCGGGTCTCAGCGAGTGGGTGATGAGCCAAGTGTCGCAATATTGCGACACTTGGCTCATCACAATGCTCGTCGCGGATGGCTCTACCGGCAGCGCGAGAATTGCCAAAGCCATGGCTTTGCGCCAAGGTGGCCCTACAATTGGTTGGAGGAGCCAATGGGTGAACTCACTGCGCATGCAGAGCACGTCTATACGTGCACTCAACGGGATTCCGCTGTCGCAAACTCATCCATCGTTGCGTCCTGGCGGCGATGCATTGCCATGCATAGGCTTGCCCCGGAGCAGATACGGGTGTCACTTCGCCTTTCCGGCGAGGAGTTAAAGAGCGCTCGGCAAGCCTCCGAAAACCTCATCGCTGACGCTTTGTCCGAACTTGATCGTCTATGTGCGACGGTGGGCAAGAGCGGCTGTTGCTTAATCTTGACCGACAGCAATGGCGTTGCGCTCGAACGCCGCGGTGTGGCAGGCGATGACAAGCATTTTCATGAATTGGGTCTCTGGACAGGTTCCGTCTGGACCGAAGCCAGCATTGGTACGAATGGCATCGGCACCGCCATCGCTGACGGGCGTTCTGTCACGATCCTGCGGGATCAACATTTCTTCTGCTCGAACATCACCTTGAGCTGCACAACGGCGCCAATCCGCGACCACCGCGGCCAGCTGGCCGCCGCACTCGACATATCGACGTGTCGCGACGACGTGAACGAGGTCACACTCGGGATCCTTGGCCAGATGGCCCGTGACGCCGCCCTGCGCATTGAAATCAATCTGTTCAGAAGCGCCTTTGCCGGGGCCCGCTTCCTCATGGTGCCTGCCGCGAGCAATCCGACCGCAGCGCTCCTTGCTGTCGATCGACATGACCTCGTTCTCGGCGCTACCCGCGCCGCGCGTCTGGCCCTAAAGCTGGACGATAGCCGCATTGCGGCGGGCCTGCCTGCCGCCGATGCGCTTCAGGAGCAGAGCATTTCGGCAAACGAGGATCTCGTCGATGCAGAACGGGCAGCCTTGCTGCGTGCCCTTTCCCGCTCTAGTGGAAACGTCTCACAAGCTGCCGTTGCGCTCGGTATCAGCCGGGCAACGCTGCATAGGAAGATGAAGCGACTCAATCTACACTGACTGCCTTGACGCCTCTTTGTCGCAGAGTTGCGACAGTGTGCGCTGCGGTACTCTTAAGGGCAGCTTTCTGCCGCTGCAAAACGCGCGCAGATTTCCTCTCACCGGTTCGCTCCCGAACCCGGACCTTTTCAAGGGAGGATCACATGCTGCATCAGAAAATCATCAAGACGCCATTCAAGACGAAATACGGCAACTTCATCGGCGGAGAATGGCGCGAGCCGATCGAGGGGCGTTACTTCGACAACATCACGCCCGTTACCGGCGGCAAGCTGTGCGAGGTGGCACGCTCCAGTGAACTGGATATCAATGCCGCACTCGACGCTGCACACGCTGCCAGGGAGAAATGGGGCAGGACTTCGGTTGCCGGACGGGCCAACATTCTTATGAGGATTGCTCAGCGCATGGAGGATAAGCTTGAACTCCTGGCGCAAGCCGAAACATGGGACAATGGCAAGCCGATACGCGAGACGATGGCCGCCGACATCCCGTTGGCGATCGACCACTTCCGATACTTCGCCTCCTGCATTCGTGCCCAGGAAGGTTCGATCGGAGAGATCGACCACGACACGGTTGCCTATCATTTCCATGAGCCGCTCGGTGTCGTCGGCCAGATCATTCCCTGGAACTTCCCGATCCTGATGGCTGCCTGGAAGCTCGCTCCGGCGCTCGCCGCAGGCAACTGCGTCGTCATCAAGCCCGCCGAGCAAACGCCGGCCTCGCTTCTCGTCTGGGCAGAACTCGTCGGTGATCTGCTGCCGCCTGGCGTCCTCAATATTGTCAACGGCTTTGGCCTTGAAGCAGGCAAACCGCTCGCCTCCAGCCCGCGCATCGCCAAGATCGCCTTTACCGGTGAGACGACGACCGGCCGCCTGATCATGCAATACGCCAGCCAGAACCTCATTCCGGTGACCCTCGAGCTCGGTGGCAAATCGCCAAACATCTTCTTTGCCGACGTCATGGCGCAAGACGACGACTTCCTCGACAAGTCGCTGGAAGGTTTTGCAATGTTCGCGCTGAACCAGGGCGAGGTGTGCACGTGCCCCAGCCGCGCGCTCATCCAGGAATCGATCTACGATCGCTTTATGGAAAAGGCCGTCAGGCGCGTCGAAGCCATCAAGCAGGGAAACCCCCTCGACACGGCGACGATGATCGGTGCCCAGGCTTCCAGCGAACAGTTGGAAAAGATCCTCGCTTATCTCGACATTGGCAAGCAGGAAGGTGCTGCCGTGCTGACCGGCGGCTCGCGCAGCGATCTCGGCGGCGACCTCGCCAGCGGCTATTACGTCAAGCCGACGATCTTCAAAGGACACAACAAGATGCGCGTCTTCCAGGAGGAAATCTTCGGACCCGTCGTGGCCGTAACCACCTTCAAGGAAGAAAAGGAAGCCCTCGAAATCGCCAACGACACGCTGTACGGCCTCGGCGCCGGCGTCTGGAGCCGCGACGCCAACCGTTGCTACCGCTTCGGCCGTGAGATTCAGGCCGGTCGGGTATGGACGAATTGCTACCACGCTTATCCGGCGCATGCCGCTTTTGGCGGCTATAAGCAGTCGGGCATCGGTCGCGAAACCCACAAGATGATGCTCGACCATTATCAGCAGACGAAAAACATGCTCGTGAGCTACAGCCCGAAGGCCCTCGGTTTCTTCTGAGAGGTCTGTTTGCCGGCTCGCTCTCATGACAGGGCGAGCCGCTTTCAGGAGAGAGATGATGAAAGCGACGATCAATGACCAGCCACGCGTCACAGCGACAGACAGTGCGATCGCGTTGATTGAGGAGATCAGGCGAGATCATCCCGATATCCTCTTTCATCAATCGGGGGGCTGTTGCGACGGTTCGTCGCCGATGTGCTATCCGGCGGGGGACTTCGTTGTCGCAGATCACGACGTCAAGCTCGGGGAGATCGCAGGCGTCCCTGTCTATATCAGCGCCACACAGTTCGAGGCCTGGAAGCACACGCAACTGATCATCGACGTCGTGCCCGGTCGTGGCGGCATGTTCTCGCTCGACAACGGCCGAGAGAAGCGCTTCCTGACCCGATCCCGTCTGTTTGCGGCCGCGACCTGACGAGCGATCAGATCTACCCACTGCCAAGCAGGCCGACCGAGCGGCGATGCAAAAAAGTCGTCCTTACCGACTTGATCGTTGGCAAGAACGGTGCCATCTAACGCACATCACCTGTATCGATAGCCTGCTGGCGTGCCCTCCGGGACATGTCGCGTTCGCTGTCCGGGAAAGAAAAGACGCTCCCCGAAAGGGTTGAGCGTCTTTTTCTTTTTGACATCTGCTATGGCTCGCCCGAAACAGCGTATGATGCGGCACGAGGGAGAAACAGCAGATGAACGATAATGTCATTCAATTCCGGCGTCCGAAGCCCCCGCGGCCGCCTCGACCAGGTCTTCGCAAGCTCGCGATTGCGGCAGCCATTCTTGCACTGTTCGTCGCGGCATGGGGTTATTTTACCCTGTTCAGGACGCCGATCTGATATCGGTTCCTTCGGTGCACCGGTTTGCGACTGAGGGCAGTAGGGCACGAGAGCTCCCTGACTGACAAGCGACGAGTGCTCTGGCTTCGCTTTCCCATTCCGCCATTTCATATGAGATAAACCGCGCTACTGTCTGAAGAGAATGGTGCGCAAAGCCAAGGCTGGCTGCACGGTTTCGACGGAAGCGTCAGATCATGAGAAACGCACGTATCGCGAAACGAGAGATTCCGATGAAAGTGCCCGAAATCGACAATGTAGACCGAAAGATTCTCCGATTACTCCAAAGCGAGGGGGATCTCAGCCATGCCGCGCTTGCCGAGCGGGTCGGGGCGTCGAGCGCGTCTTGCTGGCGCCGCATCAAGGCGCTGGAGGCGGCCGGCATGCTTGGGCCGACGGTCCGCCTCGTGCGCCCTGAGGCGGTCGGTCGCGGTCTGACCGTATTTTGCCAGGTGCGAATGAAGACGCACGACCCGGTCGCCAGAGGTGATTTCGAACGTTTCGTGGAAAGTCACGAGGAGGTACTCGAGTGCTATTCGATGTCTGGTGATTGGGACTATCTACTGCGTGTGGCCGTCACAGACGTCGAGGACTACGAGCGGCTACTCATGCAAGGGATACTGACACACCACGCCGTGGCGACATCGTCGTCGCATTTCGCCTTGAAGCGCGTAAAATACTCGACTTCGGTGCCGGTCTGAGCACGTCGCTTCTCAAGCACTTTGGCGAAATCCTCGGACCTTGGTCCAAAGGCTGGCTGGACGAACGTCCTGCGGCTATCAAGGAAAGGTCTGAAAGCAGCGATTGCGAATTGACGGTCTGGTGGACACGTGAGCAAATTCGAGAAGGTGGCGCGGCAGTTCCATATGCTACGCCGGGTGGTTTTTCTATGTGCATTCCAGCGTCGGACAAATCGGGTAGCGATGATTGCCCAGATCACGATCGGGAAGGACCGTGGAATTCAGAGGAATGATGATGCCCGCACGTCGAAGGTTCGTTGCGACCCTGTGCCGTATGTCACTTGGTCTGTTGCTGGCAGCGATGCCCTACAAGGTCGTGGTCTCTGGCACTTCGCTGACGCTCAAGCTCCAGACCGCTGAGGCCGACAAGGGCGGCAACGGCAATGGTGGCGGCAACGGCAATGGTGGCGGCAACGGTGGCGGCAACGGCAATGGAAATAGCGGTGGCAATGGCAATAGCGGCGGCAGCGGCAATGGCAATAGCGGCGGCAGCGGCAATGGCAATAGCGGGGGAAACGGCAATAGCGGTGGTAACGGCAATGGAAACAGCGGCGGCAGTTCCAACCGCGGCACCACCACGGGAAATGGCTCGAGGGCTTATGTCGGTGATACGGACAGCTCGGCAATAGAGGTTCGCCACGGCGACGGCATGAGTGAAGCCATCAGGAAAGGCCGCTACATCATGAGAGACGCGAGGGGGCGCACGATCGTCAATCGGCGCGCGACCTCTGCAGATGAAGTCCGCCTCGAATCCTTCATTCATTGATTGTCGCGCCCATCGATGGCATCGCGAAGCGCAATTGCCGCTTCCGTTCGGTTGGCGACACCGAGCTTCGCCATGATCTGCGTCATGTGATGCTTGATCGTCTTTTCGTGAAGATCGAGCTTCCTGGCGACATGCTTGTTGCTCATGCCGGATGCGACGAGCTGCAGGACCTGTTGTTCACGCGTGGTCAGTGCGGCAATGGCGGAAAATTTCTTCGGAGCAGGCGAAGAACGACTGGAAAGCAGCCGTGCTGACAGCGTCGGGGCGACATAGCTCTCGCCTGCAGCCACGCTCCGGATGATTTCGGCAAGTGCCCTGGAGCCGACGCCTTTCAACACATACCCCTTTGCTCCGCTGTTCAATGCGGCCGTGACATCGTCGCTGGACTCAGAAACGGTGAGCATGACAATCTTCTGTGACGGTTCGGTTTCGAGGATCGGAGCGATTGCGTTCAAGCCGCCGCCAGGCATGGAAATGTCCATAAGCAGCACGTCCGGCTGCAGATTCTGCGCCACTTTTATCGCATCATCCTTCGTGCTTCCCTCCGCGACGATTTCAAATCCGTCGATCTCCGACAGGCTTCGGGTTACCCCCTCCCTGAACAACGGGTGGTCATCGATCACTGCGACGCGAATTCGCGCTGTCATGTTTGTGGGATCTCCTCGCTACTGAGCGACATGCTGACAAGGGTACCTTGGGCGGACGATTGCAGCTGGAAGGTGCCGCCAAGGCTTTCAATCCGCTCTCTGAGACCGGCAAGGCCAAGGCTGGTGGGGCCCACGGCATTGGGATCGAACCCGGATCCACCGTCTGAAACCTCGATACTGATGCGGTCACCCTCCAAGCGTTGCACCACGCGTTGTTCTACACCGCCGCCGTGACGATAGCTGTTATTCAGCCCTTCCTGCACGAAACGGTATATACAGATCTTTGCCGAGGGCGAAAGGTGCTCGGGCACGTTAGCCATCTTCAATTGAACGCGTGATCCGGTTCGTTGCTCATGCGCACGAACGCTGCGCTCCAATATCTCTGGCAGGCTCGCGGCCTCGATCTGCGGCAACACAAGCCCGCTGCAGATCGTCCTGATCTCATTCATGGCCTCGTCGAGGCTTGCCTTGATGGCTGCGATTTCACGCTCGCGCAGTGATGCAGGTGTGGCCGGATCGACCAGCGCATCGCTGTCCAGTCGCAACGAGGCGAATGCGACGAGTTGTGCCGGCCCGTCGTGAAGATCGGCGCCAATGCGTCGCAAATGGCTCTCGTTAAGCGCCGTGGCGCGCTGAGACGCGCGGTGGACCCGCGCTCGCAACGTCTGGTTCTGCGACAGGAGCGCCGAAAGCTCGTCAATGCGGCGCCTCAGTGCCTGCCGCTGATCTTCGATGGTCCTGCTTCCTCTCAAAATGAGGGCCGACAACACGATAAAAAACGCAAGCGTGAAGGCCGCGACCGCCATCCAGCTGTGCAAGCGCGCCTGATTGAGACTCCGCTGGAAATCGTTGGCTATTTCATAGAATTCGGAGACGGCGACGACCTGCCCTGACCATGGTTGCAGAACGGGATTGTAGATCTCAAGCAAAGGCTTGCCACTTTCCCGCTCGCCTTCGTCCTCCCCGTCGTCCAGGCGATTGAACTGCGCGACCATCTTGCCGGAGAAAGCCGTCTTGAGGTCGTCGCTCAATTTGAAGCGCTTGCCTTGCATGCGCTTGTCGTTCGAATAAAGAACGGTGCCATCTGCGCGCCACAGCCTGAACGACTTCAGGCGGTTTCCAAGCGCGCCCTGCTCGAGGGTCTCGTCGAGCGCGCGAGAGACCGTATCATCGAGCTCCTCTGCCGTGAGCATGTCAGGCAGCAACGGTGCGATCACGCTGTCGACGTAAAGGGCAGTCGACGCCGCTGAATTTCGGGTCACCGCCTCTTCGATCAGGCTGCTTACGAATGCGCCGACCAACACCATCGCGACCAGCGACACAGCGCCTCCCGTAAGTAGGAACTGCCTGGCCAGCGATTGTGAATTCCATCGTTTTATGAGTTCATGGGGCCGCACAAGATGTCTCGGGATCGGCCGCCCAGAGTTGCGGCGGCACGTCAGTTCATCGAACCGCAGAATTACCTCGTTCCGATAATGGGTCAAACAATATCGCGTCACAGGGACGGGAATTTGGACCTTTGGTCTGTGACAGGTCAGACCTAGGTCCTAACTGGAGGAGCAATGGTCTGACCTGCGTGGAACTGGCGCCCGACGCAGGCTATCGTCGATGTGAATTGGAACGCGGTGTGTCCGCGCCAGGCCGGAAAGCTGGCTTCAAGCCCGCCGCTTGCAACCATGCTTTCCGGCCATACGAACAATGTACTGCAAAGCAGTATTAAATCCGGAGGTTGATATGAGCATTTCCACGATTCTTGGACGCAGCATTATTGCGCTGACAATTGCGGTTGCGCCTGTCGGGGGCGCAGCATTGGGCTTGTCGGGCGTCGCCTATGCGAAGGGTGGGAACGGTAACGGCAATTCCGGAGGTGGCAACGGAAATGGCAATGGGGGCGGCAACGGCAACGGCAACGGCGGAAACCACGCTGGTGGCAGTTCCAGCCACGGGAAGTCTGACACCGCCGGTTCGCACGGAAAAAGCAAGAACAGCAACAGCAGTAGCGATCGTCCAACGTTGAAGTCGTTGTTCACGCACGAGAAGAAGTCCGCACCGACAACGAAAAGCAAGGTCGCGACGACGAGCAAAGCAAAAGCCCCTGAAGCCTCTTTTGCCAGCCTGAGTTCGCTGAACAGGAACTACCACGCCTACATGCACTCCAACGATCCTCGAATGGCGGCGGTTTCGGCCTATGTGATGGCCTACGCCGAGTTTGAAGCCGAAAACGGGCCTGACGCTATTCCGACTGACCCGGCTCTTAGCGACGAAGCGCTGCGCGACGCGCTTTCGAGCTTTACCAAGGGTGGCGAAGTGACGGACGATGCTCTCGAAGAGGCAAAAGACATCTTGGGTGTCGGCCCGGCCGTCGGAAAGATCGATCAGATTCGCGATACACTTCCAACAGAGGAGTCAGTGACGGATCCCGACGCAAGCGCGCCGGTGGAAAGCGACGCGCCGCCAGTGACCGTGATCGTAGAGCAGCCCTGAGGTTGCTGAGAGCGAGGCCACGGTGCGGCAGCATTCGGATGAGGAGCCCCGCGGCGGCACTGGTGGTCGGCGCATGGCATAGGCGATGGAATCGCCAGCCGAAATATCAATAGTGATCGCGACGCCTTGGCCCACTGGCCAGTCGGCGTCGCGATTTCCGTTCCTGATATAGCCACCATCGCAATCCGACTTCCACCAGCATTTGGACGATCACCGTATCGGTGTGTCGGCGACGAGCTGCCGCAACCCGAGGCAGCGGCAGAACGCCCGAGCCTTTGCATTTCTTGATCCGGCAATACCCCGTGTCACCGCAAGGGAAGTGTCCTTGGACAACTCTTCTCCCTAACCGCCACGTCTCGTTCCGCCTGAACTCTGCTGGCATTCGACCGGCACGCGCCTCGCGCATGACAGCATGGGGCGCGCGTATGCGCGCGTCACAGCACATGGACCGCACAAGGCTCCTCGAGGGGTTTGCCGAATCTCGCGAATCGAGCTAGTTCTGTAACTACGCAAAAAGAGCGAATTATCGCCGCAGGGCGAAACAACGACTGCATTAACCGTTCATCAATCGTATCGGCGCTTAGGCTATTGAAACGAACTGAGGAAAGAATC